>JAPKBD010000093.1 GCA_028824965.1 Alphaproteobacteria bacterium | reverse complement strand
AAAACAGTGGGTTAAAGAAAATCAATCATAGTTATCTGGGTCAGCCCCTTGAATTATTACACCCCTTGCACCAGGACCTATATGACTATTGGTGCCAAATTACGCCATCAGGCCGCTTGCCGGGCCGTCAGCATTTGGACCCCCTGGATATTCCACGATTATTGCGGTGGGTTATTTTACTGAATGTTGATCGAACTGACGGGAACATACGCTTTCATTTTCGTTTAATGGGTACGGGTGCCGCAAACCGGTCGGGGGGTGATGCGACGGGTTTATGGCTGGAGGAAGCCGCAGGCGTGGAGCAGTTCCAATTCCTGAACAATAAATTGAGGAGCGTCGTCACCAGCGGCAAACCCATTCGCTATATCAATCATTCCAGGATTAAGACCAAGGAACATATTGCCATCGATACCCTGGCCCTGCCCCTCGCCGGCGATGGAGGAACCGTTGATATGCAGTTGTTGTTGAACGTCGAACCTTTGGCTTAAGCTGGCATCCATGAAAAAAATTCTGATTGTCGGCGGCGGCATCGGTGGCATGACAGCAGCGGCCTGCTTGTTGCGGGCCGGGTTCGAGGTTCAGGTATTTGAACAAGCTGCTGAATTAGGCGAAGTTGGCGCAGGCATTCAATTGAGCGCCAATCCCATGCGGGTGTTGGCGCACCTTGGTTTGGTGGAACGCCTGGCGGCATTGGGTGTGGCCCCCACGGCCTATCAATTCAAGATGTTCGATACTGGCGAAGTGCTACAGGAGATTCCCCTTGGTGATGGTTATGTGGACCGCCACGGTGTGCCCTATCTATCTGTTCATCGGGCGGATCTGCTGGATTGTCTGATCCATGCGGTGCGGGACCTGGACCCAAAAGCCGTGCGCCTGAATGCGAAGGTCGTGGATTATTGGGAGGACGGCGAAGGCGTCACCCTGGCGTTCGCTGAGGGTGAGGAGGCGCGTGGAGATATCCTCATCGGGGCTGATGGTATCAAGTCCCTGGTGCGGGCCAGGATATTGGGCGAAACCCCCGTACACTACACGGGCGATCAGTCCTGGCGCATTCTGGTACCAGCCGAACGCCTGGCGCCCGAGATGCGCCCTGATACGGTGAATATCTGTGTCGGCCCCGGCAAGCACGGCGTGGTCTATCCCATCCGACCTGATGGCCCGGAGTGCCTTTTGAATATGGTGGGCTGCGTGGAATATGAAACCTGGGACGATGAAAGCTGGACCGCCCGGCGACCTTGGGCGGAGATGAAGGCTGACTTCGCCGGTTGGCACGATAACATTCAGGCCATCATCGATCATGCAGACAAGGATCAATGTTTTCGCTGGGCCATGAACAATCGCCCCCCCGTGGATAACTGGCGTACGGCACGGACGACATTGCTGGGCGATGCGGCCCACCCTACCCTGCCCTATATGGCCCAGGGCGGCGGCATGGCAATCGAGGATGGTGCCGTAATCGCAAGGGCGTTGAGCCAAGACGACGACGTGAGCGAGGCCCTGGAATTATACCAACGCAACCGCCTGGAACGCACAGCCCGCATCGTCAACGAAAGCTCCGCCAACCGGGATATGTTCCACCTTGCCTCTGAGGCAGCTTTGCGCGAAGCCTTCGCACAGCGAGACATGAACGCCGAACGTACCGCCTGGCTGTTTTCGTACGATCCGATGACGGTGGAACTGCGCTAAAATTTCCGCCCAACGATGCAGGTTTGGCCCGACCCCACCCTCCTCTATAGTATGTGCAATTGTATGAGCTGGAGAGTTTTATGAATATCGATGCGCTAAACCGGAACTACAGCCCCATTGGTTCCGGCCTGATCGAAAAAATGTACAGCGATGACTATCTATCCCTGGGCGGGCGGGCCTCCACCGATATTTTTATTAAGGAAGCCGCGATCACCAAAGCGGCATCCGTTTTGGACGTGGGCAGCGGCCTGGGCGGGGCCTGTCTGCATCTGGGCAAAACAATCGGCTGTACGGTCACGGGCCTTGATATCGTCCAGTCCAATGTGGACGAAGCAACGGCGCGGGCCAAGGCGCGGTCATTGGATCATCTGGTAAAATTTCATCAGGGTGATGCCATGGCGATGCCGTTTGATGATGGCAGTTTCGATGTCATCATCAGCCAGGACGCCTGGTGCCACGTGCCGGATAAAGATCGCCTTCTGTCCGAATGCGCCCGGGTTTTGGCACCTGGCGGAACCGTCGCATTCACCGACTGGTTGCAGATCGATGAAATGTCGGTGGCGCAGAACGAGGCGATCCAAGGTGCCCTTGTCGCCGCGAACATGGCGACGTTGGACAGCTATCAAAAAATGCTGCAACAAAACGGTTTTAAAATTTTACACCAGCACGATACCAGCGCGGAATGTCTGGAACAGTACCGGGCCATCATGGCCAGGCTGAACGGCATGAAAGATGAAATCTGCAGTACCTACAGCGTCAGGGTCTATGGCATTGTGAGGGAAGCGAATCAGACCATCCGACAGGCCTTTGAAGATGGAAAACTGGGCGGCGGCAGAATAATTGCAGCGAAAACACCCTAGATTTAGCCGCTGACATCGACAGAATCACTGGATATTAGAAAAATTTGACAACTAACAGGCGGTCGAGTGACCGTTTAGTGATCCCCGTCACTGCGCATCCTTTAAATTAGCGTAATTATATATCAGCCGATGGCGGACTCAATGGACCGGGAATCGTTATTAATGCAAAAAGAACGCGAACGTCGGGTGACCGCGCACGCCAGTGATGACTGGATGATTGCCCGTGGGGAAGATGCAATACCATTTCTGGCTAATCTTGGTATCGGCGATACCATGACAGAATGGCACGACCGCTTCCTTATACGCAGTGACAATCACATGCCCCATGCGGTTTTTATCGCCTGCGGTGATACGCTGCAATCCCATTGGAATATGGAACGACTGGGTAGTACATTGGCCGACGCATTGCCTTCGGAACTACAAGGCCCATTTGCAGAAGGCTGTCAGAAAACCATAAAAGACGGCAGCCCTGTCCCGGTTGAGGGCAGCTATCATGATGAAATTTTAGGCGAGGTTCTATTCCGTTGCATCATGATGCCAGTACAGTCGTCGAATGACAGCGGCAGTTTTATCTATGGGGCCTATTCCCACAAAGTGGGCGTCTAAACTCTTTCGACCAGTCGGATCATTTCCGAGCCAGAAATCTCCAAACTCTTAAGAATAGAGAAATTTTTCCAATCACTTAGTAACGCCATAGGTGTTTTAGCCAATTCGCGTTAGATTAGAATTTCTCTAGATATCCTGCACCCGGGCCAAGTCTGCGGGGGCATCACCGCGCTCAACCTTTTGCACGGCAGCGATAAGGCCGGCGTTAGCGGGGGCTTCCAGGCCCATTTCCTGGGCCCGTTGAACCACCAATCCATTCAGAAATTCGATCTCGGTCCGCCGGCCCTTGATCATGTCCTGGCCCATGGAAGGTCGGGCGGTATCGCTCATCCGCTCCGCCTGGGACAGCATCCGGCCTTCCAACTCATCCAGCACCGGGGTGTCGTTGGCACCTGTGGTCAATTCATCTGCCGCAGCGACCCAGATCTCAGGCTCAACACCGGCGATCTTTTCCAATGACAGGCCCTGCATTTGCCCGGCACGAACCGCCTCACCCGCCAGTCGGATGGACAGACGGCGGGTAATATCGTTCTGCGTAAACTGCTTGTTCGACATGCCAGACGCGGCTGACAGGCCATTGCCCATGGCGTTTTGCACCAGTTTCGACCAACGTTCACCCCACAAATTCGTGGTGATTTTGACGCTGTCGATATCCGCCAGCATATCGTGAACGGTTTGCAGCCGCGCACTGGGCCGGCCATGTGGTTCACCAACCCGAAAAGTCGTATACGCCTCCCCGCCCTTAGAGACAGAGCGACGGACGAACCCAGGCTCCACCAATTCCACCACGATTTTAGAGGCGATACAGCCGATGACTTTGTTCCAGCCGACAACGTTCGCAATGGCGTCTTCGTTGATACCGTTCTGTAGCGAGACGATAAACCCATCCGGCGCCAGATACGTCTTCGCCAGTGCCGCAGCCCACGGTGTGTCGTAGGATTTGACGCAGACAAAAGCGATATCCGCCAACCGTTCCTTGGCCAGGCTTTGCAGATCCGTGAAATGCATGGCGCGGACGTCCGTGCGGAAACATTCTTCCTCTGTCATACCTTCCAGGCGCAAACCGTGGGCTTGCATATGTTCCACGTGCGCCGGCCAGGGGTCGGCCAGGATGACATCCATGCCTGCGCGGGAAAAATAGCCGCCAACATAAGCACCGACCGCGCCTGCGCCAATAATCAGGATCCGCTGGTTCATAATCTTATATAACTTTCAAGAGGGAGAGCTTCGCTATGATGGGTCCGCTATAGGGGCCAATTAAACAGGTTGGTCACCTTCAATTGTCAAACGACGCATACGGCGGCGCTGGCCGGGATAATCATCTATGGCAAAATGCAGGGTGCACCGATTATCCCACAGGGCAAGGGAGCCAACCCCCCAGGCAAAGCGGCAAGTAAATTCCGGACGGACGCAATGTTCCGCCAGGAAATCGATAAGCGGGCGGCTCTCTGCCTCCGTCATATCTTTAAAACGGACCGTATGGCCCTTGCCCAGGTACAATGCCTTTTTCCCGGTCTCGGGATGGGTGCGGACAACGGGGTGTTCCGCCTCCATATCCACGTTGTCCATGTTCTTGGCGTTCATGGATTTGTTGGTCTTAAAGCGTTGCGCCCGACCACCCGAGCGTTTTAGGGCGGCGCTGTAGACCCCGATCAAACCGTCCAGCATATCCTTCATGCCGTCCGACAACGCGTCATAGGCTAGCGCCGTATTGGCAAACAGCGTATCGCCACCTGCGTCGGGCATTTCCAAGGAATACAGCATGGTGCCCAAGGGCGGTATGGAGGTGAAGGACATGTCAGAATGCCAGGCCCCGCCGAAATTCTGTTTGTCGTCTTCGGTTTTGAGGATCTCGAATGTTTCCGGTGCTTCCTCCAACCCCTCCATAAAGGGATAAACGCCCATGGGGCCGAACCGACGGCCAAAGGCGATTTGCTGTTGTGGGTCCAGATTCTGGTTGTGAAAAAAGATCGCCTTGTGATCCAGGAACGCCTGATGAATTTCATCAAAGGCCTGATTGCTCAAATCCGTACTTAGGTCGACGCCGTGAATAACCGCGCCCATAGCGCCCGCTAGGGGTTCAACATCCAGTGTTTGGTAGGCCATATAACGTCTCTCCTTAAGATTTAGACGCTATTGTGCCTTTTTCCGACGAATTGCTCAAGTCGCCCATAAGGATGCGATCAGCAAAGAGAGTGTTTATAAGATTAGATGCAGGAGCGGAAGAGGTCTTTGGCAACCTTTTGCAGCATGGTGCACAAGGGGCCCGTGGTGAAGGCTACACCTGCCAAGGCCTTTTGCTGGTCGCGATCTTTCCAGATTGTTGCCGCACCCGGTGCGCTACCATCGGTGGCGATCAAGGTGCCTTCGTGTGGTGCGCGCAAGGTTACCGTGCCCGCAGCGTTAGTGACGTCAACTTCACCACGCACCAACAAAACACCATAGCCGCCCCTGGTTTCACCGGCCCAAAAATCCGTACCCCGAATGCCAATGGTGGCGACCGGCATCTTAATCTTCAGGCCTAGGCGACCCATCTTGCCGGAGGTAAATTGCAACGCGCCCTTTATCAAAGTGATCACGCCGCCTGAATTACCATAGACATAGTCATCAAGGACCACTTCGGCATCCGCGCCGATCATCAGGACACTGCCGTCGCGAAAGCGCAAAACGGCACGGGCATCCTTGCCGGTGGTTACTTCTTCGTTTTGATAGACCGGCAGGTCCCGTTCCAGGTCCCGGCGGGAACCGCCAAGTTCACCCTCAACGCTGGCCTGGGTACGCGCCACGCCGCCGATGCTTTTTTCGGCCCTATCCGGTGTTGGCTTAGCCAGAATATGGCTAGCCCCACCCTTGGCTGTGGCGCGGTCGAGGATTGAGTTGGCGGCATTTGTTGATAGCGGAATGGCTACGGCAAACAGCGCGCCGGCCAAAACCGCCGCATATGTGGCTTTTATTCGTTTATGCATAACAGTTCCTGATCTGCGTTGCCCTCAAACCCATCGCACGCAGCTATAGCGATTGGATCCGTATCACGACAATGGACCACGCTGGATGCACCACCATCCGCGCATCGCGTCCAACATCAGAGATAATTCTGTTACATAGCAATAGCGGAGAAAAATTAAGATTGTCCAAAAATTAGTGGTTAATTTATTCTATAAATATGGCCTGCTTTCCCTCTTAACCATTCAACTTTAACAGGGCAGCCCGCACCTCCCCGTCATCGGCCAGGCCGACTTCAGCCAGAATTTCTTCCGTATGCTCCCCCACACTTGGCGGTGGATAGCGCACCTGGGCCGGTGTGCGATTAAAGCGCCAGGGAAAGCGCGGTGATTTGATCTCAACCCCATCACCCGTAGTCATTGCCATGGTCATGCCCAGGGCTTGTGCCTGGGCACTTTCAAATGCTTCCTGGATGGAGAGGACTTGGCCATGGGGAATGTCGTTATTGATGAAGAAATCCAACCAGGCTTCGGTTGATTTTTCGACCATCGCCTCGGCCACCACTTCACGCATGGGGTATTTATTGATGGAGCGTGCGCCGGCGTTGGCAAAGCGCGGATCGTCATTCCATTCAGGCCTGCCGCAAAATTCCGCGAACAAACGAAAGTCCTCATTTCGCGCGACCATAATCTGGATCTGCCCATCAGACGTTTTAAACAGACCATAGGGGGCAGAGGCCGGATGATGATTACCCTCTGCCACCGGGTCCTGGCCAGATGCAAAATACCGCCCCGCCTGCACGGTCAGCATGGACATGGTCGCCTCCAACAACGAGGTGCGAACAACCTGGCCGCGGCCGCTTTGCTGCTTTTCCATCAAGGCGCCCAGAATACCGATGGTATTGCACAGCCCGCCCAAAACATCCGAGATAGCAACGCCGGATCGGATGGGTCCGGTTTCCTCACTCCCCGTAATCGCCATCAGCCCGGAATAGCCCTGGACCAATTGATCCACGCCGGAACGATGCCCCATGGGCCCCACGTCACCAAAGGCCGACAGCCGGGCAACCACCAGGTGGGGGAAGTCGCGAGCCAGAACGTCATCGGTGAAGCCCATTTCATCAAAAATTCCGGGGCGGAAATTTTCTACGACCACATCAGCGGAGGCCATCAACGCACGCAGTAATTTGCCCCCGCCCGGTTTACGCAAATCCACATGCAAGCTGCGCTTGTTGCGATTGGCGGTGGTGAAATAGCCGCCCATGCCGGGGCTGAAGGATGGTGCCTGCTGGCGCAGACTATCGCCCTGCCCACTTTCAACCTTGATCACGTCGGCCCCCATATCGCCCAACAACATCGGCCCCAATGGCCCAGCGATAACCCTTCCAAGATCGATAACCCGAATACCACTCAACGGCATGGCAAATCCTTTTATTAGTAAATACTGGCAGATTTTGTTCGGTAGATCATAGCAAGTGGGAGGGAAACCCACTAGCATAAGCGCTGATTTAATAGGAAGTGCGCAATGGTTGAAGACGCCCGCCGCCGGGCCTTGGAGTTGGATTTTTGGTCAGAGCCGGTGACCTTGAAGCCATTGTCGGCAGGTCCAACCGGCCATCGATTTTTAGCGGACGACGGCATAGACCAATATAACGTGCAGATCGGCGATGACCTGCCCGAACATGGCATCTATCACTACAACGAGATTGCGGTATCGCAAGCTGCACACGAGGCAGGCCTGTCACCTGCCCTGTTGCATTATGAGCCGGGCGCGCTGGTTTTTGAGTATGAGCAGGCAGCAATTGAGACAGACGCAGACGCATTGGCGCAACCGGAAAATATGGATCGCCTGATCGGGTTGTTGGGACAATGTCATCTGGATCTGCCGGGGCGGTTAGAAGTGCCGGGACCTATGTTCTGGGTTTTTCATCTAAACCGCCGCTATGCCCGGATCATCATGCAGCACAGTGGTGATCTGGTGTCTGCCTTGTCCCGGTTGATGGCCTTGAATGATGAGCTGGAATTGGCCATTGGGGCCATACAACCTGTGTTCTGCCATAACAATCTGGCGGCAAATACTGTTCTGGATAATGGCGAAAGGTATTCCCTGAGCCAGTGGCAATATGGCGGCTGGAACGACGGCCTATATGATCTGGCAAGTCTGGCCGTAAACCTGGATCTGGATGCCGGCGTCGCAGACGATATGTTGCACCGCTACCGCCAGCTGACGGGCGAAGACGCTGATCAGACGAGCCGGCGGCGGTTTGCCGCCTGGAAATGCGCGGCCTTGATCTGGTCCGGCCTATGGGGCGGCGTGGGCGCGATGTTCCCCAATTCCGAAGCTGGGACATTGGCCGAGGGATTTGATTATGCCGAATACAGCCGTCAGCACCTTGACCGCCTTGATGCCGCCATCGCCGAATTTCGCAACATTTAGGAACGACTACATGCAGGATGCGCTAAAGGGCATAACAATCCTTGAGGTCGGCGTGATGACGCCAGGCAAATATTGCGGTTTTTTGATGACCGGCTGGGGTGCAACATCTATCCGCATTGAGCGGGAGGGGTTCCCGGACCATATCACCAACGAGGATTTGTTGCTTAACCGGGGCAAACAATCCATCGTCCTGAACTTGCGGGACGAGGCTGATCGCACCACGTTTCTTAACCTGGCGCGGGAGGCGGATGTGCTGATCGAAAGCTATCGCCCCGGCGTAACAACGCGATTGGGTATAGACTACGACACCATTCAGGCCATAAACCCCGGCATCATCTATTGCTCCCTGTCCGGGTTCGGCCAATCCGGCGATGAAGCCCAACGCGCGGCCTATGATCTAATCTTTCAGGCGGAAAGCGGCCTGCTGCACTCCCTAAATGCCAATAGTCCTGAACCCGCCGGCCCGCAAACCTATCTCACGGACTCGACCACTGGTGTGATGACAGCCTTTGCCATTTCCGCTGCCCTGCAAGGGCGTACACAAAATGGCGGGGTTGGCCGGCACATTGATTTATCTATGCAGGAAAGCGTGTTCTCCCTCCTCGCAGTGTCCCACGGCACCATGCGCGAGGACGTTGCCATCAGCGGTATGGAAGCAGAGGCGAGATCCAAACGCGCCGTCTTCAACGTCTATAGCGCCGGCGATGGTCGCTCTATCGTGCTAACGGCATTGTCGGAAACATCTGCCAGGGCGTTGTTCCGTTATTTTGATCGGGAAGAGCTGTGGCAGCAAGGCCAGTCATTGGACGCAGACGCCGCTGAGGCCACAGCATTCCTACGGCAACAATTTTTAACCCAAGGTGCGCAATATTGGGTTGATGCCCTATCCGCCCAGAATGTTGAGATTGCCCTGGTCAAAACACCGGAGGAAGCGTACGACAATTCCCAACTGCAAGGCCGCAATATGATCTTGGATACCCAGGATCAAAGCGGCCAATCCCTACGCCAAATTGGATTTCCAGGCACTTCCGGTGGCACGCGTGGGCTCGATCCCGCCCCCGAACCCGGTGCCCATAATAGTTTGTTTAATCAGAGGACAGTCAAATGAGTGAAGTACCCCAAATTCCTAACGACCCCACTGTCGGTAAAAATTCCGAGCGCCTGAACGAGTTGGCATTATCGTTCAAGAAAAGCCAGGCCATGGGCGCAGCCCTGGAATGCGGCCTGTTCACCGCCCTATCGGAAGGCGCCAGTACGCCGGAGGAAATTGGCGCCCATTGTAATATGAATCCTGAAACCGCAGATCGCCTTTTAATCATCTGCAAGGCCATGGATTTGGTGGCCGAAGTCGATGGCCGCAATGTCAACTTGGCCGATGTGGAACGTTTCCTGGTACGGGACAAGCCGACCTATTTCGGCGACTTTCTACGCTTCACAATCACAACGGAATATGCGGAGATGCAAGGCTTCTCGACAAGTCTGGGCACTATTAGTTCTGAGGTTCCGCCTTCCAAGCTTTATGAAGGTGACCTGGATGATCCCCAGCGGGCCCGGGACTTTACTGAGGCCGGCTATAACTCCTCAATCGGCCTGGCCCACCGCCTGGCCAAGCGGTTTGATTTTTCCCGCTATAACCACTGGCTTGATTTTGCCGGCGGCTCCGGCTGCTATGCCATTGCCGCCTGTGAACGTCACACGGGTCTGCGCGTAACGGTGAAGGATCATCCCAACGTTATTCCGGTAACAAAGGAATTCGTTGCCAAGCACGGCCTGGAAAGCCGCATCGATGCCCAGCCGGGCGATTTCACGCAAATCGATGACTACCCCAAAGATTGCGATCTGATCTCGTACATCACACCCCTTCACTGGTATCTACGCGATGAAGTGGTCGCGACCTTAAAGCGGGCATATGACGCACTACCTTCGGGCGGCGGCATCCTGATCGTTGGTTATATGTTGAACGATGACCGCTCCGGCCCGGTCGATCCCGGCTTTTATCATCTACAGGCAATTCGCGATGGCCATTATACCGGCCACGTCCCCAGTGGCCCGGAATATGTCGCCTATCTAACCGAAGTTGGTTTTGTGGATGCCAAGTACGAATGGCTGCTGGACAATCGCCTGGGCCAAATCGAAGCGCGAAAGCCTTAATGAACCCTATGAATAATGGTTTGAAGGTCGGAACAACCCTGACCGTTCTGCCGGATGGCGGTCGTCCATCCAACCTTGCTATGACGGGAAAATCGGTCCGGTTGGAACCGATTGACCCCGCCCGTCATGGGGATGATTTATATGCCGCCGCTTATGGTCCGAAAGGAGATCCCACAAACGATATGTGGACCTACATGAGTTTTGGCCCGTTTGCTGATGCAGATGCCTTTGCGACCTGGCTGGCAACCCAAGGGGCGAACGAGGAACGAGAGGTCTATGCACTGGTGGACACAGACGCCGATCGCGCCCAGGGCATGGCCAGCTATCTGCGCATCGAACCACAATGGGCCAGTTGCGAAGTCGGCTCTATCTGGTATGCACCATCCCTAAAACGCAGCCGGGCCGCGACAGAGGCGATGTATCTCATGGCCCGTCACGTCTTTGAAGACTTGGGCTATCGCCGTTATGAATGGAAATGCGACAAGCTGAATGAGGCCTCACGCCGGGCCGCATTGCGCCTGGGCTTTCAATATGAAGGGTTGTTCCGCCAGCATATGATCTACAAAGGGCGCAATCGGGACACGACCTGGTTCGCCATGATTGATCAGGATTGGCCAAAGGTGAAGGCGGCCTTCGAAACCTGGCTGGCGGACGATAACTTTGATGCGGACGGTGGACAAATACGGGGATTGGCAGCAATTCGTTCCGACGCCCGAAGATAGTCGAGCGCTGCGTAATTCTACTTATATCAAGTCAGGAAAATCACGGGCAAATTGCCTCACGTCCCTGGATACCCGGATCAAGTCCGGGTATGACAATATTGTCTGTTCTTTGCGAATTTTCGGAAGTATTCGTCATTGCCGGGCGTGACCCGGCAATCCATTTTACCACGGATTCTGTGTCAATTAACCCGTATTTATGCGAGGGTCAGGCGCATATTCTCCCGGCCCATTAAGGCACCATCCCAGGTCATCCGCGCCTCAGCCTCCAGCAATTCCATGAACGGGTCTTCATGGTCCGGATCGTGATGGAAGATCACCAGGCGTTTGGCATTGGCCAGCTTGCACAGGCGCACGCCTTCCTGCCACGTTGAATGACCCCAACCTACCTTGGCCGGGAACTCCCGATCCGTATAGGTGCAGTCATAGACCACCACATCTGCGTTATCGATGAGATGCAAAATATTCTCGTCCGGCTTACCGGGAACATGTTCCGTATCGGTGATATAGCAAAAGCTTTTGCCGCCGTAGTCGATGCGATAACCAGTGGCATTATCAGGGTGGTTCAAAAGGGTTGTTGTGACTTTGATCCCCTCGCCCAAAGTGAAGCTGTCACCGGCGACGAAATCCTCAAACACCATTTTGGACTGCATCGCCTCAATCGGCACAGGGAATGTGGGTTGGTTCATCTGCCCTGACATAATGTCGTGCAGGGTTTCCTTCACATTGAAAAGATGCCCGGCCATGATGCGGAATTCACAATCTGCCTGGAAGGCCGGCGAGAAGAATGGAAAGCCATTGATATGGTCCCAATGAGAATGAGACATCAGGATATCCGCCCGGCGGACACCCTTTTTCATCATCCAATGACCGAAGTTCCTTAACCCGGTGCCGCAGTCAAAAATGACACGCCGGCCACCACAGGCGACTTCAATACACGACGTATTGCCGCCAAACATGACGTACTTTGACGAAGGACAGGCGATCGATCCCCGGACGCCCCAAAACTTGACCTTAAACCCCATCAGCTTCCCCTTGAGCATTTCATATTTGAAACGCTCAATTTCCTAAGAATAGAGCAATTATTTCAATCACTTAAAATCGCGAAACAATTTCAAGTGATACAGAATTACTCTAACGGGCACATCGTCGGTACAAGCCCCAGCATTGTCGACGTAAGCAGCTAGAGAAACCCTGATTATGCAACGTAATCAATAGGTAACCGTAGCAAACTTAATATCATACTACAAGTCCCTTCACGTTTGCTTAGGCAACCGCCAATTCCTGCTCCACCAGCTTCACCCAATAGGAGGCGCCGATGGGCAGAATTTCATCGTTGAAGTCATAATTCGGGTTGTGCACCATGCAGCCACCCGGCTCATTACCGACGCCATTGCCAACCCAGACATAACAGCCGGGCCGGGCCTGCAGCATCCAGGAAAAGTCTTCCGCCCCCATGGTCGGCTGCAAATCCCGGCGTACGTTTTCCTCGCCCACGACAACCGCCGCCGCCCGATGGGCTTTCTCAGTTTCGACTTCCGTATTTATAGTCGGGGCGTAGCGGCGATCATAGGTATAATTGATGGTGGCGCCGTGCGCCTGGGCGATACCTTCCGCCACCCGCCTGATTTCCGTCTCCATGATATCCTGGACCCTGGTTGAAAAGGCCCGTGTTGTGCCCGCGATCAGTGCGGTTTCCGGGATTACGTTGGTTGTGAAGCCCGATTGAAACTTGGTGGCGGATATAACCGCCTGTTTCAACGGATCAACCGTGCGCGAGACGATGCGCTCGACCTTCTTGACCGGACGGAGCTGCTCCATCTTGATCTGGC
>JAPKBD010000092.1 GCA_028824965.1 Alphaproteobacteria bacterium | reverse complement strand
CCTTTTGCCGCGAAAGTCATCCACATAGGCACCAAGGAACACGAGCTTCTCGTCGTCAAGCCAATAATAGCGTTGGTTCCCCCCCCACAACGGAACGATCCGTTCGTCGACCACTTCGATGGTGAAGCCATTGCGGACGATTGTCTTTGCCATTGCCGGAGCAAACGATCCCATCAGCGAACTAACCCCGACTAAGAGCATAAGCAACGTGACCACCCAGGTCCCATCACGCAGGCGCAATGACAGGTGCCCTACCATTCGATTACTGCGAAACCTTTGCCGTCCGGGGCCGGACGCAATGCTTTGACCTCGTACGCTTGCGGATCTCAAGCCTCTCATCGCCTGGGGTCAGGTCTTTCTTTTTGCAATGTCCTGCTCCAGCTTTTTGATAATATTCGAATGACGGGTTCAATTCATCTGGCTGGACATCGACCTGTACGGCGTCAGCATCCAACGCCCCATCAACAGCTTTGGTAATACCCCCCTTGCGATTTTACCTAACGCCATATTCTTGGCTAATTTTTTGCTGTCCGCAAGCTATTGGGTTATGTTTGTTGGGAATAATTCTCATAATACGGCAGAAACGGCGAATGCGATCTTGACCAGTGGGTGATGCTGGCGAATAACGCTCCAGCTTATGATGGATCAAAGCATCCTAAAGCCGACGCTCGAGGGAGCGGGGTGCTCGACATCCCGCCTCTAAATCGCTAATCACGCTATATGCCGCGCGGTGTCAAATTGAGTAGGACGAGGAATATTATGCCAGCTCCCAGCCCCCAGATTGAAGAGATTGCTGCCGATGAACTGTTTGCCCTTTGTGTTGAGGGATTGGCGGCGGCGGATGGCTTGCTGGGGCGGGCGCGTGAAAGTGTGCGGGAGATGGTCTCCACTGACGGAGCGATTGATGCTGGTTTGATCGAGGCGCAGCAATTTGCCGTGCATGGCCTGGCTTGGTTGGCGACGTATAACGAGGCCCTGCGCCAGAGTCTGTCGTGGGCCGAACAATTGCAAGGCGACGGTAAATTTGGGGCTTTTGAGCAGTTGCTGCTGCGCATGGGCTTTGGTGGCTATCTGACCGAAATGGCCAACGGCATTGCCATGAGCCAAATCGAAGTGGTGCGCCCTGCGGACATGGGTCTGACGGCGGATGATGTGGTGGCGTTCCGCACAGACGCGGTGGAGCGTCTGATTGCGTGCGGCAATAATCAAGGAACCCGGGACCGGCTGGCGGGCATGCTGAGTGATGCCGCATCGGGTGGTGAGTTTGGGGAGCTGGGACTGGACGAAACATTGTCCCTGGTGCGTGATCAATTCCGCCGTTTCACCGAAGACAACGTCACCCCCGATGCCCACGGTTGGCATTTGCGGGATGAGTTGATCCCCATGGATGTTGTTGAGGGGATGAGCGAAATGGGCGTGTTCGGCCTGACCATCCCGGAAGAATACGGCGGCCACGGCATGGGCAAGACGGCCATGTGCGTTGTTTCCGAAGAACTTTGCCGGGGCTACATCGGCGTTGGTTCCCTCGGCACCCGGTCCGAGATCGCGGCCGAGTTGATCCTGCATGGCGGCACAGAAGAGCAACGTAAGGAATGGCTGCCCAAGATCGCCTCGGGCGAAGTATTGCCCACCGCTGTCTTCACCGAACCCAACGTGGGCTCCGACCTGGGCAGCGTTGGTACCCGCGCCATCAAGGACGGTGATGTCTATAAGGTCCAGGGCAACAAGACCTGGATCACCCATGCGGCCCGCGCCGATATGATGACCTTGTTGGTGCGCACGGACCCGGATCAAAAGGGTTATCGCGGCCTGTCCATGTTCCTGGCTGAAAAGCCACGGGGTGAGGGCGATAACCCGTTCCCGGCGGAGGGTATGTCGGGCGGTGAGATTGAGGTGCTGGGTTATCGCGGCATGAAGGAATACGAGATTGCCTTCGATGGTTTTGAAGTTGGCGCGGACAATCTGTTGGGCGGGGCGGAAGGCCACGGCTTTAAACAATTGATGGCAACCTTTGAATCCGCCCGTATCCAGACGGCTGCCCGCGCTGTCGGTGTGGCCCAGAATGCGTTTGAGCTGGGCCTGAACTACGGCATGGAGCGGCAACAGTTCGGTGGCCCCATCATGCGGTTTCCCCGGGTGGGCGGAAAACTGGCCTGGATGGCGGTAGAGATTATGATGGCCCGGCAATTGACCTACTTCGCCGCCCGGCAAAAAGACCAGGGCCGCCGTTGTGACTTGGAGGCAGGCATGGCGAAATTGCTGGCCGCCCGCGTCGCCTGGTCCACTGCCGATAACGCGGTACAGATCCATGGCGGCAATGGCTTTTCGTTGGAATTCCCTATCTCCCGCGTCCTGTGTGATGCCCGTATCCTCAATATCTTTGAAGGGGCCGGCGAGATCCAGGCCCAGGTCATCGCCCGCCGGTTATTGGAAAGCCATAATTAGCTGGGGCTTGTGGACTGCCGCCGAAATGTCTTCGCGGCATAGGCGCGTGCGGGCATCAACAGAACAACCAGACCTGCGGCCAAGCCACAGGCGGCGGAAACCAGGATAGGCACGTCGTAGCTACCCCAAATGTCAAAGGCATGGCCCGCAAGCAAGGGGCCGAAGAAGCCGCCGATGGCAATGTTCGGCATGAAGCAGCCGAGCATGGTGCCGATTTTCTCCGTGCCAAAATATTCCGCAATCAGGGGCGCGATCATGGCGACGTAGCCGCCTGAACCAACGCCATAGAGGATCGCGAAACCCGTCAGTGTGGTGATGCTGCCACCCATATACCAGAGCAGGAAACTAACGCCCATGGCGAGGTACATCGCGGCGATAGCGTTCCGCCGCCCGACACGGTCGGATGCGGCGGTGAGCAATAGTCGCCCCACAAGACTGCTGGCCCCGATGACCGCCAACAGATAAACCCCCGTGCCGTCGCCATGGCCCTGGTCAATGGCGTAAGGCACCAAGTGAACAAAGGGGATGAAAAAGCCAACACAGCATAGCATGGAGGAGAGGAAGAACATCACGAACCCACGGCTGGTCAGCGCGGCCCTGCGATCAAAGTGTGCCGCGCCATCCGCGATATTTGCGGCCCGCCCGGTCGTGTTTGCCGGGTCCGCCATCATGAAGGCGGCCAGCGCGCCAATGCTCAACGCCAAAGCACCTGTGGTCTGCATTGCGGTGCGCCAGCCGAATTCAGCGATCAAAAAAGCCACCACGGGCGGCATAATCAGGATGGAGACGCCAACGCCGGTGGAGGCGATCCCCGCAGCCAGTCCGCGCCGCAGGGTGAACCAACGTTGCAGTCCCGCATTCGCAGGCGCAAAGGTAAAGCCCATGCCAAACGCCAGGCCCAGGCCAAAGCCGAGGTAGACCTGCCAGATGGAATCCGCCAGGGAGGCATAGATCAACCCCATACCCATGGCCAACATACCGAACATCACCACGGGCCGGGTGCCGAAGCGGTCTGCGGCCGGTCCGCTGACGATCCCGACTGTGGAGTAAAGCCCACCAACGATAGAAAACACTAATGCTGTTGTTGCCCGGTCCGCATTAAACGCCTCTGATAAACTGGAAAAAAATATCCCAAACGCATAGGCGTTTCCATATGTCAGGAACAGCACGATGAAGGTCGCGCCAGTGACAACCCAGCTCCACGCACTATCAACAGTTCGACTATTCTTCTTCAGCGCATCCTCCCAAAAAGTGTGGCCGAGCAATTTGACCGTTTAGTTGATCTTTTCTGGCAGCCAGGTTGCCAGTTCGGGCAGCCAGATCAATAGGGCCAGGACGAACAGCTCTATCATAATGAAAGGTATCGCCGAATAAATGATGGTGCCAAGCCTGATGTGCGGCGGTGCAACGCCCTTCATGACATAGAGCAACAGCCCGAAGGGCGGTGTTAGCAGGCTGATCTCCATCACGATCAGCATCAACACCATCAGCCATAGAATATCGATGCCCAGGGATTGGGCCAGCGGCATGAAAAAGGGCAGGGTGAGCAACAGCATGGAGACCTGGTCCATGAAGGCGCCCAGGAACAACAGCACCAGCATCATCAGGATCATGCCCGTCAGCGCCGTCATATCCAGGCTGACCAGTAATTCCAGCAAGCCGTTGGTGGCACCTGACGCTGCCAACGCCTGGGCAAATACCAATGAGCCGGTGATGATGAACAAGATCATGGTGTTGATCTTGGCCGTCTCCATCATGGCCAACCACATGTGCCGCCAGTTGAAATCCGCCCCCTCGATGCCGCTGATCATCACCTTTTTGTTGAACAGGCGAAAAAAGTAACAGGCCCCTGTTGCGGCCAGACAGCCCAGGGCGGCGGCCTCTGTCGGGGCGGCGAGTTTGAAAAATATGCTGCCGACGACGACGACAAAAATCACGAACAAGGGCATGATATACAGGATAGACGGCAGGATCCTGTTTACCAATCTGCGCCGGGGTCCATTGTAGGTGGCGGTGAAGATAGCTTGGCCACGACGGTTGATGGTCAGCGTGACCGGATCATCCAGCGGCGTGGTATCTTCGTCCGATGCCGGTGCCAGGCTGGGATCCAGGGCACAACGGCCCACCACGTAGGCGAAAAACAACACCGCCATCAAGATACCCGGCACGATGCCCGCGATCAGTAATTTACCGATGGATTGTTCTGCCAGGCTGGCCAGCAACACCGCCAGTGCGGATGGCGGGATCAACATGGCGATGCCGCCCACCGCCATGATGGGTCCGACAGCAATGGCCGGCTTATAACCGCGTTTCAGCATATCGGGCAGCAAGACAGAGCCCAGGATGGCTGTATTGGCAATTGTGGAGCCGGAAAGGGAGGAGAATACCGTGCCGCCCACAATGGCCACCACGGACAACCGGCCTGGAATGCGGGAGATCAGGCGATCGATCGCACCAATGGCCTTGAAGGCGACACCTGTATGCAACAGGATTTCACCCATCAGCAAAAACAAGGCAATCGGCGTCAGGACGAATTTGGCCACCGCAAGGTGGAATTCCTTGGGCATGGATTCCAGGCCGATATCACCGCCCAGAAACAGATAGGTGCCCAGAATATTGGCACCGAAAAATGCAAACGCCACCGGTAGCCCGAGGAACATGCCCAGGCAGACAGTGCCCAACAACAAGATCATGGCCATGTACCATTCCATGGCCTAGAACCCCGCCTCGTGATCGGGCGCTGCAGCCTCATCGGGATAGTGCAGCCGTCGCATACGCAGCAGAAATGCGATCACCAGCATAATGCAGGCCAGGGAAAACACCGCCATCATCCACCAATCCGCGATGGCCAGCAATTTGTCCGGCATCGCTTCATCCACATAGTCGGTGATGGTGCTGCGAATGCCGTAGTAACAAAGCGCGCTGCATAGAACGACGCCGACGGCATTCATCAGCCAATCCAAACGGGCTGCTATGGCTGGCGGCAGGGCGTTGTCCACCACATTGACCCGTACATGGCCCCCCTCCAATAACACCCACGGTGCACCAAGGAATACGCCCATATAAAGAGCATATTCAATGCCTTCATACAGCCACGGCAAATTGCCCCAGCCGAGCGCACGCAGGGCCAGATCAGCTGGGATTAGAACGGCGAATGACCCGATGGAGGCGGCCACCAGTCCGGCCAGAAACCGGGTCAGGCGATTGTAACCCGCCTCAAATTGATCCAGGAACGCAGACATGATTGAAAAACCAAATTAGCCTAGAAAATAGCCTAGAGGGGCGTTGGTGGTGGCGGCGGCTCTAAACACGGCTTCCGTATTTCGGGCCAACCGCCACCATGAATTCACTCACTTCGAAAGCAGTTGCCGCAATTTCGGACCATGGTTGGGGCTTTTCTCAATGATAGAGGCCCACGCGGTATCTTTCGCTGCCATGACCCAAGCTGCGGCCTCAGCACCCGTAAACTTGATCACCTTCATGCCCTGTTGGGTGGTCTTGGCGTTCTGTTTGGCCAGACGCTCCGCCCATTTTGAGGCGATAAGCTCATGCTTCAGGCCAACCTTGTTCAGCATGTCCTGTTGCGCTGTGGTCAGCTTGGCCCAGGTCTTTTTGTTTACCAGGGTTTGGATAAAAGCGTAATAAAAGCCTGGCTCCACCCGGTATTTGGTGACCTTGATCCAGGACGGGACCCAGCCAAGTGCGGGCCAGCCATAGCCCTGAACCGTGCCGTTTTCCATGTAGGTATAGATCTGCGCGATGTTGGACCGTTGCACGGTCGCGCCCAAAGACTTGAAGAACGGCACGTAGACGGGGGATACCCGCAGATGCAGGCCGGTCAGGTCCGGCTTATCGATTTTTTTGTTCAGCCACAAAAAGAACGGGCCGAAATTGGAATGGCGGGCCAGGAAATGGATATTCTTGGCTTCGTACAATTTGCGCAGATAGGCATAGCCGCCGTTGGTGCGCATCTCGGCTGCGGAATAATCCGACAGGCGCACTGAGGCTGCTTCGGGCACCACATTGGCCCAATAAGCTTCCGGACAGCCGACCACATCAAAGATGCCCTTGGTCATCCGCTTGGTCATCTCGAATGGGCTGCCAATGGCCGGTGCGCCGCCAATCATCTTGATCTGCACGACACCCTTCCCGGTGGCGTTCAAATCGTCAACGAAGGCCTCAAATGGTTTCGATGGTGGGCTGCCAATCGGAAAACAACTGGCGCCCTTGAGAGTGATTTCATCCGCTTGGGCCGGCATGACCAGCAGACTTATCGCCGCAGTGGCGGCAAGCAATGTTGCGCTATTTTTGATCATTGTATTGGACCTCCCCGTCCGAATTGTCGGGAACCGATATTTTTTGTGGTTCCCACCCCAACCATGCAGCATTTGCAGGTATTCAATAAATTCTAGCAACATTGCACCTTTCCACAAGCCTAACGATTTGCTACACGCGTGCATCGAATACGAGGATGGGTGCGAGAGTGGTTGAATCGACTGGTCTTGAAAACCAGCAAGGGTGAGAGCCCTTCGTGGGTTCGAATCCCACCCCATCCGCCATTCGCCCCGTGACTTCCTGGCGCCTTTCGCTACGCTCGGGCTTCGGCGGAATGAATTCGTGAACTATCATTAGCGAAGGGCGAAGGCGAATGTCACGCCATAGCTTTAGCGACGGCGGACCGGCAACGATGCACTTCGCCTTTGCCACTCAGCCGCTGGCCCACTGAAACGGAATGTATCATTGAACCCTGGGAACCCTGATTATCGTCCCGATATTGATGGATTGCGTGCTGTTGCGGTCCTGCCGGTGATTTTATATCACGCGGGCTTTGCAGGGTTTAGTGGCGGATATGCCGGCGTAGACGTTTTTTTTGTTATCAGTGGATATTTGATTACCTGCCTCATCCTACGGGATATGGATATGGGGCGATTTTCCATTCAGGGATTTTGGTTGCGTCGTGTGCGGCGGATTTTGCCGGCATTATTTCTAGTTATATTTGCCACTCTCGCGGCTTTCTGGCCGGTTTACGCACCCCATCAATACCTTGAGCTGGGACAGTCCGTGTTGGCGCAGACTGTCTTTGCGTCCAATATCTTCTTTTGGCAGGAAAGCGGTTATTTCGATAGCGACGCCCATGTAAAGCCGTTGCTGCACATGTGGTCGCTATCGGTCGAAGAACAGTTCTATTTGATATTTCCCGCTTTGTTGTTGGTCCTGACGAAATTCCTGGCATCCTGGCGGTTCACAATTCTTGTGGTCGTGGCAATCGGGTCGTTGGCGTTATCCGTTTGGGGCGCGGGGGTGGAGGCTGATGCTGCCTTCTACTTGCTACCGACAAGGGCCTGGGAGTTGGGTATTGGCTGTTTGCTGGCCCATAAGGTCATTTATCGTGCGGCTACCATAAACACGGGAGCTTGGGCCAACGAATTTTGGGCCGGCCTTGGTCTGTTGGGGCTTGCGCTGACCGTCGTCGGGTATGACCGTACAACGCCCTTTCCCTCGTTCTATGCACTGCTGCCATGTCTTTCGACGGCGATGATCATTTGGGCTGGTCGCGACAGCTTAAGTGTTGTGGGGCGCATACTGGCCTGCCGCCCCGTAGTTTTTATCGGTCTGATTTCCTATTCTCTGTACCTGTGGCATTGGCCGGTTCTGGTCTTGCAGAGGGCGTTGTTGTTGGAGGAGCCAGGCACGTTGGCTAAAGGCGGCGTACTTATTCTAAGCATTGTCTTGGCGTGGTTATCCTATCGGTTTGTTGAAACGCCCCTACGTCGCAACGTCGCTGTCTTTACGAACCGCCGGCTGATGGTGGGCACGGTGATGGCTGCGGCACTGCTGGTTATGGCTGGCACGACCATCCATATGCTGCAGGGTGTTCCCAGCCGACTTTCTGACAGGGCATTACAGCTTGCCGCTGCGGGGGAGGAGCGTAATCCGCGCCGCCGGGAATGCGTATGGTCCAAGAAGTCTGGGCATTCTGGACAGTCTGGGCAGTTCAGTGACGATTGGTTCTGCCGACCCGACCCCACGCTGGCTAAGGCACCGCCGCAATTGTTGATCTGGGGGGATAGCCATGCCGATGCTCTACAGCCTCTGTTGGATAGTTTGGCGCGAGAGTACGGCGTCGAGTCACACTTTGCCGCCTACAGCGCCTGTCCCGCAGTATCCGGATTGGATCGTGTGAATGAAGATGCCTCGCACCAGTGTCGGGAATTCAATGACTATATGGTGGACTACGCCATTCGCAAAAATATCCGCGATGTTCTGCTGATCTCTCGCTTCAATCTTTATACCAACGGGCGGGATCAATTCAAGCAGCATTTACCTCCACCTCTAATCACCGCCGACCCCGCAAAGGGAGAGGCCAGCGTGGCAAGTGCCCAAATAGATTTCAAGGCCGCTGCCACGGCAATGATCACCAAATTGGCGCAACACGGTATTCGCACTTACGTTGTCTTGCAGGTTCCGAACTTCAATATCGAACCGACGGGTTATGGCCAGAAGCTGGCCTTGCGCGGCCGATCTGTCGCCCATAAAAGGCCGCGCCGGGAAATCCAGGCGCGGCAGGGTTTTGTCCTGCAGACATTTTCGGAATTGGCCCGATTGGGCGTTGTCGTGATCGATCCCAGTGACCAATTCTGCGATGAACAAAGTTGTTCACCATATATAAATGGCCGCTCGGCCTACCGGGATGAACATCATCTTAGCAACTATGGTGCGGCACAACTTCGCCCCAGCCTGATCCAAGTTTATTCCTCCCTGAGATAAAACCTGTTTTGGGTTCAGCAACATTGCCCTTTGCAAGGATCAGTGGTTGGATTGCTGTCCAATCAATTGCTGAAAATCAAGGAATGCGCGATGCCGGACCGGGATTTGAATATGCAGCGTTTTATCGATGCGACGGAGGCGGCAATTCGGGCGCGCGCAACAGATGTCCCTGATGCGATGGTAATGGTTGACCGGGTCTTTGCTGCATTGACCGAAGCCGGGAATGCCAAGGCCACCAACACCCCAACGCGGCTGGAACCATGCCGTCATCTTGAAAATGCATACAGTCAGGCGCGCGCGGGTTCGGAACCGATCCGTGCGCTCATGGATGCGTTCGCGGATATCGAGCCGGAATTTACCTGGGCACCCAGGGCGGGCGCAGAATTGGTTGCCGGAAATTTTGCGGACAATCACGCCAACGCAATGATCGTGGGGCCCGGCGGCGCAGGCGGCCTGGAGGCGCGCGGGGATGTGGTGATCGGAGTGAGCCTCGTTGCGCCGAACATTTTTTATCCGCGGCACCATCATCCGCCAGAAGAGCTTTATATCGTCCTCTCACCAGGGGAATGGATGCAGAATGATAATCCCATGGTACCCAAACAACCCGGCGACATCGTCCACAATCCATCCAACGCCTGGCATGCCATGCGGGCAATGGACGTGCCTTTGCTTGCCATTTGGTGCTTGTGGATTGGTCAGTAATTCGTCTCGGGAACCTATACTTACTTGCTAATTTTTCTAACCACTCCTACCATTCCATTTATCGAGATTCAGACATAAACAATATTCAATTTGGGGAGAATGTGATGAGTGTGGAAGCATCTGTTGCAGCCGATAACGGGAATGATGTGGCGATTGCCAGGATCGATGATCCCGTGATGGTACCCGGCCGGCGGGATTTCTTGCAATATCGCGAATTGGGCGTGACGGCGGCCAGTGGCGGCAGCATTCGGGCCCAGGTCACCTCCGCGACCCAAGGGTTGTCCGAGCCAACCGGTTGGCATGTCCACCTGTGCGAGGGGCAGTTCGTCTATATGCTCAGCGGTTGGGTCGATCTGGCCTTTGCCGGTGGCAGAGTGGAGCGGATGAAGGCGGGCGACAGTTTTTATATCCCCGGCGGCACACCGCACAACGAAATCGCAACGTCGGATAAATTCGAGCTGCTGGAAGTCTCTATTCCCGCAGACATGGGCACGGAAACCTGCGACGCGCCTGACTAGAATTTTCGGACTAATCCTAAATTCTGGCACTTTGCCTGAAGCTTTGTACCTGTGTGCTGAATAATATGGGTTACATGTGATCTATATTTTGGAGGCAGCGCTATGTCGATGGGTGCCGGCGATAGGCCAGGTTCCCGCGAAAAGGCCCGCAGGTTTCGTGAACGGCAACGGGCACGGGGGCTGCGTTCTGTACAGATTTGGGTGCCGAACACCCGGTTGCCGGATTTCGACAAAGAGGCACACCGTCAGTCGCTTGCGGTTTCACACTATGCGACGGCTGGGGCCGATCAGGCGTTCATAGACGCCATTTCTAACTGGGATGAGGTGTGAAACGAGGCGAGGTCTGGTCGATTTCAGCAGACGGCTATGTGGGCCAGCCGCGCCCGCTGGTTATCGTGCAAGATGACGACCGTTGCAAAGGAGCGAACGGGCGAACGGATTGGGCAATTGGACGATGCTGATCTAACAAAACTCAATCAAGCGATTATCGTATTCCTCGGTCTCGCATGAAACAAGGTCAACCGTAGTAAAGTTTAGCCATTGTAGAACGCCCGGCCTTCGTGGCGCAGCCACATGCGGGTTAAATTGCGGTGGCGTTCGGGTTCGGGCCAGTCGGTGAATGCCGTGCGGGCGTGGCCGCAGGCTTTGTTGTTGACGACCTGGATCTGACCGGGATGGAAATGGAATTCCTTGCGCATGCCTGGCGCGGTCATGATCGCTTCCAATTTTTCCAACGCTGCTGCCCCGCGATTATCTATGGTTTTGCCCGTCAGGGCATAGCCGCCGTGGACCTGTCGTTTCGAGAGGCGGCCTAACAGGCGGTTGCCATCCCAGGTAAACAACGGATGTTCGATTGTCATGACGTCGTCGGGGGCATGTTCGCGCTGGCGATCAAAGGTGAAATCCTCGTACAGCCGGGCCAGCAGGTCCGGGGCCTCTACCCGCATTTGATTGTGGGCGGCGCCGAAACTGACCAATTCGCTTACCCCGCCTTCCATGGCCGTTTGCCGACAAAACAGTGTGACATAGTCAGGCGGGCTCAGGTTATAGCTGTTGTCCGTGTGCAGGTTCTGGCCCACGTTGGTGATGTCCGGGCGGACGCCGTTGCCCGGTTCTTTGCCGCTGTCGGTGACGTTGTACAGCATCTTGCCGTCCCAGCTTTGCGCCACGGGGCGGGCGATCATAGAATTTAGCAGCCAGTAAAGCCCGGTTGCCGTATCCTCTGCCAGGGACGCTGTGTCCAGGCGATCAATGATGGCAAAGCCGACGCCTTGATCCAGTTGCGCCCGTACCTGCGCCATCAACGCCTTACAATGGGGCAGCTCGAAATCATCCGGATGCAATGACAGCACCGGCAGGGGGTTGGTCTCCAACAGAGCGCTTAAGCCCGACAGCTCTTCCAGGCAAGTATCATCCAGGGTGACTAGGCCCACATCATCGGCTAGGTCATCCCCAATCCAGGCCTGGGGGGCGGCAATGTCATGATCCAGAATTGTTTTCATGCTATCACCATAACCTTATCTGCCAGCGTCGTAAAATCGGTTATACTGGGGCCATGCCACATACATCCATGAAGCAGATCACCGGTAGTTTTGAGCAGTCTCTGGCAGAGGCTGAGCAGAGCACCTGGGTACCCGCACCCATTGCCCGGCCCGAAAAGGGCGAAGGCGGGCGCGCGTTTGAGCTGGTATCCGAATATGAACCCGCCGGCGATCAACCTCAGGCCATCAAAGAGCTTGTGGCAGGTGTTGAAGGGGGGGAGCGTGATCAGGTGCTGTTGGGCGTCACCGGGTCGGGCAAAACCTATACCGTGGCGCAGGTCATCCAGCGGACACAGAAACCGGCCCTGGTTCTGGCCCCGAACAAGACCCTGGCCGCCCAGCTATATGGCGAGATGAAGAACTTTTTCCCCAACAACGCGGTGGAATATTTCGTCTCCTACTACGATTATTATCAGCCCGAGGCCTATGTCCCCCGCACGGATACTTACATTGAGAAAGAGGCCCACATAAACCAACAGATCGACCGCATGCGCCATGCGGCCACGCGCTCTTTGTTGGAGCGGGATGACGTAATTATCGTTGCCTCCGTCTCATGCATCTATGGTATCGGCTCTGTCGAGACCTATTCGAAGATGACCCTGGACCTGAAGGTCGGCGGTACCGTTGACCGTAATGCCCTGCTGAAGGGCCTGGTGGATCTGCAATATAAGCGCAATGACAATTTCTTTGGCCGGGGCAGCTTTCGGGTCCGTGGCGATGTGGTTGAACTGTGGCCCGCGCATCTGGAAGACCGCGCCTGGCGGTTCGAATTGTTTGGCGATGAGCTGGAATCAATCGTTGAATTCGACCCTTTAACGGGCCATCGCAGCGATACGTTCGAGAAGGCACGGATCTATGCCAACAGCCATTACGTAACGCCGCGCCCGACGTTGCAACAGGCCATGAAGGGCATCAAGGCAGAGTTGGTGGCGCGTCTGGAAGTCCTGCGTCAGACCGGCATGTTGTTGGAGGCCGAGCGTCTGGAACAACGCATAATGCTGGATCTGGAGATGATGGATGCCGCCGGTTTTTGCCCCGGTATTGAGAATTATTCACGCTATCTGACGGGCCGCAGTCCGGGCGATCCGCCACCCACCCTGTTCGAATACCTGCCCGAGGAAGCCTTGGTTATCCTGGATGAAAGCCACGTCACTGTGCCCCAGTTGGGCGGAATGTTCCGGGGCGATTACCGGCGGAAATGGACCCTGTCGGAATTCGGCTTTCGCCTGCCGTCCTGTGTCGATAACCGGCCTTTGAAGTTCTCCGAATGGGAGGTGATGCGCCCGCAAAGCATCTTTGTCTCCGCC
>JAPKBD010000435.1 GCA_028824965.1 Alphaproteobacteria bacterium | reverse complement strand
GCTACACGGCATGTTGTCGTCAAAGGCGCAGTGGGATTTGAACTTGGCCGCGATCCAAAAGGTCGCCACGCCAATTCTGGTCGAGTTGCTGGCCCATGGCCGCTCCGCCGCACCTGAAGATAAAGAACCCTACGATCCGGAATATTACGTGCGCATGTTTGAGGCGATCCGGGAAAAACTGGGGATTGAACGTTGGTTCCTATGCGGGCAATCCTTTGGGGCATCGCTGACCCTGCGCTATGCCCTGCGTCATCCGGATCGGGTAATCGCCCAGGTTTTCACCAATTCATCGTCCGCCTTGGCGGGGGAGGAATATCTGGTGACCTATCGCGAAACAGCGGAACAGCGCGCTCAATTGATGGAACAGGGTGGCCTCGACGGCATCAAGGAATTGCCGATCTATCCGGGACGTGCCCGACGTCTGCCTCCGGAAGCGCGCGATGCCCTGGTCAGGGACGCCGAATTGCTGCAACCTAAGGGACTGGCGCAGTCATTTCGCTATTCCTCCCCCTACCTTTCAGTACGGGATGAAGCGGCGAACACGGCTGTACCAACACTATTGGTTTGCGGTGCAGCGGAAAAACGCTTTCAACCGAACTATGATTTCGCCAAGGCCAGCATTCCCAACCTCGAAGTGGTTGAGGCGGATGCCGGCCATGCAGTAAATATAGAAGCGGCAGACATCTTCAACGAGGCCGTGACGGCCTGGATTACGAAACACAGCTAGACGATAAATATGGGGACGTGAACATGAACACTAATGGCGGTGGAAAAACCCTATTCGAGAAAATGTGGGACACCCACGTGGTTCGCTCGTTGGGGGAAAACCTGGATCTCCTTCATGTCGACCGCTTGCTGATGCATGATCTCAGTGGCTCACGCGCTCTGACGGAATTGGGTGAGCGGGGCCTATCGGTCCGCAACCCGGAACTTTGCCTCGCCATGCCCGATCATAGTGTCTCCAGCCTACCGGGCCGCACCTTAGCGTCCAGCCCGAATGGGGAGCGTCTGGGCGGTGGTCTGCGCGATATGTCCGACGCAGCAGGCATTCCCCATTACGGCATCGATCATCCCAACCAGGGCATCGTGCATGTGGTAGGCCCTGAAACCGGCTACACCCTGCCCGGCTGCCTTTTGGTTTGCGGCGACAGTCATACCTCAACCCATGGTGCCATGGGCGCCCTGGCGTGGGGCATTGGTTCGACAGAGCTGGTCCATGTTCTGGCCACACAAACCGTTCGTCAACGCCGCCCCGGCACAATGCGTATCAATATCAATGGTGAATTAGGCCCTGGCATAGAGGCCAAGGACGTCATCCTGCATATCATTGGCACATTGGGGGTCGCGGCAGGCACCGGTTATGCGGTGGAATATGCCGGCAGCACGATCGAAAACATGAGCATGGAAGGCCGTTTGACCATCTGTAACCTGTCCATCGAATTCGGTGCCCGCATGGGCATGGTCGCGCCCGATGAGACGACCTTTGAATATCTCGACGGCCTGCCCCTCGCCCCCACAGGCGCTGCCTGGGATGAGGCATTGGCTTATTGGCGCACCCTCGCGTCAGACGACGATGCATCTTTTGACCGAGAGATTAGTTTCGAGGCTGAAGATGTGGCGCCGCAAATCACCTGGGGCACTTCGCCGGGGCAATGTATCGACGTCACCGACAATATTCCAACACCGGAAAGCTTTGTTGAAGCGGACCAGAAAGCGAGTGCTGAAAACGCCTTGGCGTACATGGACCTGACCGCAAACAAACCTATTGCCGGCACCAGGATCGACCGGGTCTTTATTGGATCGTGCACCAACAGTCGCCTCTCCGACCTACGCCGGGCCGCTGCCATTGCCAAAGGGCGCCAGGTGGCAGACAACGTCACCGCCTGGGTGGTCCCCGGTTCCGTCCCCGTACAGCGGGCGGCGGAGGCGGAGGGCCTGCACGAAATATTCCTGGCCGCAGGCTTTGAATGGCGTGAGCCTGGATGTGCCCAATGCGTGGCAACGAATGGTGAGTTGATCGCCGATGGGGAACGCTGCGTCTCCACCTCCAATCGCAATTTTGTCGGCCGCCAAGGTCCCGGCGCACGGACCCATTTGGCAGGCCCGGCAATGGCCGCTGCCGCTGCTATCGCAGGTGAGATTACTGATGTTCGAAATATGCCGCTGTTAGAGGGGGAGGGATAAAAAATGGAAAAGCTGCAACAACTACAAGGTGTCGCCGCTCCCCTGCGCCGGGCCAATATTGATACCGACATCATCACGCCCATGAAGTATTTGACCAATGCCAATTGGCGGGAAATGCATGAACATGCATTTGAGCCGCTGCGCTTTTTAGGCGACGGCAGCGATAACCCGGATTTCATTTTGAACAAACCGGGTTATCGCGATAGCGTCATCCTGATCACCGGGAAGAACTTCGGCTGCGGGTCGTCCCGGGAAACTGCCGTCTGGGGCATTCTGGGCCTGGGCATTCGCTGTGTGATCGCTGAAAGTTTCGGCGACATATTCTTCAACAACTGTTTTCAAAACTCCGTCCTGCCGATCCGCCTACCAGCCGAGACCATTGCCGAGTTGATGGAAGAAGCCAGCGATGATCAAGGCAATCTACAATTTCAGGTCGATGTCGCCACCCGC
>JAPKBD010000434.1 GCA_028824965.1 Alphaproteobacteria bacterium | reverse complement strand
AATAACTTTTATCAGATCGAGAATCGTCAAGCAAACGCAATAGTTTATATCGCCACGTCATGATCTTCGGCGAATTGGGTTAATACTTTGCGTAAACTATGCTCCGGAGATTCATAAAAACCTTCCATAAAGTCCTGCAAAGCGGGTAAATCAAGGCTGCGCACCATCATCTTTACCGCCCCGATGGAGGCGGCCCCCATGGAAATACTCCGCAGGCCAAGGCCAATCAACGCCATGGCATCTACGGGGCGTCCCGCAGCCTCTCCACAAAGGCTGACCGGCACGCCGAGGGAATTGCAACGCTGTACAATATCGCGCACCAAGGACAGGGCGGATGGGCTCATTTCATCGTAACGATTGGCCAGGCGCGGATTGCCCCGATCAGAGGCAAAGAGGAACTGCATCAAATCATTGCTGCCAATCGATACGAAATCCACCAACGGCAACAACGCCCCCAATTGAAAGGCCAGACTGGGCACCTCCAGCATGGTGCCCACACGCACTGACGTCGGTCCCACCTCGCCCATGCGGTTTTGGCGATCTATTTCCCGGTCCAACAAGGCCCGTGCTGCCACAAACTCCGAGACCTCAGCAATCATCGGGAACATGACGGAGAGCGGACGCCCCGACGCGGCTTTCAACAAGGCGCGAATTTGCATCCGTAATAACACTGGCCGATCCAGAGACAGGCGGATCGCCCGCCAGCCCATGGCTGGGTTCTGTTCATCGTCATAGCGGGTCAAATAAGGCAACATCTTGTCGCCGCCCACATCAAGGGTTCGAAAGACGACGGGCGCATCGCCGGCCATTTCCAACACCCGGCCATAGAATTCCGACTGCATGGAAACCGTGGGCAATGTTGCACGCACCATAAAATGCAACTCCGTCCGATACAGCCCAATGCCATCCGCGCCGGTGCCTTCCAAGTGCGGCATATCCGCCAGCAGGCCGGCATTGAGATTAAGGTGTATCCGGGTGCCGTCCTTGGTCACCGCAGGCAGATCGCGCAGGGCGGCATATTGCGCCGCCTTGGCCTGGCGCATATCCACATTGGCGCTGAAGGCTTCCAGCGCCTCTGCGCCGGGGCGCACGAACAATTGACCATTGTCGCCATCCACTGCCAGATCATCGCCGCTTTCAACTGCATCCAGCAATTGATCCAGACGGCCAATGACAGGTATTTGCAAGGCCCGGGCGACGATGGCCACATGAGAGGTAGGTGAGCCTTCTTCCAGGACCAACGCCTTGATCCGGTTAACGTCATAGTCCAGCAATTCAGCCGGGCCCATATTCCAGGCCACCACCACCGCCTCTTCCGGCAGATCGCGATCTGTCAAATTGCCCGCACCTAATGTGAGATGGCGCATCAGGCGATTGGATAAATCTTCCAGATCGTGCAGCCGTTCCCGCAAATAGGCATCAGAGATTTCCGACATGCGGGCGCGGTTTTCCACCTGCACCCGTTCCACCGCCGCCTCTGCCGTCAAGCCGGTTCGAATAGCTTCATGCAGGCGGGCCATCCAGCCCTTGTCGTGGGCAAACATGCGATAGGTTTCCAGAATATCCCGGGACTCGCCACTTGGCTCCGCAATAGCTGCCTGCAACATGCCGTCGACCTGAATGCGAAGTTCCCGCAACGCTGTATTCAGACGCACTGCCTCAACATCAATGTCATCGGCGACATGTTGCTCCACCACAATGCGGGGTTCATGCAGCACGGCGACGCCACGGGCCAGGCCTTCGTTCAATGACATACCCGCCAATCGCCGTGGCAGGTCATTGGCACCAAAAATCCCAACACCCGGCGCCTCATCCTGCAGCGCACCGCCGACCATTTCCGCCAACACCATGGCTATGGTCTGCATCGCCTCCATCTCGTCATTGGAATAGTCGCGGTTGGTACGGTTCTGCAAGACCAAAACACCGACAACCCGCCCCCCTCGCAGAATAGGCACGCCCATCAGGGAATGATAATCTTCTTCGCCGGTTTCCGGCCGGGCGGCAAAATTTGGGTGGGAGCGCGCCTCGGACAACGCCAAGGGACGCGCCGCCTGGGCGATTTGTCCAACCAGCCCCTCACCAATCCGCAACGTGGTCTGATGAACCGCGCTTCTATTCAAGCCCTCGGTCGCAAACAGTTCCAACTGACCGTTTCGCAATAGATAGATCGAACAAACCTCTGCCACCATATTGGCAGCGATAACGGTGACCAATTGGTCCATCCGTTCCTGGGCAGCACCAGAACCGGCCATAACTTCGCGCAACCGACGCAGCAATATGCGCGGCCCGGAAGGACCTGCCTGTGCTGGGCCAGACGGGCCAGTTTGACCGGCCGTACTCACGCTGATTTCTCCCGCTGCAAAGATCCCGGCGTGATAGTCAGCGCTATGTGGACAGGCTGGCTCAAGCGGCATCCAATCCATAGACGGAATGTAAACTGCGCACCGCCAATTCCGTATATTCAGCGCTGATCAGGACCGAGATCTTAATCTCGGAGGTCGAAATCGCATGAATATTGATGCCCTTGTCCGAAAGCGCAGCAAACATCTGCTGGGCCACACCCGCATGACTGCGCATGCCAACGCCAATCACCGAAACCTTGACGATTTCCCCGTCCGTGAGGCTTTCCTGAAAACCAATC
>JAPKBD010000091.1 GCA_028824965.1 Alphaproteobacteria bacterium | reverse complement strand
AGGTTAATCTACGTTCGCCAACAAATTCGAGCCCGCCATGAATAATCCGGGGTAGTGAGCCGGAGATTGAAAGCGGACGGGTCCTTGTTGTCGAAGACCGGGAAATTTACGCCCGCAACATCAACCAGGCCCTGGAAGGCCGTCATGACGTGACCATGGCAACGAACTCGGACGATGCAATTTCTGCGGCGCGCTCTGGCAATGTTGATTTGATCATTGTTTCGTTATCCTTGCAGGATACGGATGGTCTGCGTTTGTGCTCTCATTTGCGATCCATGGATGAAAGCCGGCAGATCCCCATTTTGATCCTGGTGGATGATACCCCCGATCAGATGGAGCGATTGGTCCGTGGCCTTGATCTGGGCGTTAATGATTATTTGATCCGCCCGGTTGATCAGAACGAGTTGATGGCACGTTGCCGGACACAGCTACGGCGAAAAAGCTATGAAGACCGTTTGCGGACCAATTATCACCTGAGCATGACCCTGGCAGTGACCGATCCGTTGACCGGGCTGTACAATCGCCGCTATTTGGAATCCCATTTGGAAAACCTGCTGCAGCGGGCTGTCATGGACGACAAACCGGTTGGCTTGTTGGCCATGGATATTGATCATTTCAAGTTGGTCAATGATACCCACGGCCATGCAGTCGGTGATGAGGTGTTGAAGGAATTTTCCACCCGAATTAAACGCTGTGTCCGCTTTATCGATTTGGCTGCACGTACGGGGGGAGAGGAATTTGTCGTGATCATGCCCGATTCCTCGTTAGACACATGTATGGGCGTCGCCGAACGCCTGCGGGAGGCGATCGCCGAGGCGGCTGTCAAAATCCCGGATCAGGATCTGGAAATTCCTATTACGGTAAGTATCGGTGTCAGTATTTCACGTGGCGCGGGCGATACCATGGCAAATTTGATGAAGCGTGGGGATGAGGCGCTTTATGCCGCCAAGAATTCCGGCCGTAACAAGGTTGTCAGCGACGAAGACGAGGCACCGGTCGCTACGGCAATGTAGAGGCCGAATACCGGTCCGTTTGCAGGTGCTCTAAATCGAAGTCAAACGAAAACGACCGGCGTTGCCGCCAGTCGCATCAAAAAAGATCAAATCGTCGAAATTTCAGTGGGCGCAAACAGTCCGGTAAACTGTTTTGGCCCGGCAGAAGCAAGATCTTATTTGATCTTGCCTTCTTTGAATTCCACATGCTTCCGGACAACGGGGTCATATTTTTTGACCACCATTTTTTCCGTTTGGGTGCGCGGGTTCTTTTTAGTCACGTAGTAGTAACCAGTGTCAGCGCTGCTCACCAGTCTGATTTTAACGGTTGACGGTTTAGCCATCACCAAAACTCCAATATTCAGGGCGCCGCATTATTGGCACCCATTTCGAGATAATTCCAGATAATTGTAGCCTGGGAACATAATCTTCCCTGCTGATCTGTCAAGCCCGGATCATACCAAATTCGGCTGAAATCCGATAAAAAGATCAACCTTCGTATTTGATAAATGCCCGGCCATTGCGATAGCTAAACAGGGGTACTCCAGGCGGCGTCCAACCACCTATGCGGCGTTCAACCTCTCGCAAAACGAACTCGGTCACATCGACCAGGGGCATGGCCAGGGCCTCTGCCAGGGAAAACCACTTCAGGGCCTGCAATTCGTCACTATCGCGGACCCGCCCGGTGGTAAGTTCAGCATCTATACAAAAGAACCTGGCATGAAACCGCATAGGACTATCGGATGGCGTGATCGCGCGCGCTACATAGTCGAGGCCCGCCAGGTTCGGCAAAATGTCGCCCGTCTTCTTTTGCTTTTCGCCAATAATCAGGCCGGTCTCTTCAAATGTTTCCCGTACCGCTGCCACAGCTAACGCCTGGGCCATGACGGGGGGCCATTTATGTTCCAGTTTGCGCGCCACGGGTTTCGACAAATTTCCGTTAATCAGGGCATTTCTGTCTGCGTTATCCACCCGCCCGCCTGGAAAGACGAACACATTGGGCATAAAGCGGTGGCGGGATGCCCGGCGGCCCATCAACACCTCGGTCGTGCCCTTGCGCTGACGCAAAATGACCAACGATGAAGCATCGCGGGGGCGGACAGGTTTTTCGGGCCGGACATAGTCCCGCACCGGTCCGTTCAGGGCCTTTTCAAGAGCACTCATTCGTATTCAATCCGCCGCGTTCCATATCTCATAATGCGTACCGGTACTTTGCGTTGCTTCCGGATTTTGCCCGCCTCATCCACCAGACCGGGGATAGCCTCCAGCACAATTTGCTGGATCGGCGGGGTTTGCAGTTTCAGGGCCTTTGGTATTGGCACCCAGCTTAGATCCAGCAATTCGCCATCGCCCTGCAGCTTGCCGTGGAGGTTGGTGCCATCGGCGAGGAAAAACCGCGCATTGAAACGAATGGGCCGAAAGGGCGGCGTCACCGCCCGGTAAACATATTCCAGTCCATCCAAAGTAGGGGCATAACCTGCCTCGTAAAAAGGCGCCCATGAAGGCGCTGCGTTCTTCACCAGCTGATCAATCTGATCGGCGCTTTGATCAAGCTTATTGCCCAGGATCATGCCGGCTTCTTCATATAATTCACGCACCGCCGCCATAGCCAGGGCCCGTGCCCGATGGGAGGAGGACGTCTTTGCCAGGAAATTGGAGACGTGGGGGGGCAGTTCGGTTGCGGCATGGGCATAGCCGTCCGCACGATCCACGCGACCGCCCGGGAAGACCCATTGATCGGGCATGAATTTATGTTTGCCGCCGCGCAGCCCCATAAGCACAGTTGTCTTGCCTCTGACTTGGCGCAATAACACCAGTGTGGCGGCATCGCGCGGGCGCGCAGCGCGCCGACCTTTAGCAGGCTGGGTAGGTTCGGATTTTTCGGACATATCACTCTGTGGCAGGATTACAGGAACCCTAAAATCGCATGGCAGCGCCCATCCTGTCCAGTGCGGATCGTTAAGTCGGGAACGACCTGCTAAAGAGACGGGGCCTTGTTCCAATCGTTGCGAAAGGTTATTAACTTGCTTAGTCGTAAGGCTAGATGGCCAAATAAGGGATTGATGATATGTTTATCCAGACAGAGCCGACACCAAACCCCGATCAAATGAAGTTTTTGCCCGGTCAGCAAGTCATGCCGTCCGGCACGGCCCATTTTGCCAATGTGGCAACCTCTGATCGTTCGCCTTTGGCTAAACGACTGTTTGCGGTCGAAGGTGTGACGGGTGTTTCATTGGATGGGGACTCAATTACACTCTCCAAGGCGGATGATTGGGATTGGCAGGTCCTGAAGACCTTTGCCCTGGCCGCTATCATGAACCATTTCACCACTGGCGAAGCGGTTGTCCTGCTTGAAGAGGAAGAGGTTTTGTCGGAAGCGGATCTGACGGATCCGGATGTGGACCCCGAAGTGATCGCCAACATCAAGGATTTGATGGACAGCCATGTCCGCCCGGCGCTGGCAGATAGTGACGGAGAGGCGATCTATCGCGGCTTCAAAAACGGCATGGTGATCCTGGAATTGCGCGGTGCGGCGCGTGATTTCCGCCTGAATATTGAACATATGATGCGCCATTACCTGCACGAGATTGAGGGCGTCGTAGAATTCGACGATAGGGCGCCAAAGCCTGGCCTGGACACCGAAGAAGGCCGGGCCGTGAAAAAGCTGCTTGATGAACATATCAACCCCCAGGTTGCGGGCCATGGTGGTCATATCGCCCTGGTGGATGTTGTCGATGACACGGTCTATTTGCGCCTGGAGGGTGGTTGCCAGGGCTGTGGTATGGCGGATGTCACCCTGAAACAGGGCGTGGCCACGGAAATTCGCGCCCTGTTGCCGTCCATTGTTCACGTGTTGGATGTGACCGACCATGCAGGCGGTTCCAACCCCTATTACCAGCAAGGTAAAGGCTGACACCTCTCGTCGGGTGTCTGTTATTGGCCCTGTCACTGACCGGGGTGGCCGTCTTCTGCTGTTGGTGCCAACGACGTCCTACCGCATTGGTGATTTTCTGGCCGCTGCCCATCGTCGAGACATTGATGTGGCCGTCGGTTCTGATCAGCAAAGCGTTTTGGAACAATTTTCCCAGGGCCGCACTCTGACGGTGGATTTTAAGGCGCTTGATCACGGCATCGCGCAAATCACCGCCTATCATAGGGACTATCCCCTGGGCGCGATCATCGGCGTTGATCAGGAAACGACCTTGTTGGCCGCGTCGGCGTCCCGGTCTTTGGGCCTGCCCCATAACGACCCGGCGGCAATTGAGGCGGTGGAGAACAAATACCGCTTCCGCAGCCGCCTGGCCAATTCCGGCCTGCCGGCACCATGGTTCACGCTGCTTTCGTTTGAGGAAGATTTGGCGGGGCAAGCGACCCGCCTGCATTTTCCCGTCGTCCTGAAACCGTTGGCCCTGTCCGCTAGCCGCGGCGTAATTCGGGCGAATGATCCCGACCAATTTATGGCGGCCCAAGCGCGTATCAAGGCGATCCTGGCGACGACGGATCAAAGCGGTGAGGGGGCCAACCATTTTCTTGTAGAAAGCTTTATCCCCGGGCAGGAAGTGGCGTTGGAAGGTTTGTTGCACCAGGGACGGTTGCAGGTGCTTGCGCTGTTCGACAAGCCGGACCCATTGGATGGGCCGTATTTTGAGGAAACGATCTATCTCACGCCGTCCCGTCTGTCAGCGCAAGTTCAAAAGGATATTGCCGAAACGGTGAAAACGGCGGTCGGGACCATTGGCCTGTCCGAAGGTCCTATTCATGCGGAGTTACGTATTAACGATCAAGGTGCCTGGTTGATTGAGGTCGCGGCTCGCTCCATCGGTGGGTTATGCGGCAGAACATTGCAGTTTGGTTCAGGTGAGCAGCAGGAAGGCTTGGAAGACGTGATCATCCGCCATGCCCTGGGCTTACCGCAGAGTTTGCCAGACTGCATGTCGGGGGGCGTTGCTGAGGGCGCGCAAGCAGCCTCAGGTGTTATGATGATCCCGATCCCGAGTGCAGGCGTCTTACGCCACGTCGATGGACTAGAGGATGCCCGTGAGATGTCGGGTATCGACGACATCACCATCTCCATTCCCCTCGGCGATGTATTGGTGCCGGTGCCGGAGGGCAATCGATATTTGGGCTTTATTTTTTCCACAGGGGAAACGCCGGATCAGGTCGAAGCCGCCCTGCGTGCGGCCCATGACCGGTTGGCGTTTCAGATCGATGCGGTCGGATAGGACGCAATAGAATAGATCATATGTGGTATGCGTCGCCCCGTGATGGAGCCCGATGCCGCATCGCCCGTTTCGATGAACCCCAATGCTTCATAGAACGGTACAGCAAATGGGTCTGCGTCCAGGTAAAGCTTCGAGAGGCCGTTGGCTTCTGCGCGTTCAAGCAGTTTTTGCCACAGCAACCGGCCAACGCCTTGACGTTTCCGGTCAGGGTCTATGAAAAACGCATGCACTTCCCCTTCAGGGCTGTCTGCAGTGCCATCGACATCAACATCGAGGCAGGCGCAACCGCAAAGGCCACCGTCGCCTCTGTCACCATCGTCAACTGCGACCCAAAACTCCCCGCCCTGCAAGCGATTTTCGCTGATTGTCAGCTCATCACGGCAGGCTGCCATAAAGGCATCGTCATAACCGTTTGATTGTTTCGAGCGTATGCAAAGGTCTGTCAAAGCGGCTGCTTCGTCCGGTCTCGCCTTGCGGACGTTAATCATGCCCTTCGCCAAAGCCATGCATGCGATGTGCCCATTGCAGGCCGATCAAGGCACCTTTAACGCGTGGTAGAATGATCAGGCACAGAATGAGCGTCAGGGGCAGCCACAGGAAAAATTGCAGCCACAGGGATGGCATGACCGTTCGTTCCAGGATCAGGACCAGGGGCACGATAATATGGCCAACGATCATCATGGTGAAATAAGGTGGTGCATCATCGGCCCTGTGGTGATGTAATTCCAAGCCGCAGGTTTGGCATTCGTCCCGCACCTTCAAAAAGCGGCCATACATGGCACCCTGACCGCAGGCCGGACAGCGCTGTTTAAGGCCGCGACCCATAGCGCGACGCCAGGACCTGAAATTATTGCCAATTGTCTGCGTCATAGTCATAGCTGTTCCTAATAACATTTACGTAAACACGAGATACCGTAAATCAATAATTTACGGTTACCATATACCTTTACGCCTATGGAAAAAACCAGCGAGCTCCAGACAGATTGTCGCACCGACAATTCAGCTGAGCATGACTATGATGTGATTATAGACAAGCTGAAGCTGGAATTCCTTGACTATGCTGATGATGCTTTGGGGGAGCTGGATGCCTTGATCGCTGCCGCTGGCCTTAGTGGCGTTGATACGGCGGCTACCATCGATGCCATTCGTCGCAGCGGCCATAATTTGAAAGGGATGGGTGGATCTTTTGGCTTTCCCCTCATCACCCTGCTGGCCCATCGTATGGAAGACTATTTCCTAGGCCGACAAAAACTTAGTCGCCGAACCTTGAACGATGCGCAGCTTTTCGTGGATCGAATGCGTGAAGCCCTTGAAGGCGGGTTTGACGGTGTCTCTGAGGCGGAGGTCGTGCGCACCTTGCCCGCCAAGACAGATTTCAATGTTGCCGATGTCTCCAAGCAGGACGTTGAGGTGCTATTGATAATGCCCCACAGCGCCATGACCCAAATGATAGAGCGGGAGTTTCAGGCCTGTGGTTATCGTGTGGTAACCGTGTCGCAATCGTTCACCGCGATTGAAACAGCGGTGCGCACCCGCCCGGATCTGATCGTGGCATCTGCGGTGATGGAGGATCTATCAGGTGTGGATCTGGTCTGTGCCTTACACGCCATGCCGGCCAGCCGTGATCTGCCCTGCATGATCCTAACCAGCCTGGATCTGGATAATGTCTTTTTTGCGGCGTTGCCACACGGCACACCCTTGGTACGAAAAGGTTTGGAATTTGCCGACGATTTGGCTGCAGCCCTGGCAAAATTGGGTCTTACCTGATCGGAACACCAATATTGTTATCTGGGCCGATGATCGGAATGTCGTCCGAATTGACGTTACCCCAGAAGGTCGTCGATTTCATCTTGTTCCAGCTTTGGCGTGTCACCATGAATAATGGCTGAGGCCACATCGACAAGGCGTTGCAACAGGCGTGACGCCGTCGCAGCGGCGGCGGCAAGCTCTTCGGGCCGGGTACTGTCCATGGCGGCCGCGATATTCTCAATACCTTTGATGACGACCTTATTCATACGTTCGATGGTTTCATCGAACGGTTCGCGAAATGCTTCAGGCGCATTTTCATAGGCCTCGATCGTCAGCTCATTATCGGAAAGGCCACTGTCGCAGAAATGCTGCGGATAGGTTTTTGGACGCCACTCCTGGGCTTCTTCCAGGATATCGGGCATATCGGGGATCATTTCCAACAACATCACGATCTCGTTGAAATGATTGAGATAATCCGTTGCCAGGAAGGTCACGGTGTTAACATTCGTGTCGGCCAACAAGCCCTTCAAACGCTCGATCGGATCGGACGCCGTAAAGCTTTGTGGTTCTGTTGTGTGGCCTGTCATGTTCATCCGCCGCGTCCCGTCCCCAATCGATCACACCCACTTTGTGTAGATCGAGTTCCAGTCCCTAGGTTGACGCGAATAGGTTAATATTAGCTTTCAAACACGTTAGCGCGCAGGAGCGTTAGGTGCTTTTTTGATCAAAAACACGAGAGGCACGACGATCACAGAGGCGATGGCCGAAAGATAGAAGACATCAAGGTAGCCAATCATTGCCGCCTGCCGGGCGATTTCCGCCTCTGCGAACGACAGCGCCGGGTTATCCCGTGTCGGCAACCAGGTGCCGCCGAATAGCCAAAGTGACTTATTGTACGGGCTGAGATGCTCGCTCAAGCCTGCATACGAAGTGCTGCTCATCCGAACCAGGATCGCCAGGGCTATTGCCAAACCCATGCTGCTGCCCAGGCTGCGTACCAGGTTCCAGACAGACGATGCTTCCGTCCGATGACGCGGATCCAGGGTTGAAAATGTAATGTAATTCAGGGGTGCTACAACGATCCCCGCACCCATCCCCTGGACCCAGCCGGTCCACGATATTTGCCAGGCGCTGACCTCCAACGTCCATTGAGACATCGCCAGGCTGGAAAGGCCGAGTAGGAAAAAACCCAGAATTACCCAGGTTTTTGGCGGCAGCATGGTGCTAAATCGACCGAACAATATCATTGAGAACATCATACCCAGGCCTCTGGGTGTCATTAATAGGCCCACCTCCGTGATGGGATAACCCTGCAGCTCTTGCAGGAATGGCGGCAGCATCACAAGGGGGGCCAGGCTCAACAGCCCATAAAGAAAGGCAAATAGGGTTCCCAACGCATAGTTCCGGTCGCGGAACAAACGAAGGTTGATCATCGGTGCCTTGGCCGTCAGTCCCTGCATGACGAAGATATACATGCCGGCCATCACCAGGGTGCATTCAATGAGAACTTCACCGGACGAAAACCAATCCAACCTCTCACCCCGGTCCAACATGGTTTGCAATGCCCCCACTCCGATGGCCAGAGCGGTAAATCCCAGCCAATCGAACCCCCTGGCGGATTGGTTGTGGCGTGTTTTTGTCAGAAAAATTATGCCGCCCAGAATGCCCACCATGCCCATGGGAATGTTGATCAAAAAGACCCAGCGCCAGGAATATTCGTGGGTCAGATAGCCGCCGACGGTGGGACCCAGAACCGGAGCCAGCATGACGCCGACACTCCAGATCGCCATGGCTTTCGCGTGCTTGGCGGGCGGATAACTGTCCAACAGGATGGATTGGGACAGGGGTATCAAGAATGCACCGAACGCACCTTGGGCCAGACGATAGGCAATTTCCGTTTCCAGGCTGTCTGCAAGTCCGCATAACGCCGACGATATGGTGAAACCGCTGATGGCTATAAGATACAGCCGCTTGCGCCCCAGGCGTTCGGCCAACCATGCAGTGGTCGGCATGGTGATGGCGCTGATCACAATGTACGAAGTTAAAACCCACGAGATCTGATCCTGGGTGGCGGAAAACGTACCCTGCATATGAGGCAGGGCGACGGCGGCAATAGTCCAGTCCAATGCATACATGGACGATGCGAACATCACCGTGGCGGTGATGGCAAACCGCCGCGCGGTGGTCATATCATATGTTGCTGGAGCCGTAGACATTATGCCATATCAATTACTGAACAAAGATCTCAAATCAGACCGCATTTAATTTTGTGAGGCACATAATGTCCGTAAATCCATTTCACGCCGTTCTCGCCGAAAGCGGCGCACCTGGATCAACTACAGCCCAATGGAAAGGTGTCGCAAGCATCTATCATGCATTTTTTACCGGCCTGATCCTGATGGTTGCATCCCGCAGCGGGGCGGATGCTGCGGGTGATTGGATATTTCGCACGTTCCGCCGCCAACATCACGACAAATTCCTCTCTTCCTTCAAAAAATTGGGCCTGGACCATCTACCTGATGCGGTTGCCGCAGCGCAGTACCATTATCTCTCCAACAGTGTCGGTGGGGTTGAGGTTGAATATATGTACGAAGCGGATGACAAGGCCTGGGTTCATTTTTGTCATCCCCGCTGGATGTATGATGGCACAGCGCTTTGTGGCGTTCCACAACAGGTCAGCCATGGATTTTTAAATGGTTGGTACGGCCAAAACGGCGTCTCCATGGGCAATCCTCGGGTCGGCTTTGTCTGCACCAGCCAAGATATGACCGCGCAATACGGCTTGGCGGGCTATTTCCGGGAATATGATCATGACCTCGCGGCGGAGGAACGCCTTGTATTCGCGCCCGCAGAATGGGCACCCGCGTTTGATCCCGATGCGGCACCGAAACTGAACCCGGATGATTGGCCAGCTGATCGTCTGCACAAAGCGAACCGCAATTATTCCATGGACTATATCAAAACATCGCTGCCCGAACTGGTGGCGACCTTGGGGCCGGGGGAAGCAGGTGCCTTGGGCAATTTGGCCGGCAACATCATTGGCCGGCAGTTTTATCGGGAGGTGGAGGCATTGTTGGGCACGGAAGGCGACAGCGCCTTGGATTTCGCCAATTTCATGGCGGCAATGGCCACGGCCCAGGATGACAGGGCAGAAGTCTCGGGTACAGCAGATGATGCATCGGTGCGGATCACCGGCTGGCGTCTGATGCGGGGTCGCGAAGACCGCCACCCGGCGGTGTTTGAGGCGTGGAACGGCCTGTGGGAAGGTTGCCTCGCCGTACACAACCGAACCCTGGCCCTACAAGTTGGGGACCGCATGGACTATGGCGACGACGCCTTTGAATGGCGCTTCCGCAGGGTTCGTTGAGCTGATTTTTTCCTAAGACAGTGCCGCCTTTAAACGCTCTGCCGCCAGGGCTTGTGCGGCGACGCTGTCATCCAACATGGGTGCCATGGAGAAAAAGCCATGCATCATGCCTTCAAAGTCCACATGCTCGCAGGCGACACCGTCTGCATTCAGACGCACGGCACAGGCCGTGCCCTCATGGTTGAGGATGTCGCATTCCGCCGTGATCACTAGGGCGGGCGGCAGACCGGCAAAGCTTTCCGCCCGTGCGGGGGAGGCGCGCCAATCCGCCAATTCGCTTTTGTCGTTTAGATAATGCTCAACAAAATAGGGGATGGAGGCAGCCTGCAAGGGGCCGAAGCCATTGCCATAGGTTTCATATGTCGGCGTGCCACCGGTGTAATCCATCACCGGGTAGACCAGTAATTGATAGGCGATGGACAGGCTATCGTCATTGTCCCGCGCCATCAGGGAGACGACAAGGGCCAGATTACCCCCCGCACTGTCGCCACCCACGGCGATGCGATCGGCCCGCACGCCCATCTGGTCCGCATTGTCTGACAGCCATTTTGTAGCGGCATAGCAATCATCGACAGAAGCGGGAAACTTCGCCTCCGGTCCCATGCGATAATCCACCGACAGCACAACAATATTGGCATCCCTGCACATGGCACGGGCCACACCGTCGTGGGTGTCCATGGAGCCGATGACATGCCCGCCGCCATGGTAATAGACCAAGGCACCCAAGGGACCCGTCGCGCCTTCCGGGCGATAGATACGCACAGGAATATCTCCATGCGGTCCTGGCACGCTCTGTTCCTCAACCGAACCCAGCGCAATGGGCGTCACGTTGCGGGCGCGGACGCCAGCCTCCATCTGCTCCCGGGCATCAACCGGGCTCAACTCATGCATGGGCTTCATGCCCAGGGCTTTCATGGCTTCCAAAATCGCGACCAATTGGGGTTTCAATGGCATTTTCTTCGTTCCTATGCGTCTGTGTACGTTTGTTAGTATTGCACGCTGGGGGTAGCGGCACCGTCGACCAGTAGGTTGGTGCCGGATATGAAGCTGGCCATGGGGCTGGCCAGGAAGACTGTGGCGTTGGCGACTTCTTCGGGTGTGCCCATGCGGCCCATGGGGTTGAAGTTCAGGGCAAATTCGTAGGCCTCCGGCATTTCCCGCTCCCGCGTGTGCCAGACGCCGCCCTCAAAATAGATTGTACCCGGCGACACGGAATTGAATCGGATGCCTTTCGATGCGTGGGCGTGGGCGAGGTTGGAGAGGTGATTGACCAACGCTGCCTTCATGGTGCCGTAGGACCTGACGCCACCGAAGTACTGTAGTGCTGCAACGGAATTGATGGCGACGACGGCACCGGCATCGGATTTCTCCAGATAGGGCAGGGCAGCATCAATGGTGTTGATGGTGCCCATGATGTCGATTTTGAAGGCGTTGCGCCAATCCTGCTTTTCATTGCCTGCCATGGCCGACACATTCGGTACGACGATATCCAGACCGCCGAGTTCGCCCGCAGCGCTGTCGACCCAGGATTTGAGCGCATCTTCGTCAGCAACATCTACGCTGGCACCTGTAGCGTTCACGCCCATGCCCTTTAGGGCTGCGACGGCCTCTGCCACTTCGTCGCCGTTACGGGCACAGATGGCGACGTCCGCGCCTTCCATTGCGAAGCGGTTCGCGATCGCCCGGCCAATACCTTTGGTGCTGCCGGTGATCAGCGCCTTTTTACCTTTGAGTCCTAAATCCATTTTACTACGTCCCTAAATGATAGAATCTGTGTCGAATGCTAACACGCTGATATCTTATTGTCCTTTTAGCACCCCGCTATAGGTGAGGATCGAGCAAGATTTTGCATTGATCCGAGGGTGTTTTCAGGCCCTCGAAGGCGGCGGAGAAGGCATCGAAGCCGACGATCTCCGTAATCATGGATGAGGCATCAATGCGTTCATGGTCCAGCATCTCCAACGCCAACTCAAAATCCCGCCGTTCGTACATATAGACGTAATTCACCTGCAACTCCTTGGTGATGGCCTTCACCGGCATCACCGTGTCGGGGCGCATACAGACGCCTGCGACAACCACCCGCCCGTTCATGGGCGTATAATCCATGGCCAGCTGCTGGCTGCCTGGCACTCCCACACAGTCGAAAATCACATCAGCTCGGCTGCCGGCGATTTGTTTGTAGCGCCCGACGACATCTTCTTTGCTGGCGTCGATGCCGTCTGTCGCACCCATGGCGGCTGCCTTGTCTAATCGTCCTGCCAACAGATCGGATATCACGACATGACGGGCACCGAAAAACCTGCACCACATCGCCACCGCCAAACCGATAGGTCCGCCGCCAACGATCAGGACCGCGTCCCCAGGCTGTAGTTTCGCAACCCGCACCGCGTGCAGCCCCACCGCCAAGGGTTCCACCAGCGCACCGGCCCGATAATCAACACCTGCTGGTAGAGCCAATGCCTCCGCCCCGCCGACGCGGACATAATCGGCATAGCCGCCGCCCAATGATCCCATGCCGTTATAGGAGGCCATGGTGCAGCGGTGGCCGTGCCCGGCCAGGCAATTCAGGCAATGGCCGCAGGCGATATAAGGCAGGGCGCAGACCCGGTCGCCTTCATGCCAGTTTCTGCCGGCTGGATTGCGGGTCTGGGCGCCAACTTCGACCACTTCGCCGCAAAATTCATGGCCCATGATGGTGCCCTGACTTAAAGGTGCCATGCCGCCCGAGCGGTCGGTGACGCCTGTCAGATGCAGGTCCGTGCCGCAAATGCCGCATGCCTTAACCTTGACCAACAACTCCGAGGGCAGGGGTTGCGGAGCCTCTACCTCACCAATGACCAATGGCTGGCCTGGTGCTTCAAACAGTGCTGCGCGCATTTACTCTCTTCCTTGCCTTGTCCCAATGACGCTATTGTTGTGGGGTCTCTCCTTGAACGCAAGCCAGATCAGAGAATGGAATACATGGCCGAAATTTTGAACTCGACGAATTTCCCGACCTCATTTGCC
>JAPKBD010000433.1 GCA_028824965.1 Alphaproteobacteria bacterium | reverse complement strand
GACTCCGGGGCCGTGGGAGCTTAACCAGACCGGCGGTGTTTTCACCGAGCAGGTTATTCGCCCCACGGGGTTGATCGATCCTACCTGTATCATTCGCCCTGTGGAGCATCAGGTGGATGACTTGATTGCGGAATGTCGTGACGTAACGAAGGCCGGGGCCAGGATTTTGGTCACCACTCTGACAAAACGTATGGCGGAGGATCTGACGGAATATATGCATGAAAGCGGCCTAAAGGTCCGTTATATGCATTCTGATATTGATACGTTGGAGCGTATTGAGATTATCCGCGATCTGCGCCTCGGCGTGTTTGATATTCTGATAGGTATCAACCTGTTGCGTGAGGGGCTGGATATTCCCGAATGCGCCTTGGTGGCTATTCTGGATGCGGACAAGGAAGGCTTTTTGCGTTCCACCACATCGCTGGTACAGACCATCGGACGGGCTGCGCGAAATGTGGATGGCCGGGTGATCTTGTACGCCGACAAGATGACGAAAAGTTTGACCCAGGCCTTGGAAGAGACGGATCGCCGTCGCGAAAAGCAAAAGGCCTATAACAAGGAACATGGCATTACGCCTGAATCCATCAAAAAGAACATCGATGACATCCTCGCCTCTGTTTACGAGGGCGATCACGTCACTGTGGATACGGGTGATGCGGAGCGGCGTAACCTTGTCGGCCACAATCTGAAGGCATATTTGGCAGATCTGGAAAAACGCATGCGGGCTGCGGCTGCCGACCTGGAGTTTGAGGAAGCCGCCCGCCTGCGGGACGAGTTGCGCCGGTTGGAGGAGATGGAGCTGGCGGGTCTGACGGGGGACGACGATAAAGCGGTCCGCGGCAAAGGTGGAAAGCGCGTGGCGGGACGTTCAACGGATGGCGGGGCAGACGGGATCCCGGCAATGCGCGCCAAGCGGGGCGAAGGCTATGTGCCAAAAGAAATCGCGACCGAAATTACACCAGAGATGCTGGAAGCCGCGCGCAGCCCCAAGGGCCGTTCCAGCGGCGGCCGGGCCGGCACGCGGGCAACGAAGTTTCGCAAAAAAAGGGGCTGACCTCGGCTGTGGTCTGGCTAGCTTACAAACCGGTGTAATTTTGCCACCTCGCGCTCTCCTAAATCCAACGCATCGTCAGGAATGCCGGCACCAATGTCGATGAACTGAAAGCCTTCCGCTAACGGCAACTGCCTTGGTTGGGCCGCGGGACCCTCAAGACGCATTTCCTCCAGCGCCATGGACAGTGCAAATAGTTGCGGCGGTGCATCGGGTTCATCTGGCAATACGGGAAATGACACCACCTCTGTCGGAACCACCCGCCCGGACCGGTACATAATGGGAAAGAGGAAATGAGAGCCGCAGGGCTGTGAAACCAACTGACATGTTCTGGCAACCCGGGGCCCGCGCTCCTCAACTGTCGTGAAGTCGAAATAGTTCAGGCCAGTCAACTCTATCCCCATCGCCTCGCACAGGGCAGTACCCGCTAGGCGGAACTTTGCCATATCCGTCGATATAACCTCGATAACCGAGACAAGGTGTAGTAATTTGCTAATCTCTTCTATGCGTATGGATGAGCGTCGCGGCACCAAATCGTCGCCGCGCCATCTCTGCCAAGCATCGGCAAAGATCCGGCATTCCCGTGTCTGGATGTCATCCTTTAATTGCATTACGCGCCGTCCCGTTCGAAGAAATGGTACATTCACGTATAGAATACAGTCCTTAATAAACCATTGGCTACCAATTGATGTGATCGTGGTTACTTTATTGGAATTGGAGGATTTAGAATGAAAATCGCACCACTTGGATTGGATCATATTGTTCTTCGGATCGCGGACTTGGATCGCTCGATTGCTTTCTATTGCGATATTTTGGGCTGTGTCATGGACCGGCGGCGCGATGATCTTGGCCTTTATCATTTGCGCGCCGGCTCCGCCCAAATCGATCTGGTGACGTTAGACGGTCCCTTGGGACAGCGCGGCGGCGGTGCCTCAACGGATCACTTGGGGGCTGTCGACGGCCCGAACATGGATCATTTTTGCTTGCGCATAGATCCATTCGATGGACCGGCGTTGCTGGACTATTTACGTGGACATGGACTTGAGCCGGAGGAGATTGCCCAGAGATATGGCGCAGGTGGGGAGGGGCCATCCACCTATATTCGAGACCCGGACGGCAATACCGTTGAATTGAAGGGCCCCGGTACAGCATAATGTAAGCAAGAATTGATGATGGACAAAATTGTAAGGGTGTAAAGACGATGAAAATTGGTGCGGATTTAAGTGTTCTTGCCGAAGAAGGCCGATCGGATGCCGCCGTGATGATGGAACATCTGGCGTTGGGTGATTTGGCGGAACCCTTGGGCTTTGACAGCCTTTTCGGGCTGGAGCATCACTTCACCGGCTATTCCATGTCGCCGGCACCATTGCAGTTGTTGACCTATTTTGCGGGCCGGACCAAACGGATCACCCTTGGCACCTGTGTCATCGTCCTGCCATGGCAGGATCCGATCCGGGTGGCGGAACAAATCGCCTATCTGGACATATTGTGCGGCGGGCGTTGCATGTTCGGCTTTGGACGGGGGGCGGCCACGGTAGAATATGACGGCTTCCGCATTCCCATGGGAGAGGCACGCCCGCGCTTTGCCGAATCCGCGCAACT
>JAPKBD010000090.1 GCA_028824965.1 Alphaproteobacteria bacterium | reverse complement strand
TGTCAATCGGCCTCAGGAAATGGGCGCATGGGTTCTAATCAATGTCGATTGGTATAAGCGTAGACCCCTTGCCTATTGCCATGATCGAGGAAACTGTAAACCAAGCGACCCACTCGCTGTCAATTCGGGAAGCATGGTTATATCGCGACTTCCAATCAGCCATTGGTGATTTAATGATCAATGAAGTGACGGGTGGGTCGAGGCGTTTTGAAGTCGTCGGATTTGCAGAATTCGAGGAATTTCTTCTGTCAGAGCGGCCTGATATGCGACGGTGGATGGAGCGATTAAATCGTACAATTGATGGTCTAGATGTCTCTGGTGCTGATCGATTTGATGCTCGTGTTGGAATGCTCGAAGATACCCTTCTCGCGACGATCGATCTGCTTCGGTCTCTGTGCGAAATCGATCCTAAGAGAGGAATTGTTAGTGATTTATTGCTGGAAAAAGCAGGAGATTTGAAAAGCGATACATCTTGGAGAAATAGCGCGGCACCAATCTAGATGAACAGGGATCATGCCGGCCATTAATCGACTGATGTGAGTTAGCTTTCCACCTGCGCCCCGATCTGGGCTTCGGCCAGGGCGAACTCCTCCTCCAAGGCGTCATACTCGTCCTGAAAAGCAGGGTCGCTTTTCCATTTTTGGGCCAATTTTTTCAAACTTGTCACGGCCTTTATCCCATTTGCGTTTGTTGCTCTGGATTACCGGGTCGAAGCCCGGCAATGACGAATGGTGGAAAAATTATCTGAAAACAGCCAATTTGTCATGCCTGTGCTTGACGCGGGCATCCATGTGGAGGGCAGGCGAGGCCGTCAAAATTAAACATCAATCTATCGGCACAAAAATACAATGCCGTATCTGATCACCAACGGCCTTCGACAAATGACCTTTGCCGCTGATGTCTTCCACCAACACCACTTCGCCCGCGCCGATGATGCGGGCTTCGCCGTCTGATGCTGTGATTTCTACGCCGGCGTCCAGGTTGATGATGTATTGACGGCGGGGCGCGCTGTGCCAGTCCAGCTGATATGTGGGGGGGACTTTGCGAAAGATAATGCCGGTGGCGGGTAGGCGGGCGGAGAATTGGCCGCCTGGGCCTTCTTCCACCCACTCCACCTCAATATCGCGAAAATGGGACTGGCCGTCTTCGTCTTCGTACAGATTGTGGATGCGCATGGCTGCGATCTCCTCCAATTTCAGAATGGTTTCAGGTCTTTCGACCAACGCGCGGTGATCTCCATCCCAAAGTCGCTGGGTTGCAGGGCCGGGGTGCGGTCGTAGACCTGGCCAAAGCCCAAACGTTTGGCCGTCAGGCGTTTGCCGTAGCAGAGCAGATGATCGATGGAGCCCATGAGGAACGACAGCAGGGGCAGGATTTCCGCAAAGGCGCGGTCGGCCTCCCGCTCATCACCGGCACGAAAGGCGTTGTAGATGGCAACCTGACGGTCACAGGCATCGAGCCCTGGGATCATGCCATGACAGCCCGCGCGCAGGCTGTCCACCAGCTCCATCCCATTGCGGCCATTGAAAAGCGTGTAGGCGTCATTCGTGTCTTCGCGCAGGGCGTTGATATAGGTGGCGGGGCCTTCCGCCTTCAGGATCGAGACGTTGGGATGGCGGCGGTGCAATTCGGCAAAGCCCGCGTTTGAGACCCCGATGCCGATATATTCCGGGGCGTTCTGAATACCCACGGGCAGGGGGGCGCTGTCGGCCACGGCACCATAAAAATCGATCAAGCCGGCTTCGGTCGCACCTTTAACGGGCGGTGGTTGCAGCACCACCCAGGCAGCGCCCAGATCGGCGGCATAGTTGGCTATGCCCGTCTGGCCCGCCACACTGGTTTCCGCGATGGTGACTGACAATGGCACCTGGCCGCCGATATCTTCCGCCGCCCAGGCTATTAAGTTGCGCCTCTCGTCCGTGGACATCTTGTTGGTTTCCGTGGCCAGGCCGCCCACCGCGATGCCATGCACGCCTTGCGCCAGCGCGCCCTGCACCTGGGCCTTCATGGCACCACGGTCCAGGTTTCCGCCTTTATCGAAGAAGGCATAGAGCATGGGGTAGATACCGTGAATGTCGTTCATAATTTAGGCTCCTACTTTGCGCGCCAACACCTTTAGGCCCGGCTTAAAGGCCCAATGCCGTTTGTAGATTTCCAGCCCGTGGCGGGAGAACAAATCGCGCATATTGTTCATGGAGAAAAACAGACAATGATGGGGCGGGGTAAAGACATCCCAGTCCAACAGATTTTTCGGCCTGCGCCAATGGCCAATATCCGGCGTGGTCAGATACAGCACGCCACCCGGTGCCATCAGCGAGGAAATAGCCGCCATGAATACATTGGCATCAGGCACATGTTCCAACACTTCCGAGCAATAGGCCGCGTCAAATAGGTCCTGATTCTGGGAAAGGTACTCCTCGGCGAATTCAATAAGGCCCCCCGTGCGATAGGTCGCCCCTGGATAATGCGCCTCTGCATGCGCGACGGCATCGCCGTCGGGATCAACGCCCCAGGCCGTGAAGCCTGCGCCCAAGGCAGCTTGGGTCATGAAGCCGCCTGAACAACCTATATCAAGGAATAGCCGGTCTTTCGCCCCACCATCCATCGCATTGGATAGGTGCCGCACCCGCCCCCGGGCCCGGCGCAGTTTCGAGGCTTCCTTGCGGAAATATGCACGGGTGCCGCCACTATCGGGATTGGCGTACAGGTCGGCCAAGGCCTGATCCGTTAACATGGGCGAGAGGAAGACCAAACCACAATTGCCGCAGCGGCGATAATGCCAGTCCCCCTTTTCAATGAGGGCAGGGCAATCGGTGCTGTCACAGACCTGACAGATAGTTTGCGCGGTGGTTCCATTCATGAACTAGCCATATGATAAAGATGTGCCAGACGCAATGTCGCACGCAAAATGGCACGCAACGCCAGGGTTTGTCTCAATTCGACAGGCCTATTCCAAGGCGGTCGTATCGGGTATATCTAATGACCCGGTGTTGCCATTGCGTTGGCCCGGTTTTTTTATGCGGGTTCCAAATTATATGTCTCAAGCCGAAACCACCGGTTCAATCGAATCCCGCTACGGCTGGGTTGTGGCCATTGTCTCGACCCTCATGATCACGGTCGCGTTCGGGTCCACCTACCTTGTGGTGGTTGGCCTGAAACCTATCGCGGCAGAGTTTGACTGGCCACGGCAAATCCCCTCCGCCGGTTATGCCGCCGCCCTGCTGGGCGCGGGCGTTGGTGGCATAATTATGGGCCTGTGGTCTGATCGCCGTGGCATGGCAGGGCCGTCATTTACGGGCGCGATATTTGTCGGTGTCGGCCTGATCGCCGTTTCCTATAGCAATTCCATTGTGACCTTTCTGGGCGCGCAATTCCTGCTTATGGGCGTGTTGGGCAATGGGGCCATGTTCTCACCCCTATTGACCAATGTGACCCACTGGTTTGACCGGCGCATGGGCATTGCGGTTGCCGTCGTCTCAAGCGGACAAAGTCTGGCCGGTGCTGTCTGGCCACCCATCTTCGGCTATCTGATTGAGGATTATGGCTGGCGGGATACCATGTTCGGCTATGGCATATTCTGCATGGTGGTGTTGATACCGTTGTCCGTCTTTATGCGCCGCCCCAGCCCCCGCATGTTACGCGGTGGGGCCGCAGCCGACAAAGCCGCCCGCGCCGCCCAGGTGGGAAAGGCCCAGGATCTGGTCTTGGGGCTGCAGCCCAATACAGCCTTCATTCTGTTGTGTCTGGCAATTGTCGGCTGTTGTGTCGCCATGTCCATGCCCATGGTTCATATCGTCGCCTACTGCTCCGACCTTGGGTTTGCCACGGCCCGGGGGACGGAGATGCTGTCGATTTTGTTATTCAGTGCCTTCCTCTCCCGCATCGCCTATGGCTGGTTGGCGGATCGCATCGGCGGTTTGAAAACCTTGCTGTTGGGCTCCTCCCTGCAACTGCTGGGTCTGGCTTGTTTCATGTATGCCGATACGTTGGAGGGATTGTACGTGGTCTCGATCTTCTATGGCCTGGGCTATGGCGGGATCGTGCCCATGTACGCCATCATCATCCGGCAATTATTCCCAGACTCCCAGGCCGGTTGGCGCGTTGGCGTTATATTCATGTTTGGCACCGGGGGCATGGCCATCGGTGGCTATTTGGGTGGCTATATTTTTGATCAGACCGCGACTTATGTGCTGGCCTTTTTGACCGGCGTTATATTCAATTTGTTCAACTTGGCCCTGGTCGTCTTTATGGTCCGCCGTCATGGGCATGGGGGGCACAGGGACCGCCATGACGGCAATTTGGTAACAATACCGGCATAGTGTCTTGCCGGATTTACGGCTATGGCGTGGCCTAAATTGAGTGAGGGAGATCGGTTCATGAGTGAGACCCACGCAGCGCCCGTGTTGGGCGTGATTGGCGGCAGTGGTGTTTATGAAATCGACGGGTTAAGCAATACCCGTTGGCAGGCCGTTGAAAGCCCCTGGGGCGCGCCGTCGGATGAATTGCTCTTCGGTAATTTGGACGGTGTCGAGATGGTCTTTCTACCCCGCCATGGCCGCGGCCATGTGCAATCGCCATCCTCTATCAACTATCGCGCCAATATTGATGCTATGAAGCGGGCGGGCGTGACGGATATCATCTCGCTCTCTGCCTGTGGCTCGTTTGAGGAAGAGCTAGCCCCGGGCACCTTCGTCATCATCGATCAATTCATCGACCGCACCTTTGCGCGGGAGAAAAGTTTTTTCGGCCCCGGCATGGTGGCGCATGTTTCCATGGCCCATCCGGTCAATGCCCGTCTGGGCAATTGGTGCGAACAGGCCGCGCGAGACGTCGGCGTACCCGTACATCGGGGCGGGACCTATCTGTGTATGGAAGGGCCGCAATTTTCCTCGTTGGCGGAAAGCAACTTGTATCGGCAATGGGGCTGCCAGGTCATCGGCATGACCAATATGCCCGAGGCGAAGCTGGCCCGTGAGGCGGAGATCCCCTATGCCACGGTCGCCATGGTCACGGACTTTGACTGTTGGCACCCTGATCATGATGCCGTTGAAGTAGACGACGTTATCCGCGTGTTGACCGGTAATGCGGACCATGCCCGCGCTTTGGTCAAGGCCGTGGCGCCGCGCATGGCCGAACGCCCGGCCATCTGCCCGTCGGGCAACGACCAGGCATTGCAAATGGCCCTGATGACCCACCCCGACAAACGGGACCCAGCCATTATGGCGAAACTGGATGCGGTCGCGGGCCGTGTTCTGGCCGCGTCTTGAGTACCTAGCGGAGTATCAATTATGGACCTGAAAAGCCTGGTTCGAACCATCCCCAACTATCCCAAAGACGGCATCATGTTTCGGGATATCACCACCTTGTTGGAACATCCCGCAGGCTTTCGCCGCACGGTGGACGAATTGGTGCAGCCTTTTGCCGGTAGCTCTATTACCCGTGTCGCCGGGATTGAGGCGCGGGGCTTTATTTTGGGTGGTGCTGTGGCGCATCAACTTTCCATCGGCTTTGTCGCCGTGCGGAAAAAGGGCAAGCTGCCGTGGCAAACGATTTCGGTGGAGTACGAACTGGAATACGGCACGGATGAAGTTGAAATCCATATCGACAGTGTTGAGGCCGGTGATCAAATCCTGATCATCGATGATCTGATCGCAACAGGGGGCACTGCGGCTGCCAGCGTGCAATTGATACGTGAAGTGGGCGGCGAAGTAGTCGGTGCATCCTTCATCGTTGATCTGCCCGATCTGGGCGGCCGCGCACGGCTGGAAGACATGGGCGTCCCCGTCCGGACCCTGATGTCGTTTGAGGGGGATTAGGTCACATGACCACAGACACCCCCCTCAGCGCCGGTTGGCGCGATCATCCCCGCTATCCAGATCCCGCGATTGAGGCGTTGGACGATCGGTTCGCGCCTTACATGATTTTCAGTGCGGCGGTGGAGCGGTTGTATACCGGCTGCCGCTGGTCGGAGGGCCCGGTCTGGTTTGGCGATGGCCGCTATTTGTTGTGGAGCGATATTCCCAACAACCGCATTCTGAAGTGGGAAGAAGAAACCGGTGCCGTCAGCATCTATCGTAAGCCGACGGATTTCGGCAACGGCAATACCCGGGATCGCCAGGGCCGTTTGATCACCTGCGAACACGGGGGCCGCCGGGTCACCCGCACGGAATATGACGGCACCATCACCATTTTGATGGATCAATGGCAGGGCAAGCCCCTGAATTCCCCCAATGATGTTGTGGTCAAATCCGACGGCTCCGTCTGGTTCACGGACCCGCCGTTTGGCATTTTGGGCAATTACGAAGGCCACAGGGCGGAGTCTGAAATACCCCAGGCGGTCTATCGCATCGATGGTGTAGATAGCTCGATCACGGTGGTGACGGATGACGTTTTGGGGCCGAACGGGCTGTGTTTTTCACCCGATGAAAGCATCCTGTATGTGGTGGAATCCCGTGGCGTGCCGAACCGCAAAATCTTGGCCTATGACGTCTCAATCGATGGACGGCAACTTTCGAACAAACGCGTGCATATTGATGCAGGGCCGGGCGGCACGCCCGACGGCATGCGCTGTGATGTAGACGGCAATTTGTGGTGCGGCTGGGGCATGGGCACCGAAGACCTGGACGGTGTGCTGATATTTGCTCCCGACGGCGACAAGGTCGGCCGCATCGCCCTGCCCGAACGTTGCGCCAATGTCTGCTTTGGCGGCATCAAACGAAACCGCCTGTTCATGGCAGCCAGCCAGTCGCTGTATGCGGTCTATGTAAACACCCAGGGTGTAGCTGGTGGCTAAACCCAAGGTGTCGTTGGGGTGTATAGCTGGCGGCTAGGTCTTCACTGCTGCGGGGAAGCCTTTAGCCTGTAGGAAACGAAACAAGGCAAAGACCCCGATGCTCAGGGCGGTCATGGCCGTGATAAGGTAAATCGGCGCTTCCGGGATGCCTGTGCGTTCCAGCACTTCGCCTCCCAGTATTGGGCCGATGGTCGCCGCAATATAGAAGCAAGTGTAGAAAATGCCCATGCCCAGGCCGCGTAACTCGGGGCGAATAACCACTGCCACTAAAGAGACCATGATACCGACGGGTAGTGATGCCGCAAAAGATGTGACGGCGAACAGAACCGCCAACAGCCAGGGTGACGTGGCGATGAAGGGTATCAACAACATAGCCCCGCCCCAGATCACCATGCCCGTAACTAACAGATGATTGGGCCGGTTCCACCGATCCGCGATCATGCCCCCCAAAGGCATGGCCAAAAGCGTGACCCAGGTGCCGATGCCCAGGACCCCGGTGGCCCACGCAGGTGCCAGCCCCCGGCCCACCAGGTACAAGGGCACAAAACTCAACATTATCAGAAAGGCAATATTGTAGATGCCCCAGATCGATCCGGCCAAGGCAACCATGCATATTTCCCCGCCGCTGGGACGGGACAAGGCCATGGACGGGTCAGTGCCCGTTTCCACCTGCCGGTAGGTGATGGCGAAGAAAATCAAGGCAATCACCGCCAACCCGGTGCTGATCCAAAAGGCTATGGGCCAGGCGGCGGCATCAGCGAACGAGCCCAGGGTGACCAGGGCCAGGGCAATGCCGGCGGGATAGCCTGCCAGATACAGGGACATGGCCGTGGCCAGGGATTTGTCGATGAACCAATCGATCACCACTTTCGACATCAAGACATTTAGCAGGACCGCGCCAATGCCGCCGATGATACGCCCCAGCCACAGCATCTCCTCGCCCTGGGCCAGGGCGCTTATGGCCCCACCCGCGACCATGGCGATCAGAGAGAAAATTAATACCGGAAACTCGCCCAGGCGCAGGCCCAACAGACCTCCCGGCAAGGCCATAACAATGCCCGGTAGCATGAACATGCCAATGGCGGTGCCCAGGCCCACAGCATCCAGACCCAGACCATCGATCAGCCCCGGTGCGACCGACGCGACAGATTGAAATTGATAACCAAAGGCGATGCGGGCCAGGATCAGTCCGGCCAGGATCCACCACTTTGTAGCGGGCGTGATGGCACGATCCCGTTGCATGGCGCTATTTCAAGATGAAGGGCCCAAAGGCCGAAATCAAAATCCGGGACCGCAGCCGGAAACTTCGCGGATGAAATTCTGTAGAAAGACCAGCAATAGGATCAAAACCACGGGCGATAGGTCAATGCCGCCCAAGCTCGGCAGAATGCGCCGGATCGGCCCCAAGGCCGGTTCCGTGATCTTATGCAGGAAATCGCCGACCATATAGACAAAGCGGTTTTGTGTGTTGATCACGTTGAAGACCACCAGCCAGGACATCACGACCTGGATCAGGATCATCCAGAAATACAACATGACGACGCTTGCAACCAATTCGACAATGGAACACATGCAAAACCCAGCCTCTCTAGAGCATTTCCAAATTAGAAATGCTCGAATTCTTAAGAAAAGAGCAATTTCTCCGATCAAACGGAAATCGCAAGACGATTTCCCCTGTGAACGGAATTGCTCTAACGCCTTTCCGGCAATAGCCCAACATGTAATGTGCCCGTCCCCGCAAAGCAAGCGCGCAAATACGGCATTTTTGCCAATAACAATTGTTCATATTCCGGCCCTTGACAGTCCCCACCGATGGTTCCTATATGCCAGCGGAATTTCGGGGCCGTAGCTCAGTTGGGAGAGCGCCACGTTCGCAACGTGGAGGTCAGCGGTTCGATCCCGCTCGGCTCCACCAAAATCCCCAAAAGAAAAAAGTCAGACTCTTTTTAAATGTCGCCTCTGCGACTTATTCCATGCCTGTTGTAGCGCGGGTGACTTGGCGGTTGATGGGGCGGTCCTGGCTGTCGGCGCGGTCGTAACAGTCCACGCCACCGATGGTGCGGTAGCAATAGGCCACGGGCATGACAGCTTGGCTGCCTTCCGTGCGGCAGATGTCCATGCCGTGGACGATGCGGATGAACTGGCAATCGGATTGCACCAGTTTCGAGGCGACGTTATCCATTTCGTCCACAATCAATACGGCCGCAGTGGTACATGCGGTGCCTTGCGCCGCCACGGCGACCAGTAAAATCGCTCTTAGCCAGTTTAACATTCTGGCGCGCTCCATCTTATCTTCATCGGGACCTACTTAATGGGCCCAATAGAGCATGTTCGTGATAAATGAAGCGTTAACGCTCCGCCGGATAAATTAACCGCCCATGATCAGGCGTTGGGCCCGCCATTGCCGTTGTAATTCGTCATGAAAAGACGGATCGGCGATGGCGATCAGGGCCTCGGCCCTCTCATCCACGGATTTGTCCTTTAGGCGGGCCGCGCCGAATTCCGTGACCACATAGTCGATATCGGCGCGGGGGCAGCTGACGGCAGCACCTGGCGATAATGTGGGTACAATGCGGCTGATTTTGCCTTTGGCGGCCGTTGAAGAAAGTGCCAGGACGGAGCGGCTGTTGTTGCCCATGCGGGCGCCGCGTACGAAATCAACCAGGCCTCCGGTGCCACTGATCTGCCGGCCGCCAACGGTTTCCGAATTGGCCTGGCCAGTCAAATCAACCTCCAGGGTGGAGTTGATGGAGACGAAATTGTCCACTTGGGCAATGATGGGGACGTTGTGGGTATAATCTGCGCCCTTGAATATGATGTCGTCCCGGTCTGCGGCCCAGTCAAACACCCGGTGGGTGCCCATGGCGGCACCACAGATCATGTAGTGGGTATCGATGGATTTCTTGCTGCCGTTCAAGGCACCGCAGTCGACCAGATCCGCCACTTCATCCGTCGCCATGCCGCCGTGCAGGCCAAGGTTTTTGCGATCTTTCAAGCTGGCCAGAATGGCGGCGGGTACTTTGCCGATGCCGATCTGGATGCAATCACCGTCATTGATTAATTCCGCCACTTTGCGGCCAATGGTGCCGATAACCTGCGGCACATCTCCTGTCGGCATTTCCGGCAAAGTGCGGTTCGTTTCCACCACATAATCCAGGCGGTCATAGGGAATTTTCGGGCTGCCGGGAGGTGAAGGCATGGCCGCATTCACCTCCGCCACCACCACTTTTGCCTGATCCAGAACCATGGGCACGAAGTCAATGGACAGACCCAGGCTGCACATGCCGTTTTCGTCCGGCGGGGCGACCTGCATCAGGACCATATCCATCGGGTCATGGCGCTGCATATAGCTGCAAATACCGCTGTAATGCAGGGGAATGAAGCGGATTTTGCCCAGCCCAAAAGACTGCCGCAATTCCGCCTGGACGAAGAATGCCGTCAGCCGGGCGTCATCATGGAAAGCGGCGAAATCCGTCTTGTTAATGCCGGGCACCATGCACGAGACATAATTTACGCCACGGCTGGCCTCCCCCCCATCGGCCAGGGCCTGGCACAGGGCCAGGGGTTCCCCGACGGCCCCTTGGACAAATACGGTCAGGCCCGGTTGCAACAGGTTAGGCAGTTCGGAGGCGGAGATGATTTTCGGCATGATAATCCTAAGGCGCTGAACAAATATGGGCGGACGAACACCACCCTGGTACCACCCTGGATAAAGCATGTTAGAATATAGTCCAGAGAGTTTGAAACCATAAGGACCGAAAACATGGCTTCGCCGGATGCAATTGATGATTTTGTTGCGCACGTCATAGCGACCAACCTGGAAGATATCCCGGCAGAGGCCATTCGTGCGGCCAAAACTTTCATGTTGGACTGCTTTGGCGTTGGCCTGTCGGGTGGTTCGGGGCCATGGGCGGATGAAATGATCGCGCTGTCAGGCCAATGGGGACAGGGGGATGACGCCCGTGTCTGGGGCCATGGCCAGAAACTGCCCGCCCCCGCTGCGGCCCTGTGCAATGCCTACCAGATCCATAATGCGGAGTTTGATTGCGTGCACGAAGGCGCGGTGGTGCATTGCATGACCGTGTTGTTGGGCAGCGCCATGTCGGTGGCCGAACGTCAGCATGGTAAGGGTACGGCTGTCAGCGGCAAGGATTTGTTGCTGGCCGCCGTCTTGGGCGTGGATGTGGCCTGCCATATCGCTGTCGGGGTATCGACCGGCCTAAAATTTTTCCGTCCCGGCACCGCCGGTGCCTTTGCCGCTGTGACGGCGATTGGCAAAATGTTGAACTTTGATGCCGATACCCTGCGCCATGCCTATTCCACGGCTTATGGGCAGATGTGCGGCACCATGCAGGCTCATACCGAAGGCTCGATGTTATTGGGCATGCAGGTGGGGTTCAATGCCCGCAACGCCGTGGTGGCCTGCGATATGGCGGCGGCCGGTCTTGAAGGCCCGCGCAATATCCTTGAAGGCCCGTTTGGGTACATGAATTTGTTCGAAGGTGCCTATGACCGGGATGTGCTGTTGGGCTCCATCGGCAAAATCTGGCGCATTACTGAAATTTCTCACAAACCGTTCCCGTCCGGGCGGGCCACACATGGTATTGTCGATGGTTGTCTGCGTTTGCAGGATGCGCATGGATTTACCGCTGACGAAGTGGAAAGCATTGTCGCGACCGTGCCGCCGTTGATCCATCACTTGGTGGGTCGCCCTGTGGAGACCGTGATGTCGACCAATTATGCCCGCCTGTGCGCCATGTATGTGACTGCCCATGCTTTGCGCAATAAAGGCCTTGGCGTTGATGCTTATGATGCGGGCAACCTGACCCACCCTGAAAACCAGGAGTTGGCCCGGCGTATCCAGATCAATATTGATGACAACCCAGATCCCAATGCCCTGGTGCCCGTGACCATGAATGTGACCCTGAAAAACGGTGCGGTACATAACGTCACCGTGGATGATATGTACGGTGCCCCCGGCAATCCCATGACCCATGAAGCGCATTTGGACAAGTTTCGAAACAATTGTGCCATCGCCCCGCGTCCTATCGGACCTGTGGCGACGGAAGCGTTGATTGATCAGATCGAAGACCTGGAAAATCTGGACGATGTTACGAAGCTGGTTGATCTGATGATGCCAGGGGCCGGGTAAGCCGCTATGACGGATCTAACCAAATTAGACATCACGGATTCCGCCGCTGGTTTAGTGGCGGGTGATTTTACCGCCGAGGGCCTGCTGGCGGCGTATCTGGATCGGATCGACCGCTTCGATGGCACCCTGCACGCCTTTATCACCGTGCTGGCGGAACCTGCCATGGTTCAGGCCCGGGCATCTGACGAACGGCGCGCTACAGGGAAAACCCTCTCGCCCCTGGATGGCATTCCCATTGGCCTGAAAGACAATATTGACCTGGCCGGCGTGCCCACCACCAACGGCATGGCAAAGTTTCGCGATCCCGATCAGGATGCTGAGGCCGCCCACCGTCTGCGTGAAGCGGGTGCCGTGATCATTGGCAAATTGAACATGCACGAAGGCGCCCTGGGGGCGACGACCCGCAACCTGCATCATGGCATTTGTGAAAACCCATGGCGGATCGGCTATACACCGGGGGGATCGTCGGGCGGCTCTGCTTCTGCTGTGGCGGCTCGAATGTGTGCCGGTGCATTGGGATCGGACACTATGGGCTCTGTCCGTTTGCCTGCTGCCTATTGCGGCCTGTCGGGATTGAAACCCACATTCGGCCTGATCTCCACCCGTGGGGTGGTGCCGTTAAGTTATGGCCTGGATCATGTGGGCCCGCTGTGCCGATCAAGCCGGGATTTGTCCTTAATGCTGGATGTATTGGCGGGATATGACCCGGAATGCCCAGAATCTGTCCACCCGCACCGGGCCTTGCGGTCAGATGCCGTTAATTTGAACGGTCTGCGTTTTGCCGTGCCCATGAATAATGATGCCGTCCCGTGTGAGCCCGGCATTTGGGAGAATTTTGAAAGCCATGTCGCCATGTTGGTCGATCAAGGCGCAGTTCCGGTCGATTTGACGTTGCCGGAGACGGATTCCACCGGCACCCGGCGTGCCGGTCTGTTGATATCCGAGGCTGAGGCAGGCTTTGCCCTGGAAACGGAATTGGCCGCTCATCCCGATGATTTCTCCGATGACTTCCGCAAAATGCTGGAATATGGCCGGGCCGCGCCCGCCCATCGTCTGGTCGCTGCCCAACGGCACCTTTTGGCCGTCGGTCACGCGGTGCGCAAATTGTTCGACCACGTTGATCTATTACTCCTGCCGACCACATCCCAGGCCGCCTTTCCCCATGACGCGCCCGCCCCCGTGGGCCAGGCCGATTTCACCCAATGGGCCAATCATGGCGGTTGTCCCGCACTGAGCCTGCCGTGCGGTTTATCGCCCGATGGCATGCCCCTGGGTTTGCAATTGATTACGCGGCCCCTACGGGATGGCCAATTGCTGGCCATGGCGGCGGCCATTCAGCCGCATTTACCTAGCCTCGAAATGCCGGAGCTTTAGCAGGCTGCTGAAAAACGCATGCCTGGTTTGATTTGTCGAGGAATTCGG
>JAPKBD010000432.1 GCA_028824965.1 Alphaproteobacteria bacterium | reverse complement strand
CCCGTGATCCAAGTGATCCCATTAATGGAGGCGGTTGGATGGAGACTCCTATTATTGCGCGGGATGCCTTGCCCCTGGGGGCGACGTTCAACGGCCCGGCGGTGTTGGAGCAATTGGATACAACGATAATTATTGAGCCGGGCAATGAGGTGATGGTGGATCAGGTTGGCAACCTCGTCGTCCAGGTGCCGGCGGCATTTCGGGAGTGATGGGAAATGGTTGAAGGAATAAAACCACAGCTGGATCATGTCACCTTGGCGGTGCTGCAAAATGGTTTGAACCAGGTCTGCAACGAAATGGACCTGGCATTCCAACGGGCCGCCTTCAGTCCGGTGATTGCCGAGGCGATGGATCGATCAGACGGTATTTATCACCGCGACGACGGCGCCTTGATTGCCCAGGGCGAACTTGGCCTGCCGATATTTGTCGGCACCATGCAATTCTCGACCCGAACGGTGATCGAACGCGCCAAAAATTTGCAGCCGGGCGATATCTATATCGTCAATGATCCGTATCTGGGCGGTACCCATTTAATGGACGTGCGCATGGCCATGCCGTTTTTCTATAAGGGGGAGATATTTTGCTGGCTGTCTAACACCGGTCATTGGCGCGACACAGGTGGTGCGGTGCCGGGCGGGTTCTCTGCCTCCGCCACCGAAGTAGAACAGGAAGGCCTGCGATTGCCGCCTGTGAAATTGTACAAGGCCGGTATATTGGATGAGGAAATCCAGGCGATCATCCTCTCCAACATCCGTGTGGCGGGGGAAACGATTGGCGATATCAAGGCCCAGGTCGCCGCCCTGTGGGTGGGGGAGCGGCGGCTAACGGCATTGCTGGATCGTTATGGCCGTGATTTGGTGGAGGCCTCTATTGTTGAAATGCGCCAACGCGCGGCGAAACAAATGCGTGCGTCCATCGCCCATATTGCGGATGGCCAATATCATGGCGTGAGTTGGGTGGATTCAGACGGCGTGGTGGATGAGCCGTTGAAGATTGATCTGTCTATTGAAAAACGGGATGGCGATCTGCATTTCGATTTCTCCAATTCTTCACCTCCCTGTAAGGGACCGATGAATTCGGTGATCGCGACCACACGCTCCTCCGTTTATCTGGCGATGAAGCACATCTTTCCCGAAGTGCCCATTAATGCCGGCACGTTTGAGCCTCTGCATATCAGTGATCCCTTTGGCACCTTCCTCTATGCGGAATATCCCCGACCGGTGTCAGGCTGTGCGGCGGAGGTCAGCCAGCGTATAGCAGAGGCTGTGTTCGCCGCCCTTGTCTCGGCCCTGCCTGACCGTCTGTTTGCAGCACCTGCGGGCACGTCCGGCAACTTTGCCCTGGGCGGCATGGACCAACGGCGTAACAAACCCTATGTGATGTATCTATTCACGGGCGGCGGCTATGGCGGCAGCCTGCAAGGTGATGGCCTCACCAACGGTTGTTCCACCATCGGCATATCCACCATGCAGCCCATCGAAGTTTTGGAACAACGCTATCCCGTATTGTTTCAGGAGTTCGCGTTGCGGGAGGGTTCGGGTGGTGCGGGACAGCATCGCGGCGGTTTCGGTGTCGACTATGCTTTGCAGATCCGGCAAGGCTGGGGGCGGGCGTCATTCGTAATGGATCACGGACGCTATGGCCCACAAGGCGCGCTGGGTGGCAGTGATGGCGCTGTGAACCTGGTCCGGGTGGAACGTGCGGACGGCACCTATATTCCGCCGCATTTATCCAAGGACCAGGACATTGAAGTTGTTGAAGGCGATGTCATCCATGTCTCGACCCCTGGGGGCGGCGGTTATGGTGATGCCGGCCTGCGCGATCGGGCCCTGATCGAACGGGATCTTCGACGCGGCTACTACAGCACAGAACTGGCGGCCGAGCTGTGGGGTGAGCAAAAAACACCTGGCGCGACGAATGGTTGATAGATAACCCGTCATTAACCATTTTCCGGCACTCTGCCCTAAACTTGTGAGCGGAGGGCCGGCATGGCCGATTATGATTTTGGACTATTTTCCTGTCTCGTTGTCGATGACAGCTCGTATTTGCGGACCCTGATGTCCGCTTCTTTACGGGCCATTGGGGTGGGCAATGTTAAGACCGTTGATGACGGCGGCGAAGGCATTGAATTTATGCAGTTGGTGAAATCCGACCCCATGAAGGCGGGGATGCAGAATGTGGATATCATCTTCTCCAACTGGCAGATGAGCCCGGTTGACGGCATGATGCTGCTGCGCTGGGTGCGGCGTCACAAGGAAAGCCCAAATCGATTTATACCCTTTGTTATGGTCACAGGTTATGCGGACCGGGAAAAAGTGCGCGAGGCCCGCGCCATGGGGGCGACCGAAATGCTGGCGAAGCCATTTTCCGTGGTCAACCTGGGCCAGCGCTTGTTACAGGTGGTCAACCGGCCGCGCAAATTCGTTCACACGAATAAATATTTCGGTCCGGACCGTCTGCGCAATCAACGTGAAATTCCCCCCGGCAAGGATAGGCGCAAAATTGATGAACGGAATGTAGAGGTGGTCCATGTCTGACGCACAAGCCAAGGGCAAAGCCGAGAAAGTTCCCGGCGTCCGCTTTTATATCATCCGAAATGTTTTAACAGGCTGCTGAAAAACGCATGCCTGGTTTGATTTGTCGAGGAATTCGGGGCC
>JAPKBD010000431.1 GCA_028824965.1 Alphaproteobacteria bacterium | reverse complement strand
CTCTGCATTTTCCGTAAAACTGAAAGCTGATTTCAACGCTGTTCGCAACGTCGTTATAGCGGATGCTGAGAATGAAGCCAGCAACGGTGTTGTGGCTTTTTTGCCGGATGCTGGCGATTTTGGCGCATTTTTGCCTGGGGGTTTTTCCCTGGAAAACTTTCTCACCGCGACCAGGGCAAATTTCAAAGCGCTCGGGTTCAGCGAAGCACAAACGCTCACAACTAAATACGGCATCACGGATGCATTCATCACTTTTTCCGACGGTTTTGCTTTCGATTATAACAATTCTAATGGCATCACCGGCGGCACTATTGATTTTGAGACAGTCGCATTGCACGAACTTGGCCATGCGCTGGGTTTTGTATCGGTCGTCGATGAAGTGGATGCACGACTAAACGAAAACGACCCAAACGACTCAGGTGTGGTCTCAACCCATATATTCGATCTGTTTCGTTTTGAAGCGGCTGATGCGCCGTCATCAGATGCAGAGTTTGCAACAGCCACACGCAGCCTACTACCCGGTGGAATGACTGTTTTCGCAGATGGGGACGATGCATTCGCACTATCGACGGGCAGGTTTACGGGCGACGGCAATCAAGCCAGCCATTGGCTGGACGGCAGTTTCCCCGGTGTTGAATTGCTTGGCATCATGGACCCCACACTTGCCGCTGGACAAGTCATTGACGCGCCCAGTCTGGCAGATATCCGGGCCCTGGATTTGATGGGCTATGACGTCGCAGTCCCGGTTCCAGCCGCCCTACCCCTGTTTGGTACGGGCCTCGGGCTTTTGGGTATCGTGGGGTGGCGTCGGCGGCGCAGGGTCGTCCCTGCAACCGCCGAAACCGCTACCTAACTTTAGGTCCCTACCACTGGTTCCAGTGGGTGATCTCTGAAATCGGAGGGCGCTTGGCCCGCTGGAAATCAGTGCCTTTTGTGTAGGCTACGGGCAATAGAGCCACCTGCATATAATCGTCAGGAATACCCAACAGTTCCGCGGCCTCTTTCTCATGGGCCAGGTGCAATGTGGTCAGAACCGAACCCAGGCCACGGGCGCGCAAGGCCAATTGAAAGCTCCACACCGCCGGCATGATAGAGCCCATAACGCCTGCCCAGGCAGCCCGCGGTGGGTTGGCGGGCATGTGCCCCACATTAATGCAGGGAATGACAAGGACCGGCACGTCCTTCATTTTATCGGCCAAGTACAATGCTGAATCGATCACACGGGAGGTCTGCCCCGCATCATCCATCTCTGCTGCATCCTTTTCCGCCTGGTTCAAATAGGCCATGGCACCGCGATGATACATCTCCCCCAACGCAGCGCGCTTGTCCCCATCCGTCACCACAACCCATGTCCAGCCCTGTTTGTTCGAACCGGTTGGGGCCTGTTGCGATAGATCCAGGCACTCATTGATGACGTCAGCCGGCACCGCACGCTCCAAATCCAAACGCTTACGCACAGCACGGGTGGTGGAAAGAAGATCATCGGTCACGGAAAGGTCAAATACGGTCATAATATCCATCTTCGTTGGTGGGAAAATTCGTCGCTGAGCATAACACTCGAGCCAACAAATTCTGCCTAAAAATTACTCTCATACAGACCGCCGTCGATCAACAGGCTTTGCCCGGTAATATAGCCGGCCTGGGCGCTGCACAGGAAGGCGCAGGCTTCGCCGAATTCTTCTGGGTTCCCGAAGCGTTTGGCGGGCACTTGGGCGGCTTGGTTATCTGCAGCCTGTTCGACGGAAATATTGTTCTGCTGGGAATTATAGGCCAGGCCGCCGCGCAGGCGGTCGGTGTCGATATAGCCCGGCAGGATGTGGTTGATGGTGACGTTGTTTTGCGCGACGGAGCGCGCAACGCCCGCCAGAAACGCCGTCAGCCCCGCCCGTGCGCCGGAGGATAAATCCAAACCAAATACCGGCTTCATAACGGAGACGGAGGTGATGTTGACGATACGGCCAAAGCCCTGGGCCACCATTGGATCAATGACGGCCTGAACCAATTCGATGGGCGTGGCGAAATTCATCGTCACGCCTTCCAGCATGTCCTCTCGTGTCAGCTCCCGAAAATCACGAAACGGCGGACCACCGTTGTTATTGACCAAAATATCAGGCTGTGGACAAGCCGCCAGCAAAGCCGCCTGGCCAGCCTTAGTTGAGACATCGGCGATCACCGGGGTGACGTCCACATCCGATGCGGCGCGAATTTCATCCGCCGTCGCCATTGTCACAGCCTCGTCCCGGCCATTGATCACAACGTTGACGCCGTTTTGTGCCAACGACATGGCGCAACCCCTGCCCAGCCCCCGTGATGACGCACAGACAATCGCATTGCGCCCCTGAATACCTAAATCCATGACTACGTCTCCCCAAAAATATTGATCGGCTAATCGTACTGGTTCTTCATCTCGACCGTTTTGTGGTCCTTTTGATGAAAATAATTTGCACTGTAGAATTCCTTCATCAGGTCCGCATACAGGCGCGGCTCATACTTCGGCTGCTTGCCCTCATCCATACAAGACGCCGCGACACGGATCATCCGGTATGGATTTGGGCTGTGAAAATAAGCCAGGGAATAGCGGTCCGTTGCGCCGTCGACGATGACCCCATGGGGCGTGGAGAGGAATTTGTCGTTCGACATCCGCCGCGCCATGTTGCCGATAT
>JAPKBD010000003.1 GCA_028824965.1 Alphaproteobacteria bacterium | reverse complement strand
CTCATATGATGGCGCAAAGACCCAAAACCGGATGTGAGGGAGCCTTATGGCCTTATTCGATATTGAACCGCTCCATGAAGATTTTGGTGCCCGGATCACCGGCATCGATTTGGCTGCACCTTTGTCAGCTGCGGCGGTTGAGGAAATTCAGGCGGCCATTGACGACTATTCATTGCTGCATTTCCCCCATCAGCCCTTCGATGATGGTCGACAGCTGGCCTTTACCAAGGCGTTGGGCGAGGCAGAGGAAGGCCACGTGGCGAAAGGCGAAAGCGGCAAAATTGTCTATTTCGGGACGATCGGCAATGTACAGCCCGATGGCACGAAATTGGGCAATCAGAATAAAAAAACGGTTTTCCTCACCGGTAACAATATGTGGCATTCCGACAGCTCATTCCGCGAGGTGCCGTCACGCCTGTCCATTATGTGCGTCTACGAAGTGCCCGATGAAGGCGGGGCCACGGAATTTGTTAGCCTGCGTGCGGCGCATGGTCGCCTTGATGCCGAAACCCAGGCCCGTATCGAACCCTTACGGGCCATCCACGACTATACCTATTCCCGCTCCAAAGTGGCCCCTGACGCGGTCAGTCCCTCGCTCTCCGCCTCCCTGCCGCCCGTGGCGCAAAAATTGGTGCGCTTAAACCCCAGAACGGGGGCCAAGAACTACTATCTCGGCTCCCACGCCAAGACAATCCAGGATATGGCGGAGGCCGAGGCCCGCGCCTTGCTGGACGATCTTCAAGCCCGGGCAACGCAGCCCGCACACGCCTATAGCCACCAATGGCAGCCAGAGGACCTGGTTATCTGGGACAATCGCTGCCTGCTCCATCGTGGTTCCGGCTACGATGCGGACAAATATCGCCGCTACATGCGGCAAACACGCGTGCGCGGAGAGGTCTCTACTTTGCTGGAGTAAATGCGTGCGTTGCTAAATCGAGACTTTGCAACAAACAACAAAAAATGAGGCGCCAAGCCATGAGCGACGAATTGCATTATCAGACCATTCTTGAACTCTCCGTACGGATCAAATCCGGTGATCTGTCGCCCGTCGCGCTGACGGAGGTGATGTTGGCGCGGATAGAGGCGCTGGATGGACGTTTAAAATCCTATGCGACGGTGATGGCGGACCAGGCCCTGGCGGAGGCAAAGGCGGCGGAGGCGGAGATTGCAGTCGGTAACTATCGCGGCCCGCTGCATGGTATTCCCATTGCGGTGAAAGACCTTTGTTTTACAAAAGGGACCCGAACCATGGGTGGGTTGGCGGTGCTGGCCGATCATATCCCCGACTATGATGCCACTGTGGTGCAGCGATTGCGGGATGCGGGCGCTGTTTTGTTGGGTAAGCTGAATCTGACCGAGGGTGCCATGGCTGGCTATAATCCCGCCTTTGATGTGCCGGAAAACCCTTGGAAGGAAAGCCATTGGTCCGGCGCTTCTTCCTCAGGCTCAGGTGCTGCGACGGCAGCTGGTTTGGCCTTTGCCACATTGGGTAGTGATACCGGCGGCTCCATCCGGCATCCTGCGGCTGTTTGCGGCACTGTGGGGCTGAAACCAACCTGGGGGCGGGTCAGCCGCCATGGTGTGTTGGATTTGGCGCAATCCCTTGATCATGTGGGGCCTCTCACACGCTCCTGCGCGGATGCGGGCATTGTATTGCAGGCCATGGCGGGCCATGACCCGGAGGATCCCACCTCCCTTGTTGCCCCGGTGCCGGATATGCTGGCAGGCCTGGATGCCGCCCGGGACGCAAAAGTTAAAGGTCTACGCATCGGCTGGGATGAAGCCTATGCCACCCAGGACATGGCACCTGACTATGCTGCAGCAGTTGTTGCGGCGATCGAGGTTATGGCTGGCTTAGGGGCCGAGATCATCGAAGTTTCGATGCCGGAACGTTTGCGCGAATATCTGCCCGCCTGGACCATATTGTGCACGGCGGAGGCGGCAGACGCCCATCGGGCCACCTATCCCGCCCGGTCGGACGAATACGGCCCTTGGTTCCGCGGCTGGCTGGAGCAGGGGCACCGGCATAGCGCTGCCGATTACGCCCAGGCGAACAATCTGCGCGCTGCCTGCGTGGGTGCTTTGCGCCAAACTATGGCAGAGGTAGATGTTCTGGCCTGCCCTTCAACGGCGCGCGCAGCTTATCCAATGACGCCTGAAGTGGCCTATGGCCCCGTACCCAAAGACCGAGATCCCTGGCAAACCCGCTTTACCGTACCCATGGATTATGCTGGTTTACCAACGATTTCTCTGCCCTGTGGCTTGTCTGACGATGGCCTGCCGTTGTCTTTGCAATTTGTTGGCCACGCCCTCAGCGAACCTTTGCTGGTGCAAGCCGGCACGGCCTATGAACGGGCCAGCGATTGGCACAAATTGCACCCACCAGGCTGGTGATCATTGCCTGGGATGGGCGTTGGTCGCGTGGTCGTAAACGAATTCAGCGCAGAAATAAGCCTTTTTTAATGAATTTGCCCTTAACTCATTCATAGAGAGAAGTAGTAGGGCACGAGGGTAAGTACGCAGCATGTTTATGCTGAAGCGTATAGGTATGGCGATACAATTCGCTATCGTAATGACAGCCGTTTTAGCTGTCAGCAGACCCAGTGTGAGTTTAGCTGATCGGCCTTCGGGTGCGGTTGAACCGGCGATAGACGTTTTGGCGTCCCTAGAAGGTCGGGGGCGGGGCCAAGGCCAAGCTGAATTCGACCGTTTGGCGATTTTACGTATTCGCGCCGAACAAGGTTCCTCGGGCGCACAGCATCAACTGGCTGCCTATTTAGCCACTGGTAGAGGGATGCGGCAGGATTCGGTTGAGGCCGCCGCTTGGTTCGAGCGGGCAGCCCAACAAGGCCACAGCATCGCGCAATTCTGGATTGGCAATTTGTATATGCGCGGCGTGGGCGTGGAGCAAAACACAGATCATATGATGAATTGGTGGCGCAGGGCAGCCGTGCAAGGCAATATCGATGCCCAGTACGCCCTTGGTGCAGCTTTCCGGGATGGCCGAATGATACCCCGTGATCTACGCCGCTCGCGGGCCTGGTTCTTCATGGCCAGTGGCCGAACCGGCCCCGCATTTGTACCCAAACCGCAAAAATCCATCGTCAGACGGATCGAAACACCAAAAGCGGCTGAGCCAACCCGCGCAGAAATCGCCAAGGCGCGGCGCTTCGCACGTGACTATCAAAGCAGCGCACAAGGTGGCCGCTAGTCCCGTTTCGTTTCGCCGCCATCAACCATAACTTCCAACAACACCGGGCCATCCCTTTTGTCTGCGGCCTGAAAAGCTGTCTCGAACGCGCCGGCGGTCTCAATACGCTCCGCCTTCACGCCGAGGGAACGGGCCAAGTCGGCAAATTCGATGCTGGGATCTTTGAAGTCCATAGCAATAAACGTATCGTTGCCGTGGAAGGCCAACAGCCTCTCTTTGATGATGCGATAGCCGCCGTTATTGGCGATCACGAATGTAATCGGCAATTTGAGATGTGCCGCCGTCCACAATGCCTGAATGGAATACATGGAACTGCCATCCCCAAGGATGGCGACAACCCGGCGGTCAGGATGGGCGATTTGAATGCCCAGGGCGGCCGCGATGCCCCAACCAATGCCGCCCGATGCGTTGCCGAAATAGCTATAGCGGTCCCGGATGGCCAGGAATTTCAACAGGCTGCGGGCAGAGGTGAGGCCCTCATCAACAACGATGCCATCACGGGGCAGTAAATCCACCAAGGACGACATCAACCAGTCCCGGTCTATCGGGCTGGCATCGGCCATTTTTGCGACATCCGCCTTGGCTTGCGCCCGCTGCACGGTCCAGTTCCGCGTCGACAGATCGTCCATGGATGCTTGGGCGCGGTCTTTCAAATTCTGGCCGCCACGGGCTGCCAGAACTGGCAGCAGCGCAGCTACAGTCTCCTTAACGTCAGCGCGCAAGGCCATCTCGACCGGATGGTTCTTGCCCATCTCCCAATCCCGCTGGCCGATTTGGATAACCGCCAGATCGTTCGGCAAGGGATCGACCGGGCTGTAGACCGACATACGTAACAAATCAGCGCCCAGGCAAATCACCAGATCATGGGGTGCCAGTTTGCCACGGACATATTCCTGGTCTCTGTTCAGGCTGCCCATAAAGGCGGGATGTTCTGATGGGAAATGCGCCCCGTCATTGACCGTTTGCTGATAGACCGGCGCGCCCAGCATTTCAGCAAATTGGTCGGCTTCCTCAAACGCATCGGAGGCAATGATCTCATGCCCAGCGATGATCACCGGATTTTGCGCCTGTAACAACCGGGCCGCTAGTTGTTCAAGCCCGGCATCGGATGGCCGCATGGCGGTATTCACGCGGGTGCTCTCACCCATATCAATGGCGGCTTCCATATTCAGGATATCGCCGGGCAGGGAAATAAATACCGGGCCCGTCGGCGGTGTCAGCGCCACTTTGGCGGCACGGCGCATGATGCGGGGCAGGTCCTCTATCCGGGTGACCTCCACCGCCCACTTCACCATTGGCGCTGCGATCGGCACCAGGGGCGCATACAGCAATGGTTCCATCAAGCCGTGGCCCTGTTCCTGCTGACCTGCGGTGATGATCAGGGGGGAGCCGGAAAAATTCGCCGTGTAAAGGGCGCCCATGGCATTGCCCAGGCCCGGTGCCACATGCACATTGACGGCGGCAATCTTGCCCGATGCCCTGGCATAGCCATCGGCCATGCCGACAACGATGGATTCCTGTAGGCCAAGAACATAGCCGATATCCGTTTGTTCCGTCATCGCGTGCATGATGGGCAGTTCCGTGGTGCCGGGATTGCCAAACAGCTTGGTGACGCCTTCGTCCTTTAACAGGGCCAGAAAGGCACTGCGACCGGTGATGGAATTGGGAATGGAATTGCTTTTTGTCCCCTCGCTCATGATGCACTCCCGTCCCGTGGACCGACCGAGACGTTGGCGAGGTCTTCCAACACCGTGACCACGGCGCTGTGATCGGCTTTTGCCTTACCGCGTGCGTTCAGGGCGTTGTAAAGGCTCTCCGCCGTCGCAGCAAGAGGCAGGACAACGCCCAGATCCCGTGCGGCGGAGAGTGCGACATTTAGATCCTTTTGCTGTAATTCGGCGCGGAAGCCCGGCTCAAAATTACCATCCAACATGCGGCCGCCATGATTTTCCAGGATTATCGAAGACGCAGCACCCCCCATCAATGCCTGACGTACCTTGGCCGGGTCGGCACCGGCCTTGGTCGCCAGTACCAATGCCTCTGCCACCGCCTGAACGGTGACGCCAACGATGATTTGATTGGCGGCCTTGCAAACCTGCCCGTCGCCATTGCGGGTGCCGATCAAGGTCACCGTGCCGCCCATAAGTTCAAACAGCGGCATGGCGCGCTCAAATGCTGTTTCCGGCCCACCAACCATGATCGTCAGCTTGGCATTTATCGCCCCTATGCTACCGCCCGATACAGGGGCATCAAGGTAGAGGCAGCCCAGGTCATTGATCCGGGCGGCAAATTTCGTCGTGGCGGTGGGGGAAATGGAGCTCATATCGATCAGTAATTGCCCCGACTGCAAACCTTCCGCGACACCATTGGGGCCGAAAAGGGCGGCTTCCACGTCAGGCGTATCAGGTACCATCAGGATGACAACATCGGCGGCCTCAGCCACCGCCTTGCCGCTATCACAGACTATGGCACCGGCATCGAGCAGAGACTTGGGTAAATCTGGCGCAAGATCGTGGAGGAAAAGATCATGACCGCCCTTTTGCAGATGCCCCGCCATGGGTGCGCCCATAATACCCAATCCAACAAATCCAACTTTCATGCCGTCCTCCAATTTCAAAGTTTTTGGTCGTCCCCAAACAAGGGCACAGGTTGGCCGTAGAATGAAACAGATCACCCGGATCGCCAAAGGCTTTCCATGAGGGCGAACGCAGAGCTGAATATTGAACCGAAATTTGCCAGAATGTTTTTCGAATGCTTTTCGAATATTTTGTGGGGCGCACAAAAAGGGGGATCGTCTTATCGACGACCCCCCGGGCTTTTTTTATTTTTTGCCTCAACCTGTCAGACTCGCGTCTGTAGGAAGGGGACTCTATGTTCCCTGACTGACCTAGGTCAAGCGGGAAATCTATATGTTATGATAAATTCGGAACGGGAAATTCCGCCCCCAAACTTAAACGGCCCGGATTTCAGGGCCGATAGCCAATGGCCCATCGCATATTTGCCCGGCTCAAGACAAAAAAAGAGCCGCCCATATGTGGGGCGGCTCCGAGTCAACAGGGAGGCGTCAACAGACTGGAATAATCCAATCCGATGGATGACAGGGTGTGTGTGTCATCACCGTGTACATTAACCACGATGTATTAATAAAAAGATAATGCCGTGCAGTTATGGCTAATTTTTTTATGCGGAAATGTGCAAGGCAATTGATTGGAGAATTTTGACAGATGAGGGATAATGTCCGCATGCAATGCTTCGCACCCATATTCTTGCGTCCAGACAAGACTGCAACCAAAATTGTTGGGGCGTGTCCCTGCCTATGAAAACCTCTGCACGCGTTGCCACTCTCGTTCCCATTCGCGTACTCTGCATCCTGTTTTTGCTAATGCTGGCCGGTTGCGGCTGGGTAGAAGAAAAATTACCAACCTCATTATCATTGTCCAGTGTGGCGGCGCTGACGGCGCTATCCGACAAGAAGCCGGTGTGGCAATCACCGTTGTTTCAAAAACATCACCTCGTGGGCCGTATCTGGCACCCCTCCAGCGGTCAATTTATTGAGCAGGATGAGCTAGCGGAAGTCTTGATCAGATCGGCCTTTATCCTGCTGGGGGAAAAGCACGATAACCCGGATCATCACATTCTGCAGGCGCGCCTTATCAAAATGCTGGCAACCCTTGGTCGCCGGCCCTCGATCGTTTGGGAGATGATCCCCGAATCCAAACAGTATATTCTGGACGAGTCCTGGGCGCGCTACGCAAAGGATGCGGACGCTTTGGGCGCTGTTCTTGGTTGGGATATCAGCGGTTGGCCGGCCTGGAGCATATACAAACCGGTCGCACACGAGGCAATGGCTGCGCATTTGCCCATGTATGCGGCCAGTTTGTCAAAATCAGCTATTCGCTCGATAGCGCGGGGCAAGCCTTCATTTGAATTTGCCCGACGCCGACGTCGCCTGGGGCTGTTGGCACCCTTCCCGAAAAAACTTCGCCAGCGCAGTATTGACCAATTGTATATCGGCCATTGCGAATTGATGCCCCAATCCGCCCTGGGGCCGTTGTTTAATGTTCAGCGCGCCAGAGACGCCGTCTTTGCCGAGCATATGCTGACCGGCGGCCTTGATGATGGGGCACTGCTTATCGCCGGTGATGGCCATGTGCGCAAAGACATCGGTGTGCCCCTGTTTCTGATCCGCCATCAACCGAATGTTAAAGTTACGACGGTGGCCTTCGTGGAAGTCCAGGATGGCGTTCTGGACCCCGACGACTATGCGGAGAATTTTTCCGCTCCCGTTATGCCGTTCGATTATGTTTGGTTCACGCCCCGCGCCGATGCCAAGGATCATTGTGCTGCCTTGCGCAAGAAATGGCAAAAGCCGGAGCCGGGGACGGAGAAGGCCGAGGCCGCAAAGCCGTCGAGAAAAGCGTTGGATGATGCAGCGCCGGCACCGGAACCAAAAGCTGCGCCAAAGTCCGAGCCCGAGCCTAAACCCGAGCCTAATCCCGAACCGGAACCGAAAGCGGAACCAGCCGCGAAACCGGATGCCAATGGGCAGCCCGACTTGGATGAAGACGAACTTGGGGCGGAAACTGGTGACGAACAACAATCGGCCACGCCCGCATCAATGGAAGATCAGCCGGAAATGGCGGATCCCGAGGAACGGCCTGCGATCGATGTCACACCCGTAGATGCGAAGCCCAATTCGCCGCCTGTCCCGCGGTCAAAGCCGCCCCGTCCAACAAAGAAGCCTTAGGAAGCCTGAAGGGGGTTTTCCGCTCTAAACCTTGAAGACCGCGTCGGCAGCGCCGCGCGCGGTCTGCTTGCCGGCGATGGCTACGTGCATTCGGGCGATTTCCCCCTCCAATGCCAGGATGCGGTCTTCCAGCTGTTCAAGGGACATCAATTCCAGGTCAGGCTTATCAGCCGAAATTTTTGGCGGTTCCAGATCATCCGTATCCATCATAGCCTCGCGCCATTGCCAAGTATCAGATATGATATTAGACCAATAGTTTGATCTATCTGCAAACAAATGAGAACACATATGACCACCCAGCCTGCCTCCTTGCCTAAATCTATGACAGCTATTGAAATTGCGACCTTTGGCCCGCCTGAAGGGCTGCAACCTGGCACCAGGCCGATGCCCACGCCGGGCCATGGTGAGGTTTTGATCAAGGTTGCCGCAGCCGGGATCAATCGTCCCGACATTATGCAGCGGACTGGGAATTATCCACCGCCCCCCGGTGCATCGGATATTCCGGGACTGGAGGTCGCGGGTGAGGTGGTCGCTATTGGCCCCGGTGTCGATGTCATTGCGGTTGGTGATAAAGTTTGCGCCTTGGTCGCGGGTGGCGGCTATGCGGAATATTGCGTCGCCCCATCGGTTCTGTGTCTGCCGGTGCCGGGTAACCTTTCCATGGCAGAGGCCGCAGCACTGCCAGAGACGTTCTTTACCGTCTGGACCAATGTCTTTCAACGGGGCGGCCTGCAGGGTGGCGAAAGCATTCTGATCCATGGCGGTTCCTCCGGTATCGGCACAACGGCGATCCAGCTGGCTCGCGCCTTTGGCGCCCGGGTTTTCGCGACGGCTGGCAGTGATGCAAAATGCCGGGCCTGTGAGGAATTGGGGGCTGAACGCGGGATCAATTATCGTGATGAGGATTTCGCCGCTGTCATAGCGGAGGTCACGGGGGGTGAAGGCGTCGACCTGATCCTGGACATGGTGGGCGGGGATTATTTTATTCCCAACATTGCGTCTTTGGCTGTTGAAGGCCGTTTGGTGCAGATCGCCACCTTGCACGGCCCGAAAGTGCCTGACTTTAACATCCTGCCGATCATGATGAAGCGCCTGACGGTCACGGGTTCGACCCTGCGGCCGCGTACCGTGGCACAAAAGGCCGTGATTGCGGATGAGCTGCGGGAACAGGTCTGGCCCTTGCTTGAACAGGGCACGGTTCGCCCTGTTATGGATCAGTCATTTGCCTTAACGGATGCCGCTGGTGCCCACACCCGCATGGAAGGCAGCGAACATATTGGCAAGATTGTCTTGACGGTTTAGGCCCCGGTGCCGTATTGGCTGCCCTATTGGCCTGATCCAGGCCCGATCCAGGATTGTTCCGTCTATTTTAATGTTCTAGCTGCAGCGCAAATTATGCCAGTATTTCGCACTGGTTATTTGCGCTATAGCGCCAGCACGTTATATAGAGGTTAATTGAATTATTACGAAGAGCGCGACCGGTCCACAGAACGCCAAAATAACGCCACAATAACGCAGCTATATGGCGTGGCAGGAATTCGGGTCGCCGCATTCAGGAGTCATAGGTATGACCGAAGTATTGATGCCCAAAGCAACGGCCGTGTGGTTGGTTGACAACACCATGCTGACCTTTGATCAGATCGCGACATTTTGTAATTTGCATGCCCTCGAAGTACAGGGCATAGCCGATGGCGAAGTCGCTATGGGGATCAAGGCTGTGGATCCCATTGCGACCGGCCAGTTGACCCAGGATGAAATCGATCGTTGTGCCTCTGACGCCGCCCAACGTTTACGCCGCTCTGACGCCCGCCTGCGGGAGACCCAACGGCGCAGCAAGGGCCCTCGTTACACGCCGCTATCCCGACGTCAGGACCGCCCCAACGCCATTGCATGGTTGGTGCGGTATCATCCCGAATTGACGGATGCCCAGGTCTCCAAGCTGGTGGGCACCACCAAGCAGACCATCGCCGCTGTGCGGGATCGGACCCATTGGAATATCTCCAACATCACGCCGCAGGATCCGGTGACCCTGGGGTTAAGCTCTCAGGTTGATCTCGATGGTGCCGTGCAAAAGGCTCAGGCCAAGTTGGAAAAACAACAAGCCAAGATAGACAAGGAACTGGCCAAAAAACGTGCTGCGAACTTAAGTGCGGCAGAAGCCGCCGGCCAGCCCTCAGCCCAAGCGGATGATGCGGACGCCGAACTGGAAGCCACCGCGGCCGAAATGGCACCAGCGGCGGTTCTTGAGCCGGCCTCTGTTCTTGAGCCAGCACCGGAACCTGCCCCGGAGCCAGCAGTAGAACCCTCTGCCGACAATATCTTCGGCGAAACGCCGGAGCCTGACGCCGAGACAGAGGAAGCAGCCCCCAGCGCCGAGGACGTATTCGGCAACTGATAGCCTAAGGCGCACTAAAAACGCCTGTGTTTCAGGCGTTTAATGCAGATTTTAATTGCAATTTCAATTTGTATAGTGTAGTATTTCCAAACTGAAATCGTGCCGTTCAAATTCGGCACCGCTTCACAATCAAGCGCCCCCGCTATTTTGGGCGCTTTTTTTGTGTCAAATTTCTGCAAATAATCGAATGCCTCAGAACAGGGCCCGCGCGAGCAATCGCGCTGGGCCCCATTTCGTTTGGGCGTTGTTTTGGGTCCTTTCGCCTTCGGCGACACACGGCATTCCCCATACTTAACACAGACAGGAACCACAAAAATGATCGACATATTTGCCAACGGCAAACCGGACGAAGGCATGGATTGGGAAGATGATCCCTTCGCCACCGACTATTTGATGCAAGCAGACAACAAGTTTGAAATGGTTGGCAGGGATCACGTTATCGACCCCTTCGCCGGACCTGAAGGCCGACGCCGCAAAAAGAGCCGCGCGCCGAGGCTGTTCACCCATATGGACGCACTGCTTGATCATGGCGGTGACCCTGGCCGAACAAAACAAAGGCGCCGCCTACCTCTACGCTGCCGCCACACCGCTTGTGGCGGTGGGTTGCGCCGACGCTGAGAGCCCGAACGAAATCTGAAAAATTGAATTTGCCGACCCAGCGTCCGTTAAGGGCGTTCGGTTGGTTTATGGAGCCGCGTCCCAGCCTGGGTTGGGGTGTGGATAACCGTGCCTGTTGGGCACACGAGCGCAAAGGAGATGCAGATGACGCTATCTGCTTCAACGGCAGTCGATCGCTATGCGGCGGCTGAGGGACAAATTTTGTTTCCCTATACATTCAAAATTTTGGATGCGACGCATCTAAAAATCTATGAGAACGAAACGGAGGTTACGACGGGATTTTCAGTTTCGGGCGTCGGCTCTGATACGGGTGGCAACGTCACTTATTCGACAGCACCCAGGGCAGTAGGGGCTGCTGCAGTGACGATCACCTGCAAACGCGCTCTACCCCTGGACCAACCGGATGACCTGCCCAGCCAAAGGTCGGCATCGTTTGGGTTGATGGTCTACGCGGCTCTGTCCGCCCTGTAGTGACCTATATCTTGGTACTGGAATTTGTCTTTATTAAGTCCACTGCAATGTATCTGATTTTCGGCTCTGACGGTGTGACGATAGAGACCCTGGACATGGTCTGGGATGACGAGACCCGGGCTTTGTTTGCGGCAATCTTGAGTTTCTGGTTCGGCCACCGGGCCCTTAAAAGTTTCCAAAGAATATGAATACCAGCAAAGAAGGTTTGTCGATTATCAAGCGTTTTGAGGGCTGGTCCCCGCGGCCCTATTGGGATCCTATCGGCATCCCAACAATAGGCTACGGCTCCATCTGGGGCCTGGATCGAAATCGACTTACAATGGCGCATAGGAAAATTACCCAGGTTGAGGGCGAGGCTATGCTGTTCAGAATTTTGCTGCACACCGAGCGCGCGGTGCGTCGATTGATTATCGAGCCCCTGACATCAAATGAATTCTCCGCTCTGATATCCTTCACCTACAATCTGGGGGCTGGCAATTTGCAGCGTTCAACCCTGCGCATGAAGGCCAATCGTGGCGACATGACCGGGGCCGCAGCTGAATTCCCAAAATGGCGACGGGCCGGTGGTCGTATCCTGCCTGGCCTGGTACGCCGGCGGGCAGCAGAACAGAGGCTGTGGCTGAGCTAAGACTTTGCCTCCGGAAGGCTTCGCTCAAATCCGCCAGGCAGAGTGCATGGCGGCGATGCCACCAGATAGATTGCGATAGGCCACGTTGCCCAGGCCTGCATCCGCGATCATGGCGGCAAATTTATCCTGATCCGGAAATGTGCGAATGCTTTCCGCCAGATATCGATAAGATGCCTCATCATCTGCTACCAAGCGGCCGATACGCGGTACAATCTCAAGCGAATATTTATCGTACAAACCTTCTAAACCCGGCAAAGCAAGACGTGAGAACTCCAGGCAGAGGAACCGACCGCCTGGCTTTAGGACACGTCGCATCTCTGCCAGCGCTTTTGGTTTATCGGTCATATTCCGAATGCCAAAGGCACAGGTGACCGCATCAATTGATGCATCGGGAATAGGCAGGTCCTCCCCATTCGCGCAGAGCCATTCAATGGCACTGTCGATGCGACGGCCCTGTGCGCGTTTCTTGCCAACCAACAACATTTCTTGATTGATGTCCGCCACAGTGACCCTGCCGCCGCCTGCATCCAGAAACCGAAAGGCAATGTCCCCGGTACCCCCCGCTAGATCCAACAAATGCATATCCGCTCTAGGCCGCAGCCATGTGATGTACGCAGCCTTCCACAGGCGATGCATGCCACCTGACATCAGGTCATTCATCACATCGTACCGTCCGGCAACAGAATCAAACACGTCGCGCACACGGGATGCTTTTTCGCCCCAGGGAACGGACTCGTACCCGAAATCGGTGTTGGCGCCTGGTGCCATGACAGGGTCTCTCCACAGTTCAATCATTTTGAATACTTTATAGCATATTTCGTTGAACGCTTGGCAGTGGCGCTTGGCATATCTGGGAAAGATCGGCTACTAATTGACTATGCCTGAACTCCCTGAAGTTGAAACTGTTTGCCGTGGCCTTGAAGCACCCCTTGTGGGGCAGCGTTTGACCAAGGTCACCCAACGCCGTGATACATTGCGCTGGCCGTTGCCTGATAATTTTGCCGCTCGATTAGAAGGGCGTACTGTTGTGCGCCTTTACCGTCGGGCGAAGTTCATCCTGGCCGATCTGGATGATGGTTGGATTTGGATGACCCACCTGGGCATGTCGGGGCGGATGTTTATCCACGATGGTCTGGCCCCTGAGCCTGCGAAACATGATCATGTATTGTTGGAAACAGATGGTGGGCACACGGTCGTCTATCAGGATCATCGCCGTTTTGGCATGATGGATTTGGTCTTGGCAAAAGACCTGAACCTCCACCGCCTGTTACGGGATATTGGGCCTGAGCCTTTGGGCAATGAATTTAACAGTGTGGTCCTGTCTGATGCCCTGCGGGGCCGGCGTACGCCTATCAAATCCGCCTTGCTGGATCAAAAAATTGTTGCCGGTTTGGGTAATATCTATGTTTGTGAGGCGTTGTTTCACGCCGGTATTTCACCGCGACGCCTTGCCGCGTCGGTTGCCGGCCGCAGGGCCGAACGTTTGGTGCCTGTTATTCGCGATGTCCTTAACAAAGCGATTGCCAAGGGCGGTTCCACCCTGCGGGACTACGTCCAGGCGTCAGGGGAATTGGGCTATTTCCAGCACGAATTCACGGTTTATGGGCGGGAGGGGGAGCCGTGCACTCAGTGCAGCCAGCCGATTAAGCGCTTGGTGCAGGCGGGGCGCTCCACATTCTTTTGTTCAAAATGTCAGCGGTAGGGTGCCCTATGCGTCAGCTTTGCTATAGTCGCTATAATTAGTCTAGAAAAAACGACAGGTAGGAGCGACCCCATGAGCAAGGTTATTGTGGAAATTGATGGCCCCGTACGGACCATCACCTTGAACCGGCCGGAGAAACGAAATGCTTTGGATCCGGAAACTTTGGATGGTTTGAGCGCTGCTTTCCCCGATGAACCTGGGCCCAATGAACGGGTCGCCGTGATCCGCGCCAACGGGCCATCATTTTGTTCCGGTATGGATTTGAGCCAAAAGGCCGCCGGCCTGGGCAAACCCGGTGCGATTGAAATTATGTTGCGCCGGATTGAGGTTTATCCCCTTCCCGTAGTCGCCGTGGTGCATGGCCCGGCCATCGCAGGTGGTAACGAGCTGGCCCTCCATTGTGATTTCGTTGTCGCGGCCGATACCGCCATATTTGGCATGTCCCTGGCCCAGATCGGCCTGGCACCGACCTGGTTTCTGGCCAAAAAATTGATGGAAGTCGCAGGGCCCGTGGCCATGCGCGAATTCCTTTTGTTGGGTGACCCACTGCCGGCGACCCGGATGTACGAACTGGGCCTCATTGCGCGGGTAGCAGCACCCGATGCTCTTGATGCCGAGGCGCAGAAAATCATAGATCGATTGTCCGCCAATGCGCCCATGTCGCTTCGTAGTATGAAGGCTATGATGGTTCGGCAAATGGCTTTCCGAGAGGCAACCTCGTATGACGACCTGAACGCGGATGTGGCCAAAGTGGCGGCATCGGCGGACGCCTTGGAAGGCGTCAAAGCCAGGTTGGAGCGACGCAAGCCCAATTTTCGTGGTGAGTAAGGATTAGGTCGATACAATGTCCATACGAATGGAAAAGCCGTGGCAATCGCTAGATGCTACTAATGCAAAAAAGCTGCTGGGCCAACTTGGAGTCTATCAGATTTCCAACGATGCAGATGAAATCCTCTATATCGGCTTTGCTGGCGGACGCAGTCTTTTTGGGTTGCGCGGTATATTGCAGGATGAATTAGCAAAGCGCGGCGAAGGTTTTCGTTTCAGGGTCGAAATAAACCAACAATACCTTAGCCGATGGGAGGAATTATTGAAGGTTCATAAGGCTGATCATAATGCCCTGCCGCCTGAGAATAATGATCACCGACCGCGACGGATCGGCCAACTGAGTTTGAGTTAGGAGATAGACAGATGGATTTGGATCTTTCCGATGAACAACGGATGTTGGTCGAACAGGTGCGGCGCTTCGTCCGACAGGAAATCGACCCACTTGAGGCCGATTTGGACCCGGATGCGAGCGAACTGACGGCTGAGGACCATGAACGACTGGTCGGTATCACGACTGGCATGGGCCTCTATCAAATGGATGTGCCGGAAGAATTCGGCGGTGCGGGCCTGGATGTGATGACCCGGACTTTGCTGGCCATGGAAATGTCCCAACATCGTGCCGGCCTATATGCACCCTGCTACGGCACTTTTGGTAGCATGGGGTTGGCGCAGCTTTATGATGCCAATGATGATCAGAAGGAGCGCTATTTGCTGCCCACGTTGCGGGGGGAAAAGCGTGGCTTTTTTGGCCTGACGGAGCCGTCGGGCGGCAGTGATCCGGCCCGTGCCATTCAAACCCGTGCGGTAAAAGACGGTGATGAATGGGTTATTAATGGCCAAAAAATATTCATATCCGGCGCAGACCGGGCGGATTTCGGCCTGGTCTTTGCCCGGACCAGCCCGGATAAGGGCCGTGCCGGGGTCACCTGTTTTATCGTTGATACGGATATGCCGGGCTTTCATGTGCGGCGCATCGTCCATACCCTGCGTTCTACCCATTACGCGACGGAGCTGCAGTTTGAAGATCTTCGGGTCCCGGCGGAGAATATTCTTGGTCGTGTAGATGGCGGTTTCGCAATCGCGAACGAGCGTTTGACCCGTAACCGCATACCTTATGCAGCAGCCTGCCTTGGCGTGGCCATGCGGGCCCAGGATATGGCCGTCGCGTACGTAAAGGTCAGAGAGACGTTTGGCGATCTTCTGGCAACGCGCCAGACGGTCCAGAATATGTTGATCGACAATGAATTGGATATTCGCACGGCGCGCTGGCTAACATTGGCGGCAGCTCACAAAGCAGATAAGGGAGAGGCGTTTCGTACTGAAGCGGCAATGGCAAAAATAGCGGCGACGGAAGCGGGCGGCAGGGTGGTCGACCGCGCCATGCAAATTCACGGCGGCTATGGCGTAACAAAGGATTTTCCCTTTGAACGCTGGTTCCGTGAAATGAGAATACGTCGGATTGGCGAAGGGCCGAATGAGATCCAGCGGCTTATCATCGCCCGGGATCTGATCGGTGGGGCGTTCCACTAAACGGAGTTTTATTTAGGCAGCGAAACCCACTGCCTGGCTGATCTCTCGCCCCAGATCAGGGGCGGATATAGGCTTGGTCAATACTTTAGCAGCGCCAATCTGCATCGCGACCTCGTGCAATAGGCCGTCGCTATCACCGGTTAGAATGAGAACGGGGATCTGTGCCAAGTCAGCATTTTTGTGACGGCGCAGCTTGTTGCAAAATGCCATCCCGTCGCCATCCTTCATATGCAAATCGCAGATCACAATATCGGGGGGTGTTTCGCCTGGCATCTCGAGCTTCGCATACGCTTCCGCGCCATCAGCGGCTTCGATGACATCGGTAATTCCCACTTGGGACAATAGTGTACGAACAATTGAGCGCATTGTGCGCTGATCATCAACAATCATCGCGCGCAGCGATACAGGCATTTCCGTCGACATTAGCGTATTTCCCTTCGGCGGCCCCGCTATCTGAAATACTCAGACCGGTGACTTTGCGTCCCGCCGTCGCCGACGGTATGCCTTTTCGATTTCCCTCCTGGTGATGTGCCTTTTGGGCCACCACATCGTATTGAAGTATTAGCCTAGCATCGATTCATTTAAGGAATTGTAAACTGTTATCCAAACAGCCTATTTGGCGGCTCCCAAACCATCGATTGCAGTTCGAATGTTTTCACGTTCCTTGCTGCCCTTAGGCAGTTGGTCGTGCAAACGTTGCCAGCGTTCCAGGGCGGCCTTCGAACGGCCCGCATCTGCATCTGCCATGCCTAAGAACCACAGGGCGCGCGGGTTGCGCGGCTGCAATTTCTCCAGTTTTCGAAATATGTCCAGGGTCGCAATTGGTAAAATTTGCTCCGACGAGGCGTCTTGTATCAGAGCCATCACCTGGGCGTTCAATGGACCGGGATCATTTGGCCGCAAGGAGGCCGCATGGCCATACGCATCTGCTGATTGCGGTGTTTTACCTAGCACGCCATAGGCTTTGCCCAAACGCATCCAGCCCGAAAAGTCATCCGGGTCATCTTTCAGGCGATCTGCTAAGCGCTGGACCATGGATTGGATGAATTCCTGGCGCTCAGCAGGTGATAATTCAGCTGCGGCGGCCATGGCAGCGCGGTCAGGTCCAGGTGCCGCATCAGACTTTGGCGCAGAGGATGTCGCAGAGGATGTTGCAGGGCGATTGGCCGGTCCGGCATCCGCTAGATCACTTGCCGGGTCCACGCCGATTTGTTGTGCGACCCGACGGATCTGTTCGGCAAGGGCGACTCTATTATCGCTGTCAGCCGGCAGCTCCTTATAAAGTGCCAGCCACGCATCATAGGCACTTTTTGGCTGGCCGGCCTGTAAGTCTGCCAAGGCCAGGAAATAGCGCGCAGCCAATTGCTGTGGTGCCAGGGTCAGTGCAGTCTTAAACGCGCGCAAGGCTTCCGGTGTGATTGTGCCGCCTGCAGCTTTGGTAAGGATATCGCCGAACGCCACCTGCAATTCAGCATCATCGTTGGACAGCGCCAGCGCCTTGCGCAGTACGTTAGCGGCATCCTCAAATCGATCCATTGAAGCGTAGGACCGGCCCAGTAAAATCCAGCCATCCCGGTCATCTGGTTGGTTTTCAAGCCGCGTAGCCAGGCGTGCCACCATTTCATTGATTTGCTGATTTTGGTCTTTGGATAAATTCTGTGGTGCCGGCGCCGGTGCCGTAATATCTCGTTCAGCCAGTGGCTGATCTTTTTCTGTCGGTTGGCCAAGCTGGGTGTACAGCAAAAAGGTAAGCGCCGGCAGCAATAAGGCGATCACAACGGCCGTTATTGCTGCAGGTGCCGCAGGCTCTTTTGGGCTTTGACCATGGTCTGCGGCACGCAATATGCGCCGTTCGATTTCCCGCTTCGTTTCATCCGCCTCCTGCACGGTCAACGCATTAGCGGCAAGTTCGGCCTCTACTTCCCGAATTTGATCGCGGTAGACCTCTAAGTCATGGTCCAGGCGATCATTCACCGTTTGTGAAGGACGCAATAGCGGCCACAATATTGGCAACATAGCAACGAGCGTAAGGCCGCCAATCCCCAACCAAACGCTCATACTCGGTCCTCATTTCCCATAATGGCTTTCAGGCGTGCTTGTTCCACCTCGTCAAGCGGCGTGTTAATCGCCGCAATGGGCGCTTTTTGCCGTCGATACCAAACGATGATCAACATGACCGCCAGCGCCAAAAAAAGCACTGGACCAAGCCAAAGTAGAATGGTTCCGGCTTTTACAGGTGGTCGCAGAAGTACCCAATCACCATAACGTTCTACGATGTAGCGAATGGTAGCATCGTCGCTATCACCCATCGCAATGCGGTCGCGCACCAAAATACGTAGATCCCGGGCCAGCGATGCATTGGAATCCTCGATGGACTGGTTTTGACAAACCAGACAGCGCAGCTGTTTGTGAATGGCGCGCGCCCGGGCCTCAAGAGCCGGGTCGTCCATCGGTCTGTCGACAGCGACGGCCCCCGCGGATCCTGCAGACCCCGCCAAACCAAGAACAAAAAAGACTGTGATTAGATGGCGCAGAAAGGGGATCAACATTTCGCTGTGCCACCTTGTTTCAAAGCGGCAATTGCCGGCAATAGCTTTTCCTGCAGGTCGCGATCCATGACAGGGCCAATGTGTTTGCAAACGATGCGCCCTTCCGCGTTGATCAAAAAAGTCTCCGGCACGCCATAAACGCCCCAGTCAATGCCAACCCGGCCCGTCAAATCCGCACCGACCCGATCATAGGGATCGCCATATCGTTGCAGCCAACCCATGGCGGCGGGGCCCTCGTCCTTGTAGCTGAGGCCATGCACCGGCACGATATTCTGGGCCTTCAGCTTCATGAAAAGCGGATGTTCCGCCCGGCATGAAACGCACCAGGACGCAAAGACATTGATCAAAGATACCTGGCCCTTCAAATCCGCTGATTTCAGGCCGTTCGGGCGTCCTGGCAGGGCGGGAAGGTCAAATATCGGTACGTCTTTGCCAATCAGGACAGACGGGATTTCTTTGGGTCGTAAGCTTAAACCCGCAAATAGGAAACCGCCGATAATCAAGGCGATGGCAAGAGGCACCAGCCGAAACCAAATTCGCCGCGGCGTTTCCTCTGGCAGAGGCTGATTTGGTTCGACTGACATTATTTCGCCACCACCGGTGTTGAGGGTGATTTTGATTGCGCCGCCACCTTGGCTGCCTTGCCGCGCACGGGTGCACCGACGCGATGGCGGCGATCACTTAACGAGACCAAGCCACCAAAGACCATGATCAACGCACCCATCCAGATCCAGTGGATCATGGGTTTGTTGTAAAATCGTGTGGACCACGAACCATCGCCCGTTGGGTCGCCGATTACCGCATACAGATCGCCACCCCAGCTGGTGCGGATCGCCGCCTCTGTAGTGTCCATGGGCGGGTCCTGATAGGTGCGGGATTCGGGCTGTAGCACCGCAATATCAACGCCATCGCGACTGATTTGAAAGACACCCCGTACGGCAGAATAGTTCGGGCCTGGTATAGGTGCGGCGCCTTCAAAGGTAAAATCATAGCCACCGACAGAAACACTTTCCCCCGGCTTCATGATTTGTAGCTTTTCCACCTGCCAGGCGGAGGATGCAACGATGCCAATAATCACCATGCCAGCACCAGCATGGGCAAAAGTAGTGCCCCAGGCAGAGCGGGGGGAGCGCCAAAGCCTGCGCAGACTTTCGGTAACCGGCACCCGGAACAATCGTATGCGATAGGCGGCTTCCTCCAATGCGGCGGCGATCATCCACACACCTATGGCGATGCCAGGGATAGCAAGCCAAGGGCCGTCATACGCAAAAATCAGGGTTGCGAAAAGGGCGACGACGGATGCAGAAACGGCAAACTTCAATCTTTGCATCGCACCTTGTAGATCGCCGCGCTTCCAATGCAGCATAGGCCCAAAAGCCATAGCCAGAAACACCGGAACCATAAGGGGCCCGAACGTTGCGTTGAAATAAGGCGGTCCGACGGTAATTTTTTCTCCCGTCAGGGCGTCCAAGAATAATGGATACAATGTTCCCAGCAAAACAGTGGCGCAGGCTGTCGAAAGAAGCAGGTTATTCAACACCAGTCCGCCTTCTCGGCTGATAGGCGCGAACAGGCCGCCGCCCTTTATGGCGGGTGCCCGGAAAGCATACAGGGTCAATGAGCCAGCGATGACTGCAATAAGGAAGGCCAGAATAAATATACCCCGGGCTGGATCAGTGGCGAAGGCATGAACCGATGTCAGTACGCCGGAACGAACCAAAAATGTTCCCAGTAGGCTCAACGAAAATGTCAAAATGGCCAACAGCACCGTCCAGTTTTTCAGGCTGTCCCGCTTTTCCACAACGATGGATGAATGCAGCAGTGCGGTGCCCGCCAACCAAGGCATGAATGACGCATTTTCGACGGGATCCCAGAACCACCAGCCGCCCCAACCCAATTCGTAATAGGCCCACCAGGACCCCATTGCGATGCCGGTCGTCAGGAAGCACCATGCGGCCAGGGTCCAAGGCCGGACCCAGCGGGCCCAGGCTGCATCCACCCGGCCCTCGATCAAGGCCGCAACAGCGAATGAAAATGCCATGGAGAAACCTACATAGCCGAGGTACAGGAACGGTGGATGGAATGCCAATCCGGGATCCTGCAATAACGGGTTCAGTCCACTGCCATCGATAGGCGCGGGCAAAAGTCTTTCGAACGGGTTCGAGGTGAAAAGCACAAAACACAGAAACCCAACACCGATCATCGCCTGCACGGATAGTACCCGCGCCCGGAATGGTGCGGGAAGATTGCCGCCAAATACCGCCACGGCTGCACCAAACAACACCAGGATCAGCAACCATAACAGCAGCGAGCCTTCATGATTGCCCCAAACGCCGGAGATCTTATAAAGCAATGGCTTTGCGGAATGGGAATTGGTTGCAACATTCAGAACTGAGAAATCAGAGGTAATATAGGCATGCATCAATGCGGCAAAGGCGACCGTGACCAGCAGACATTGTATAATTGCCGACGGTTTTGCCAGACCGATCCATCCGGGATCGCCGCGCCAGGCACCAATCAAGGGGACGGTTGCTTGTATGATCGCAACCGATAGCGCCAGTACAAGTGCGTAGTGCCCTAATTCTGCGATCATCTGCGTATCCCCTGTCTATCCAACATCACTATTTTGAATTATCCGCGTAATAGGAATTCAACATTGGCGTCCCGGCAGACACCCGCCATGGCTTGCATCAACATTTCGGGGACTGGCACGCCATTCTCCATCCGGTCTGCATAGGCCAAATCTTCCGGATCGCCCGGCACCAGGACGGGCAGGTTCGGATCGGCAGGCGCCAGCCCACGCAGATGATTGATCATATCATCAACCTCTCCCTCAAACTCACCTTCATCCCGAAAGGCGCTAGGATCGATAACAAGGAAAAAATGCCCCGTATGATGTTTGCTCTTATCATCCATCGCGCCAATAAATGGCGCGCCAGGCAACATACTACACAAGATTTCCACCATTCCTGCCAAGCCATAGCCTTTGTGGCTGCTTAACGATGCTAATCCGCCTAAGGGCGTAACGCCATAGCCTTCCGCCAGACGGCCAAAGCCATCGAAGGCATCCGCAGCATTGCCAACACCTGCACCATTGGGATCTACGACCCAGCCATCTGGTAGTGGCTTGTCATTGTAGACAGCCAGTTTGACCTTGCCGACGGCGACCGTGCTCGTCGCCATATCGATTACGAACGGTTTGTTGTTTTTGGCAGGTGCGGCAAAGGCAATTGGGTTGGTGCCAAATACCGGTTCCTTCGCCCGTGTGGGGACAATCGCCTTGCTGCCCGCATTCGTACTGGCCAAACCGATCAGGCCTTCACGCGCTGCCATCAAGGCATAGGCACCCGCAGCACCATAATGCCGGGAACGACGCACGGTGACGGCGGCCAAGCCGGCCGCTTTGGCTTTCTTGATTGCCAGCTTCATGGCTATAGTGGATGGTCCGTGGCCGAGACTGTTGCCGCCATCGATTAATGCGGTTACCGGTGTCTCACGCACCACCTTGATGTCGGGCTGCATTGTAATACGGCCTTGGCTGCGCAATTCCGCATAAAGTGGCATCATTCCTATGCCATGGGAATCGATGCCCCGTAAATCCGTCTCCGCCATGACATCGACCGTTGGTTCGATCAGATCTTCGGACATGCCCCATGCAACAAATATGCTGCGCAATTGTTGGCGCAATGTCTCCGCCGGGACGCGATGTAATTCTGTCATCAGTTCAGGCCACCTGATTTGGTAAAGGCCGGCTGCCAAATTGCGCCAGCAAATTATCGATAGTCAGATTTCCCATAGCTGTTCTGGTTTCTATAGTTGCGCTGGCCTGATGCGGCTGCAAAACGACATTCTCCATCCCAAACAGTGCTTCAGGTACATTTGGTTCATCAACAAAAACATCAATGCCGGCACCAGCGATCGTTTGCTCTGACAAGGCCTGTACCAATGCAGCTTCATCAACGACAGTGCCACGGGCGATATTGACGAGATATCCTTTCGGCCCCAAGGCCTGCAATACATCGCCATCGATCATATTCTGGGTCGCTTCGCCGCCAGGGCAGGTCAGGGCCAGGACGTCGCAAGCCTCTGCCAAAGCCTTGGTGGATGCGTAGTAGGGGTAGGGAACGTCGCCCCGTTCGCTGCGATTATAGTAGGCGATAGACATGCCAAAAACTTCCGCCCGTTTGGCGAGCTCCAACCCAATACGGCCCATACCGACAATGCCAAGACAGCGGCCTCGGGGTGCATCATTTAATGCCATGATGCCTTCGCTTTTCCATCGTCCCGCACGTACATAGCGGTCGCCTACGACAATTCTACGCAGGCATGCCAGGATCAGTGCCATGCCTAAATCAGCGACGCAGTCAGTCAACACATCAGGTGTGTTGGTTACGGCAACGCCATTTGCCTGTGCGTAGGACACATCAGCCCCATCATAACCAACACCAAAACAGGCGACAATTTCCAGGTTCGGCAATAGAGACATTAAGGACGCGTCAACTGTGGCAAAGCCGGGCATGGCGATGCCGCGGATGCGATCCACATTGTCCAGAAATTTTTGAGGTCTTTTGCTTTCGTGCGGCAGTACTATCAGGTCAAACTCATCCCGGGCCCGCTCGATGGTCCAACTTGGCATTGGTTCGATCAACAGAACACATGGCTTTTCCCCATTCGGCGTTTCGTTCATTCTTGATCCCCCTGCCATTGCCCGGCTGCTTTCAAAGCCTCCGCAACTTCTTTTGGCATATAAGTTTCATCATGCTTGGCGAGGACTTCTGACGCAACAAATGTGCCGTCCCTGGCCATGTTCCCCTCCGCAACGATACCTTGACCTTCTCGAAACAGATCCGGCAGCAAGCCGCGAAATTTCACTGGCACGACTTCGACTGTATCTGTTACGCGAAAAGTTATTGTGACGCCATCCGTATCGCGGCCAACGGAGCCTTCTACAACCAAGCCACCGATACGCAAGCGGCGTTCAGGTGGGATAGGTTGTTGTTCCATTATGCGGGCGAGTTCTGTTGGCGAATAGAAGAATACGATATTCTCCTCAAACGCCGCCAACACCAAGGCAGCCGCAGTTGCAAATAACAGCATGAAACCGCCGACGATATATAGCCGCCGTCGTTTACGCGTCATTTTCAATATCCCTCCGCTGCCGCCGATGCTGCCGCAGGACCAACAACGCTTCTTCAGATTTACGCCAGCCGCGCATGGATACAAACCATAAAAATGCCATGACTATCAGGGCGATGCCAAATGAGGACCAGACAAAGCCGCCATATCCCCCCATCGCGAAAAATTGTTCCATGCTTTCCATTTCCTCGCCCTAGCTCGTTCGTTCTGCCAGGCGCAGGGCGCGAATACGCCGCAAATTCAATTCCATGCGCATGCGGGCCAGCAACAACGTGACGAAATAGGTCTGGAACGCCAGAGCCATAATCAATAGCGGCCACAGCATTGAAGGATGGATCGCAGGCCCATCCATGCGCATAACACTGGCGGGTTGATGCAGGGTGTTCCACCAATCCACCGAAAACTTGATAATCGGTACATTTACTGCACCAACCAGTGCCAGTACGGCTGCCGCTTTGCCCGCCTTTTGCCCATCCTCTATAGCCTCCCATAGGGCCATATAGCCCAGGTATAGAAAGAACAAGATCAACACGGACGTTAGCCGGGCATCCCATACCCACCACGTACCCCACATAGGCTTGCCCCAGATGGAGCCTGTAACCAGAGCCAGAAATGTAAAGCTGGCACCAATGGGAGCTGATGCCTTGGCGGCTAAATCCGCCAATGGGTGCCGCCAGATCAACGCGATAGCGCTTGCCACAGCCAGGAACGAATAGCAGAACATTGCCATCCATGCGGCGGGCACATGTACAAACATGATCCGAACCGTATCGCCCTGTTGATAGTCCGCCGGCGCCTCAATCAACGCCAGATAAAGGCCAATCAACAGCAAGACGACAGTTAAACCAGCGGCCCAAGGTTGGACGCGTCCAGCCAGCCGTGTAAATCGTGTGGGATTTGCAAAATAATGTATCGACATGGTTCGAGGTTTAGACCCCTCTTCCGTTAGGTGCAAGCACCGGAAGGGTAACAAATTGTCGCGGTTTGGTGAGGTGTAAATGCACTATTCCAACGACAATTTTACAGCTGCGGCGGCAGCCCACGGGCAAAGCGGTATAGCAGCCACGGTCAGGGCGGCCAAAAGCAGTAAATGAGGCTTGGCATTCAAGCCATGAACGGCGGCATCGATAGCGGAAACACCAAAAATCAACACAGGAATATAGAGCGGCAGAACCAACAGTGATAGCAAGACACCGCCTCTCCGTACGGTCAAGGTTAAGGCTGCGCCAATGGCACCGATCAGGCTCAATGCCGGCGTGCCGATCAACATGGTCAGCAGCAACGCTTCAAAGCCTTCATCGTTCATGTTCAATAATACAGCCAATACAGGTGCCGCCAACAGCAATGGTAAACCAGTAGTCAGCCAATGTGTGATGATTTTTGCCAGAACGATCAGGCTGAGCGGCAGGCCCGAAAGGGTCAATTGTTCCAGGCTGCCGTCTTCGAAATCCGCCTGGAAAAGCCGGTCAAGGGACAACATTGCAGCCAAAAGTGCGGCAACCCAAAGAACGCCCGGCGCAACCCGCGCCAGAATGGCTGGTTCCGGGCCAATGCCTAATGGGAATAAGGTAACAGTCAAAAGAAAGAAGATAAGCGCAAGAAATGTAGCGCCTCCCTGGCGGACGGCAAGAAGCATATCGCGGGAGATGATCGCCAGAAATATCTTCATTGTGGTTTCAACTGCAATATTTCCGCGTCATCCAAACCCAGTTCAATATGGGTTGCGGCCATAACCATGCCGTTCTTGGCTTGATGGGTCGCAATGGCTTGCTGCAAACATTCAGTGCCTGCCTGGTCCAAGGACACGGTAGGTTCATCAAGCAGCCAAAGTTTCGCCGGGCTGGCAACCAGGCGCGCCAATGCGGTGCGTCGGTGCTGGCCTGCTGATAAATACTGTGCCGGCGTATCTGCCAGATGCGTGATATCGAATGCCGCCATAGCTGCCTCTGTATGATCAGTGGCTGTCGCCCTGATTTTGGCCCACATAGCGATGTTCTCACGGACTGTCAGGGCGCCCTTTACAGCGTCTTGGTGACCGATGTAGTGCAGATTGGCCCGATGGCCTTCGGGGTTTTCTGCAATATCGCTGCCATTCCAGGTTAATGCCCCATCGGCTGCCGTCAGCAGGGTTGCGGAGATGCGCAGTAAACTTGTCTTGCCGCAACCGTTGGGCCCGCGCAGAACCAGCGCCTGACCGGGCGTGATCACAAAATTCAGACCCGTAAATATCCGCCGTTCGCCTCGCTCACATGCGATATCCCGGCCCTGAAACATCAGGTTCCATTTCCATCAAAATGCACATCTTCGGGCACATCTTCGGGCAGTTTGTGGCGATTCATTGTCGGCAGTTGCGCAAGAGAAAACAGAATGGTCATCGGCATAATGCCAAAAACCTTAAAACTGACCCAATCATCCGTCGATGTATTGCGCCATACAATCTCATTCACGATTGCCAAAAAGACAAAGAACAAGGCCCAGCGAAATGTCAGTATGCGCCAGCCTTGATCCGTCATGGGGAACATTGAGCCCATCACGGTTTTCAAAAACGATTTACCCCAGAACAATCCGCCTAAAAGGATTACGGCGAACAAGGTATTGACGATGGTGGGCTTCAGCTTGATGAACAGCTCGTCCTGCAGAATTAGGGTCAGGCCGCCGAAAACCAGGACAAATACACCCGTGACCAGTGGCAGGGTCGGCAATCGACGTTCCAGCATCCAGGTTATGGATAGCGAGACAAAGATCGCGGCCATGAAAACGCCCGTCGCCCAAAAAATTCCGAGGCGCGCATTGGACACAAAAAACAGCGCCAAAGGCCCGACTTCCAAAGCCAGTTTGAGAATTGGATTTATGGAGGAGGTATTACTTACAGATTTTGACATGGCGAACATATAGCCTGGATCGAAGTGAACGGAAACGCTACATACGATGACCATAGAAAAAAGGTTCCACGCATGAGTGATGAGGCAAAACGTTTGGCCGCTGCGGCAGCTGTGGAATTGGTGCAGGATGGCATGCTTCTTGGCATTGGCACGGGGTCAACGGCGGAACATTTTATCCGTTTGCTTGGTGCTCGGGTGGCCGATGGATTGTCTGTCTCCGGCGTCCCAACGTCGGACCGCAGCGCTGACTTATGTCGTGAATTTAGCATTACATTGACCAATCTCGACGATACGCCAATCTTGGATCTAGCAGTCGATGGGGCAGATGAGTTTGACGGCGCCCTCAATCTGATAAAGGGCGGTGGCGGTGCGTTACTGCGGGAGAAAATTGTCGCAGGGGCCGCAAAACGCTTCGTCGTCATTGCCGATGCCAGCAAGGAAGTGGCAGCATTGGGGCAGTTTCCCTTACCTGTGGAAATTATTCCCATGGCCCGCCAGCCGTTGAGCCAACGTTTGTCCAATATGGGCGCCAAGGTGACGTTGCGCCAAGCTGCGGACGGCACGGCGTTTCGCACGGATGAAAATCACTGGATCTTGGATTGCGCGTTTGGTGCCACAATTTCGAAACCGGCTGACCTGGCCCGAACAATATCTTTGTGGCCTGGCGTTGTAGAGCACGGCCTGTTTTGTGGCATGACAGAGTGTATTTTACTTGGCAGTGACGATGGCGTTCGAACGATTGTGAACTAGACTCGCCGAAAGGCCCATTTGATAATACAGCCCGCCTCTTGCGTGGTTGTGGATAGGACAATCTGTTGGCTGCGACGAATGCGATCCTTTTGTCCCAAATAGACGCTATCCGCTATGGAGATTTCGGCACCGCTGGCCCGAAAACGCCAACCCTGGCCATCAGCCATCCGCAACAAGACGGCTGAACCGCCGTGCAGGGCAGAAGCTTGGACATCGGGGTGTAAATGAAAACGCACAGCAACGTCATGTCCGCTCGATACACCTACACCTTCCAAACTGTCTTCGCCTCGAATGTCCTCACCGGATGCTCCAAGATACAGTCGCCGTCGATGAATAAGGCCAAAGCGTCCGCTATAACCGTCATGATGCAGGTTCAGCCAGCTATTGCCCTGCTCATCTTCGTGACGGCGGCAGTGAAGTCGTTCTGGTTTGGGGCCAAATTCACCACTGTCCTTGATCGGCCAGGCGTTGGCATTCCCCAGATGCAATGTTGAATGGGCCGCGGTGCCCCGCGCTGCTTCGTGCCATTCCCCATTGCGCTGTCGACCACTGCCGCAATTGACTATCAGACGCCGTTTGCCGATGGACAGCTCAAACCCGGCACCGCCCGCATGGGCAAGACGGCCCCATTTTCCCGGCGGTGGGGCGCTTGTGTCCGCCAAAAGAACCGCGTCCCCTGCGACAAGTCGCTGGAACCCGGATTGGGTCGCACTCAACACCGGCTTAATCGTCACCTCAGCGCGGGCCAAGGTCGCTTCAACACGGTCGTTGCTTTCCTCGACGCCGCCGTTGAACAGCGCCAGGCCGCCGTCGCCATGACGTAGTCCTGCCAGCATTGGGGCGGTGCGGCGGATTGCACTGTGCAGCCAATCGGGCACCAACCGCCCTGATGCCGCAATAGCGTCCCGCAGTGCGATCAATTGCCGTAACATCAACATCAAATCTGATGGTGCGCGACTGGCATAGCCACCATCTGGCATGACCTGATTTTCAATAAGCGCTTCGATTTGCCGCAACGCTTTTTTTAGCGCGGTGTCTTCGTCAGGCAACGCAATGGCACCATAGATTTGTCCCAGCATCGCCACCAATTGATCCGCACCAAATTGCGCATCGCCAACAGTGCGTTGCAGATGTTTCCATTGTAGGGACAGGGAGGTCAAATATGCTTCGGCAAATTCAGCATCCGCATCCTGCAGTAAAAACCGGCCATGACCTAACCAGGATATCACACGCTGGCCCAGTACGCCCGGCGACCAGGTGATCGCATCAATCTCGCTACACAGATCTATCCAGGACCGAACCATCCGGCGGGCGAGCGCAAGAGCGGTCTCGCCGCCCGATGCTTCGAAATGGCAAAGCCATTCAAAACCGTGTAATTCCGCCAACCATTCATGATCGTCAGGACGTAAGCGCCACGGTGGCTGGTTCGGTGCGTTGGCTTCCCGGCCGGCAAACCGATAGCGCCCGCGAAACAGCTCATCCGCCCGGCTCTGATCGCCTGGCCACGGATGATGGGGCAGAAATGCCAATTGCTCAACCGACCGGCGTTCCAGGGTCAGGCGATAAAGGCGGGTCCGATAACCGGCGTTCTTCAGCTTGACCCAGCCTTCGTTCATATCACCGTGACCCACTTTTTGTTGTTAGGCTGCCGTCGCCCGTAAAGCCTTTATATTGGTGGCATAATGCTCCGCGCCACCCTTGAATGTGGCGGAACCGGCAACCAAGACATCGGCACCTGCTGCGACAACCGTTGCTGCGTTTTCAGCGTTCACGCCGCCATCAACCTGCAAGTCGATCGTCCGTCCCGTCGCATCAATGAGGGCTCTCAATTCAGCAATTTTTTGTAACTGCCCCTCAATGAATGATTGCCCACCAAAGCCTGGATTGACGCTCATCACCAGGACAAGGTCCAAATCATCCAGCAAAGGCGTTATGGCGGAGGTGGAAGTGCCTGGATTTATCGCCAGGCCTGTTTTTGCCCCTTGGTCTTTGATTAATTGGATTGTGCGGTGCAAATGGGCCCCGGCTTCTGCATGAACCGTAATGATGTCTGCCCCGGCAGAGATAAAATCCGGAATATAGGGGTCAACGGGACTGATCATCAGATGCACATCAAACGGTAAATCGCTGTGCGGGCGCAGGGCCGCGACGACAGCCGGCCCAATGGTCAGATTGGGCACGAAATGGCCGTCCATCACATCGATATGAATATAGTCGGCACCAGCAGCACTTACCGCGCGGACCTCTTCGCCCAGGGCGGCAAAATCAGCTGATAGAATAGAAGGCGCGATACGGGTTTTCTGTTGCATGGTCGGTTAGGTAGCAGTTTGCATTGTTGGCCGCAAGCGGGGAAGACCTAAGCGTCCCGTACAAGGCGACAGGCATAAAATCCATCCATTCCGCCTAGGTAATGAGGTAGGGTCCGCATATCCCCAAGGGGTGTTATCAGCTGTTCCAGGCCAAATAGTTCATCAGCTGTAATTGGCTGTCTGGAGACCGGGGCATCAGTCGCAAATAACGCTTCGATGCGCGCTTCGCCTTCCTCTGGCTGCAGGGAACAGGTGCAAAAAATTAATATGCCACCTGGCGCCAGCATATCCACCGCAGCCGCCAACATACCATCCTGCACCAAGGCCATTTCCTTTGGCACCTTAGCGGTCCGCAAATGCCAGATATCTGGATGCCTGCGTATGGTGCCCGTGGCACTACACGGTGCATCCAGCAGTATGAAATCAAACGGTTTTTCCGGTCGCCAGGTTATAATGTCGGCGACAATTGTCTCCGCTTGTAAATTCAGACGCTCCAAATTGGCTTCCACCAGCGCCATTCTATTCTGCTCATTATCAACAGCCGTTACCTGCGCACCCGCCGCCGCCATTTGCGCGGTCTTGCCCCCCGGTGCCGCACATAGGTCCAACACCGCCCGGCCCTTTATGTCTTTGCCCAGCAAAGCCATAGGCAGCGCCGCAGCCGCATCCTGGACCCACCATTCCCCCTCTGAAAATCCAGGCAATGTCTGGATCGCCCCACCCGCCGTACGGCGCATACTGCCCGTTGGCAGCATTTCCCCCTGTAAAGCTTCCCGCCATTTTTCCGGCTCATTTTTAAACGTCAGATCTAGGGGAGGTTCTGACAACATAATGTCCATCATTTTTGTTGTTGTTTCCACGCCATAGGTTTTTTTCCATGTCTGCCACAGCCATTTTGGGCAATTCAGCCGCGCGGCATCCTGATCTGCCAATATGGCTGGCGCTTCGCGTATCAAACGCCGGGCCACCGCATTAACCAGGCCGGTCAAATGGCGTCGGTGCGGTCCCATCAGGCGGACGGCGCCGTCCGCTATGGCGTGCGCAGGGGTGCCTAGAAACATCGCCTGTGCGGCCGCAAGACGCAGGGAATTCAGGGCAGGTTTTGCCGCCCGGTTCAACGGCTTATCCAAGCAACGGTTTATCGCATCGTCAATTTGGCCAAGGCGTCGCAGCACGGTCATGGTCAGCAATCGCGCAAAGGCCCGATCCCGTGGTTCCAGGGATGCCAGGCGACCGCCCGTCTCCAATTCATCAGCCAGGGCCTGATCCAGCATTTGACCGCGGTCCAGTATCTGCCCCAACAAGCGCGCTGCGGCAGCCCGCGATCGATGCCCAGTATCATTCATAGCTATTATCGCTCATCCAAAGGTCTTTCTGTCAGCTGGCGTCTATCGCCCGACACTGGTACGTTCAGGCTCAGCGGACATGTAGCACAGTAATGGAACCTGTGTAGGAGACAGATTTGATGCCGACAGAAACACCAGATTCAGCGCGATCAAAAAAAGACACCGTCGAGCAGGCCTTGGACAAAGACGCGTTAGAAAAAATCCCTAAACGTGTCAAGGAAATCGGCGGCCCAAAAGGGCTTGAGCCCACCCGCTATGGCGATTGGGAGCGCAAGGGTATCGTTTCCGATTTCTAAGGGCTCCGCGATCAAACGACCGGGGATAGTCCCCCATCCACATTGATTGCCGTTCCAGTGATGTATGACCCCGCATCGGAGGCCAGGAAGCAGGCCATGTTGGCGAATTCTTCCGCTGTGCCCAAACGGCCCATTGGCACACCACGGTCTTTTGCCATGCCCGAGAGGAAATCATCCATAGGCATATCCGGTGACAGCGCCTTGTGACGGCGCTCCCATTGCCCGCTTTCGATGATCCCTGTGCACAAGGCGTTGACCAATACATTATGGGGCGCACCTTCGCCCGCCAGAACCTTGGTCAAGGCCATGCCGGCGGCTCTGGTTACGGCAGTTGGTGCACTGCCGCCACGGGGTGCCTTCGCAGCGGTGTTGAGGACGTTGATAATCCGGCCCCATTTCCGCGCCTTCATACCGGGCAGTGCGAGACGGCACAGGCGTACCGCCGCCATCAATTTGAGATCGATATCGAACTGCCAAATCTCGTCAGTAATCTCTTCAAACGTACCTCTTTGTGATGTGCCCGCGTTGTTAACCAAAACATCGACTTGGCCGAAATCAGCCACAACTTTACCAAACAAGTCAGAAATCTGCTGGGCGTCGCTGACATCTGCTGAATAGGCTATAATACGCTGCCCTGTTGCATGGGCTATTTCATCCCTGGTTTCTTCCAGTAGGTCCGTACGCCGGGCCGCGATGGCAATATCCGCACCGGCCTGGGCAAACCCCAGTACCATGGCCTTGCCCAAGCCCTCACTACCACCGGTGATGAGCGCAATCCGCCCCTTCATGTTGATTTCCATGCCGTCCTCCCATAACTCAATAACTCTCGACCCATATCTTAGCCCTATGGCATCTACTACGACGTCATGAATTGCATCTCCTACATTCTTCTTTAGCAATTTTTCCGCATTTTGGGGTGCGGCAGTCGCATTGACGGCCCGGAAGCCCTATATAGGGTCATCTATTGGGACATCAAATTTTCTTGCAAAGGCGGAGATACCGTATGAGCCAACTATCGGCCGAGACGGCCAACGACCTGGACATATTGTCGGACCTTGTCGCCAAGGCGAAGAAGGCCGGCGCCGATGCTGCCGATGCGGTGATGTTTGAAAGCGCCTCTCTGGAGGTGAGCTATCGCCTGGGCAAACGCGAAGATTTGGAGCGATCCGAGAGTAGAGACCTTGGCCTGCGCGTCTTTAAGGGAAAGAAGCAGGCCATCGTTTCATCCACGGATATGTCAGCCAACAGTCTGGAAGAGTTGCTGGAACGTGGTTTGGCCATGGCAACGGCTATGCCCGAGGATCCCTATTGCGGTTTGGCCGACCCTGATCGTCTGTGCAAAGACATCCCAGATTTAGACCTTTATGATGCGGTGGAACCGACGCCGGAAGCGCTATACGACATGGCGGCGGCGGCTGAAACAGCTGCCCTTGCCGTTGAAGGCGTCAGCAATTCCGAAAGTGCGGGTGCCGGGTGGGGCCAAAATCGAATTGCTTTGGTGACGTCATCCGGCTTCGCAGGCGGCTATGCCACCTCATCCCATTCATTGTTCGCATCCGTTATTGCGGGCGAGGGCACGGGTATGGAGCGGGACTACGATTTCACATCCGCTCATCACGGGGCGGATTTGTCCGATGCGGTTGGTATCGGCAAGGCTGCCGGTGAAAAGGCGGTTCGCCGCCTTAATCCCAGCAAGGTTGAAAGCCAGCAAGTGCCAGTGATTTTTGATCCACGTGTTTCCAATTCCATACTGGGGCATTTTGTTGGTGCCATCAACGGCGCAGGGGTTTCCCGGGGCACATCGTTTTTAAAGGACAGCCTGGGCAAAGTGGTGTTTGCGCCCGGCATCACAATTGTTGATGAGCCTCACCGAAAACGGGGTCTCGGATCCAAACCCTTTGATGGCGAAGGTGTGGTCAACAAAAAATGGCTGCTGGCTGATAAGGGAGAGCTGGCAACTTGGATCATGGATAGCGCATCCGCCCGTCAGCTTGGCCTGGAAACGACCGGTCATGCCAGCCGCGGCACATCAGGGCCACCATCACCCAGCACCACGAATTTGTATATGCAGCCCGGTACCTGTAGCCGCGATGACCTGCTGGCAGGTGTTACCGCGGGCCTTTATATAACCGAGCTGATTGGCTTTGGCGTCAACGGCGTGACCGGCGACTACAGTCGCGGTGCCTCCGGCTTCTGGATTGAAAATGGCGTTCTGACACACCCCGTATCCGAACTTACCATCGCCGGTAATTTGAAAGATATGTTTCTGAATATGACGCCGGCAGATGATTTGAACTTCCGATATGGCTCCAACGCACCAACCCTGCGCATTGACGGGTTGATGGTGGCCGGGACGTGAGCCAGCTGGATCAAGATTACGCTTTGTTGCTGGAAACTGTCCGCGAAGGTGGTGCCCTGGCGTTGAGTTATTTTCATGACGGCGTGAAACATTGGCAAAAGGGTCCGGACGATCCTGTTTCGGAAGCCGACCATGCGGTCGATGACCTGCTGCGGAACAAGCTGTTAGCCGCGCGGCCAAACTATGGCTGGCTGTCTGAAGAGACAGAGGACGATGCAAAGCGCCTTGATTGCCGCGATGTTTGGGTCGTCGATCCCATTGATGGCACCCGCGCCTTTATCCAACAACGTGAAGAATTTACAGTTTGTGCCGCTTTGGTGCGCGACGGCAGGCCTTTGGCGGGCGCGGTTTACAACCCTGCGACGGAAGAGTTTTACGAGGCGGTATTGGGCGGTGGTGCACGCCTGAACGGCAAAAGCATTCATGTCAGCACGGCTTCGGATTTTGAAGGATCGCGCCTGTTAACGGGACGGCATATTTTCAAAAATGCCCCCGCCGGCGAAAAACCAAAGGACGTGACCATTCATATGGTCAACTCCATTGCCTACAGAATGTGCCTGGCGGCCGAGGGCCGCTACGATGCTTGCATATCTCTGTCCGGGAAGTGTGATTGGGATATCGCGGCGGCGGAATTGATTTTGGCGGAAGCCGGTGGTGTCAACACCAACTCCAGCGGTGAAGGCTTCAAATATAATCGGCCCGATACCCGGCATAAATCCGTGATCAGCGCGGGGCCGGCCCTGCATGCCCATATTCTGGAATTCCTGGAAACCATAGAACGGCCACCCGGCGCTACATGGTAGCGACGGCTGCAGGGACCGGGGTTCGACGCCGACGTCGAATTTTGGGCGTATCCTGCTCAACGCATTTTGTGCACGACGGATTCACGGATCTTATAGTACTGTTGTTGCCCCTTTGGCAGGCGGAGTTCGCCTTGAGCCTGGCCCAGGTCGGTGCCATTTCCTCAACCCATCACGGTGCCATGACCATTGGGCAACTACCCGCCGGCCTCGCCTCGGAACGGTGGGGAGAGCGGCGTATCCTGGTCCTTGGCACCATATTGGTGGGCCTGGGCTTTTGTCTGTTGCAGTTTGCTGGCGGTGTTTTGGGCTTGGCCTTTGCCTTAGCAATTGGCGGCATTGGCAACAGCACTCAACATCCCTTGAATTCGACCCTGGTCGCGCGCGCCTATGAAGGTGGTCCCCGTCGGGCTGCTTTGGGGGTCTACAATTTTTCTGGCGACTTGGGGAAAATGGCGGTGCCGGGGCTGGCAGCGCTGGCCCTGGTCACGATGGATTGGCGCACGATCACAACCTCGTATGGTGTGATCGGGACCTTCGCGGCCTTTGGAATTTTGTTCCTGCTCAGAGGGTTGAATTTCGGTGGTCGTCCCACTGTCCTACCCGCAAGCGCGGCACCGCCCCAGGCCAAGATTGTTAAGTCTGGAAAATTTGGTGATTGGGGTATTCGGCAACGACGTGGTTTTGCGTTGTTATCTGCGACGTCGATGATCGATGGGGCCGTACGCGCCACTTTTATGACATTTTTGCCGTTCTTGTTGATGGGAAAAGGGGCGGCTATCGGAACCATCGGCTTTGCTTTGGTTCTGGTCTTTGCCGGTGGTGCCGCCGGTAAGCTGGTGTGCGGCTTAATGGCGGAGCGTCTGGGCATCGTCCGTACTGCTGTTCTGACCGAGCTGGCGACAGGAGGCAGTATATTGTTGTTGTTGGCACTGCCTTTGGAGGCCGCTATGGTCCTGTTGCCCGTTGTTGGTCTCGCCCTGAACGGAACGTCATCGGTACTTTACGCCACGGTGGCGGAGTTTGTCGCACCCGAACGGTAAGGCCGCGGCTTTGGTTTGTTTATGACCATTTCCACCGCTGCCTGGGCCGCTTCACCATTATTCTTTGGCTTTCTTAGTGATATCAATGGTGTGTCCCCGACACTGGCCATCGTCGGCCTATTAGCCCTGACAACGGTGCCTCTGGCTCTGGCCTTGCGCGGTCCGCTTGCTGCAACTGCTGGGTCTATGGATAGTCAATCGGCGTGACGTATTTTCCGCTTTTGTGCGCATCCCAATACATTTGACGCAGTCGCAGCGTCAGCGGGCCGGGACTGCCATCACCCACCGGTGTGCCGTCCAGGCGGGATACGGGCATTACGCCCCCTGCGGTGCTGGAGATAAATATTTCGTCCGCCTGACGCAATTCGTGCTCAGTCAAGACACCGACGTCGACTTTCGCGTTCAGTGTTTTCGCCAGCTCGATCACCGTCTTTCGCGTGATGCCCTGTAGCACACCACTTGCCGGCGTGACCAAGCGCCCGCCGATACTGGCAAACAGGTTAAAGCCGGGGCCTTCCGTAATGTTACCGTTGCCATCGGTCAGAACAGCTGTCTCCGCGCCGCGATCAAAGGCTTCAAACAAACCCTGCACCATGTCGCCCCAGTGGAAATTCTTCACGGTGGGATCAACAGAGGCCGGTGCAATGCGAGGCACGCTGCTGATGGTTAGATGGGTGCCTTGTTCCTGTTTCTCCCATGGTGCGATCCAAACATAGGGGATGGCCAATGCATAAAAGCGGTTCTCACACTCCCTTGGGTCACGGCTACCCATAGGCGGCGTCCCCCTGGTCAGGATCATTTCCACATAGGATTCCTGCAAACCGGATTGCTTGACGCATTCGGTCAATATGGCGGTAACTTCGTCCCGATCATGGGGTGAATGCATGTGAAGTTTCTCGATGCTGCGAAAAAAACGATCCAGGTGGTCGTCCAAACGAAAGAACCCGCCTTGCCAGACAGCCACCACATCGTAGGTCACATCTGATCGCAGAAAGCCCCAATCCGTTATTGGTATTCGCGCCTCGGCGATAGGCACTAAAGCGCCCTCGATAAATGCGATGCCGTCAGATTGGCTCATATCCCTCGCGCCCACTCGTGCATTCAGGCTGGTTTGATCCAAATGCGATTATCGTGAAAGGCAGCCCCGCCGACAGGTGCCACCGCATCTGCGCCGGTCAAAGCATTGATACCCTTCCCACCTTCAAAGGCCGCATTGGGCCAAATGCTTTCGACTACGACCACACCCCGTTGCAGCCCGTCAAAGATTTCCACTGCAATTGGCACGACGCCCCGATTATTGCCTAATTTAACCACGTCGTCGTTGCCAACGCCCAGATCAGCAGCATCATCGGGGTGAATCATGACAGTAGGTTTGCCTTCGCGGGCAATGGATGAGGGTGTCTCAGAGAATGTGGAATTCAGATAGCTGCGCGCCGGTGCGGTGACCAGGCGATAGGGCATCTCCTCAGTTGCGTCTTCGATTACCGCCCAATGATCGGGCAGGGCCGGCATTTGGCTGGTCAGGCTATTGGAGGTGAACCCATGAGGCAAAACCTCCGTCCATTTCGGCGCAAAGTGGAATTTTTTATCCGCGTGGGCAAACCCATCAATATAGTGGGCTTCGTTAAATTCGGGCTGACAGTCTATCCAGCGCTCTTTGCGAAGGTTTTCTACATCGCCCCAGCCGGATTTTTGCAAGGTCCAGTCGATCAACTCCAACGCGCTCATATCGAAACCCGGATGCTCGGCCCCCAACCGTTTGGCCAAGGCATTGATGACATCCAAGTTAGACCGGCATTCGTCTGGCGCTTCAATTATTTTGGGCCCCAGGGTAATAAACTGATGACCGCCGCCCTGATAGACATCGTCATGCTCCATGAACATGGTTGCCGGCAACACGATATCGGCCACCTTGGCTGTCTCCGTCATGAACTGTTCATGGACACAGGTGAACAAATCGTCCCGGGCAAAGCCTTCACGAACGAGATTGTGATCCGGGGCCACACGCATGGGATTGGTGTTTTGAATAAACAGTGCGGTTACAGGTGGTCCGCCGGCCAATGCTTCACTGTCGCCCGTCAGCACCGGGCCGATACGGGATTGATCCAGCACACGAATTTTTGGGTCCAGCAGATCCGTGCCCTCGATCATGCTTTTGTTCCAGTGATAGATCGCGCCGTTATTATGGAAGGCACCGCCGCCTTCCTCCAGCCATGACCCGGTCACAGCAGCAATGCAGGATGCGGCGTGCATATTGACGACGCCGTTGCGTTGCCGGGAAAAGCCATAGCCCAGGCGAAAAAATGTCTTTGGCGTCTCACCTACCATCTTTGCGAATGTCTCAATATCCGCGATCGGCACGCCGGAAATTGCTTCCGCCCAGGCAGGCGTCTTATCTTTCAAATGGGCCTCAAGCTCGGCAGGGCAGTCCGTGTATTTCTCCAGATAGGCGCGATTTGCCAGGCCATCGCGAAACAGAATGTGCATGACGGCACAGGCCAGGGCACCGTCTGTACCAGGGCGCACGCACAGGAACAGATCTGCCTGTTTTGCCGTGTCATTGCGGTAGGTATCGATGTGCACGATCTTGGCACCGCCTTTGCGCGCCTTTGCGGCGTGGGTCATGACATTGACCTGGGTGTTAACCGGGTTAGTGCCCCAAATCACCAGACAATCAGCCTTTGCCATTTCCCGCGGGTCGGCGCCTGCCAGGCGTCCCGTGCCGGCGATGAAGCCGTTCCAGGCGGAGGTGACGCAAATGGTTGCATACATGCCGGAATAATTTTTGGCATGGCGCAGGCGATGAATGCTGTCGCGCATGACCAGCCCCATGGTGCCCGCATAAAAATACGGCCAGACAGTTTCGGAACCATGTTTCTGCTCGGCCTGCAACAACGCCTCCGCCACGTCATCAAGGGCGTCGTCCCAACTAACGGGCAGGAATTCGCCGGAACCTTTAGCGCCCTTACGACGCAACGGCTGGGTTAGTCGGTCCGGATGATGGATACGTTCTGCATAGCGGGCGACTTTGCCGCAGATGACGCCGGCAGTGTAATCGTTGTCCTTCGCACCGCGCACCTTGCCGATGGTTCTGTCATCCAGCTTCTCTATCTCGAGGGCACAGGTCGAAGGACAGTCATGTGGGCAGGCGCTGAAATGTATGTCTGGTTTAATATTCATTCTCAAAAACTCCATGCGACGGGTTTGTCGCGACTAATCCTTCGACACTAGTTTTTTGGACGCAGTTGGGCCTGTCGCGCCAATATGACCAAACCTATACCAACCAGTGCCGTGCCTGCAGCAAGATCCCAGGTCAGGGAATCGCCTAACAATAATGCGCTTAATAACACGCCGGACAAGGGGGAGACGAACCCAAATCCGACAATCACGGTTGGACTATAGTGCTTAATCAGCCAGGCGTTGACCACGAAAACAAGGCCGGCAATGACAATCCCTTGATAGGCCAATGCCATGATCGGTTGCCAACCTATTGCGTCCCAATTCACCTCTTCCCACAGGACGGCACCCGCAGCGAACACACCGAGGGACAATAACATCTGCCACAACATGACACGCGCGGGATCCATGTTGCTGACCAGCCGCGCGGTCCAGATCATGCGTCCGCCTAACAAAAATGTGCTTGCCAATATGACAAGATCACCAAAGTTGGCGCGGGAAAATTGCTCCGGAACGACGCCACCCGTAAGGATCAGACCAACACCGAGGAAGGCAACAAGCAGACCCGCAGTCTTCCCAAGGGTCATCCGGTCGCCGGCAATCAGGAAATGGGCGAATAGGCCTGCGAATAAGGGGTGGGTCGCCGTCATCACAGAGGCTGATGCGCCTGAGGTCATGTTGATGCCTGAATTCATCAGGCCGATCTGTGTTATGAACAGCAGCGCGAGGAGCAACAAACCGGGCCATTCGGGCGCCGTAGGCCAAATTCGAATTTTGTTCAGACGCGCCCAGATGATGATGCATAGGGCCCCGATGGCAAAGCGTAGAAAGGCGCTCCAAAATGGGGGAAATGCGACCAGACCTATCTTTACTGCGACAGGATTGGCACCCCAAAGGATGTTGATCCCTATGGCTGTGGCAATGGCCAGCAGCGGAATTTGCATAATTGTGCCCTAAAAGCGTAGGAAATGTCGAATTTCAGCCTAATGTATACCGATTTTTTTACTATATTCGAGTGCTATAGCGTTGGATTTATGGCAAAAGGCCGTTTTTGGCTGGCAAAATCAAAAATGATAGAGGCGAAGCAGTGAGCAAAATTAACAGGAATGTCGTTGCAGCAGGCGCTTTGCTGTTGCTATGCGCGGTCTTGGGCATGTTTGCGGTGCACACTTTTGTTAGGGCCGAGGGGGAGCGCGATCTGCAGCAATGGCAGGTGCGCCTTGGTATAGTCGCCGCCAGCCGGGCCCAGGCTGTGCGGCAATGGCGCGATCAGCAATTTAATACGCTGTCCGGCCTTGCCGACAATTTGTCGCTCCAACTTTATCTGACGGAACTGTCACTTTCGGGCGGTCAATCCGGGGCGGTTACTGACCAATCCGCACAGGCGGAATATCTGGCAAATCTACTAATTGTGACGGCGGATCAGTCTGGTTTCAGCGAACCTATACAGGGCGCCGACGTTCAGGCGAATGTAAAACGGGTCGGGATTGCCGGTTTGGCTCTGTTGGACAAAAAGGGCGAAATTTTGGTCACCACCCCGGGTACGCCGGCATTAGACGCTCGATTGCATGACTTCGTGCGGGGGACGAAATTAGGTACACGCGGCGCGCTGGACCTTTATGCCGGCCCCACGGGGGAGGCGACGATGGCATTCCTGCAACCCATTTTTGCGGTTCAGGGCGAAAACCGACCGGCTGACCAGGTCGGCGCGATCATTGGTATTCGCACGGTTGGCAGTGGTCTGTTTGGGCGTCTGGCGCAGCCAGGCGAAACTTTGCGCAGCGGTCATACATATATGGTGCGGAAAAATGGCTCGACGGTGGAATATATCTCGCCCCTGGCGGATGGCACACCGCCTTTGAAGCAATCCCTGGCCCTTGATACGAAAAACCTGGCAGGCGCTGAATTGATGTCCCGGGCCGGTGGTTTCGGCATCTTCAATAACTACTAGGGTCGGGAGGTGCTGGCGACCAGCAGAAGCATCCAGGGTTTACCTTGGGTTCTGATCCGAAGTGTTGATCGGGCGGAGGCATTGGCCGTGTCTGATCGCCGCCAATTGACCCTGTTGATCGGATTATGGTTGGTCATCGCTGTGGTGACGGCGGCTATTTTCGCTGTGTGGCGTCATGGTTCCTCTGTCCGGGTGGCCGCAGCGGCAGAAGGCTTGCGCCAATCGAACGCTCAATTGCAGACCGTCAGCGACTTTCTCCGTGTTGTCACCGACAGCCAGCCAACGGCCATCGTCGCCGTGGACCGTGCGGGCCAGGTGATGTTCGCCAATTCGAAAAGCGGCGAAGAAACCGGCATGGCCGCGAATGAATTGATCGGTAAATCTTTGCTTAACTTCATGGGCGCAGATAAGGCCGCGCATTTTCAGCGTGCCAACGCCCAGGTCATAGACAAGGGCACACCCCTGACGGAATGGCGTGCAGAAGCCAGGCCCACAGGTCGCCGGGTTATAAAGACCGACCACATTCCGCTGCGATCTGAGGGTCAAGATCCTTCCGGTGTCTTGATGATAATGGAGGATATCACCGACCTTGTGGATGAGCGGGAGCGTCGTGCCCGTATATTGCGTGAGCTGGTCCAGACCTGCGTTGCCGTGGTTGATCGGCGCGACCCGTTCTCGGCCCATCATTCCGCCCGCGTCGCCGAAGTATCCCGCGCCATTGCAGAGGCCATGCATATGGATGAAGCCGCGGTTGAAACTTGCGACATTGCCGGTGCCTTGATGAATTTGGGTAAGGTCACGGTGCCAAGCGGCGTTTTAACCAAGACTGAAAAGCTGACCGATGCAGAACTTGCCTTGATCAGAGAATCCATTCTGACCAGTGCTGATTTAATCGAAGGTGTGGAATTCGACGGCCCTGTCGCCGACACTATTCGGCAAATTCAGGAACGCTGGGATGGTAAAGGTCAGCCGGCCAATCTGGCATCGGAAGAAATATTGCCGACCGCCCGGATTGTCGCCGTGGCCAACGCCTTTGTCGGCATGGTCAGCGCCCGCGCATACCGCCCTGGCATGTCGTTTGGTGAGGCGTCCAAGGCCTTGATGACCGGTACGGGCACCGCCTATGACACCCGCCCCGTCTCCGCCCTGCTGCACTATCTTGATATTGAAGGCGGGCGTCAAAGGTGGGCGCATTTTGGAATTCCGCCCGAGTCTGAATAGTACCTGGCAGTCCACACGGCTGTCTGTATTGAAGTCGGCAGCGAGAGCCGCTTGACACCGGCGCGATTGCATTGATAATCCGGCCCCTTTCCCAGGCGGTTGTGTCCGCCGCTTAAATTAGTGCAGGAGGGTACTGCCGTGACCGCAGCAGTCATGTCGACCTATGGCAGAATTGATATCGCATTCGAACGGGGCGAAGGTGCCTACATGTATGACACCAAGGGGGCGAAGTATCTTGATTTTGCCACCGGATTAGCCGTGTTGTGCGTGGGCCACAGCCACCCCCATGTGGTGGCCGAAATCCAAAAGCAGGCCGCCACGTTGATGCATACATCGAACCTGTACAATATTCCGGGGCAGGAGCGCCTGGCCGAACGTCTGGTCGCCAACAGTTTTGCCGATACGGTTTTCTTCTGTAATTCAGGGGCTGAGGCCAATGAATGCGCGCTGAAAATGGTGCGGCGCTATCATCACACCAACGGAAATCCCGAACGCTATCGGGTCATTACCTTCAATGATTGTTTCCATGGCCGCACATTTGCGACCATCGCTGCAACAGGTACGGAAAAAATCCTCGACGGTTTTGGTCCAAAAATGGACGGTTTCGACCATGTGCCTGTGGGTGATTGGGCGGCACTGGATGCGGCCATTGGCCCGAACACGGCTGCTATTATGATTGAACCTATCCAGGCTGAAGGCGGCGTGATGGTTGTTGATGATGCAGTGATGGTACAATTGCGCCAGGTTTGTGACGACAACGGCTTGTTGTTGATTGTTGATGAAGTTCAGACAGGTATGGGTCGGACGGGCAAATTGCTGGCTCATGAATGGTCCGGCATCAAGCCGGATATCGCAACCTTGGGCAAAGGCATTGGCGGTGGTTTCCCCATCGGCGCCTGTATGGCCACGGCAGACGCTGCGAAAGGCATGGTCGCAGGAACCCATGGTTCCACTTACGGCGGCAACCCGCTGGCGGCAGCTGCCGGTAACGCGGTGCTGGATATTATTCTAGCGGATGGCTTTATCGAGAATGTCGAACGTCTAGGTGATCTGTTGCGGGCGCGTATGGAAGATGTTTGTAAGCGCAACGACTCGGTCGTTGAAGAAGTGCGCGGCAGGGGGTTGCTGTTAGGTATCAAATGCAAATTCCCCAATATGGACCTGGTCACGGCCATGCGCGGCAAGGGTGTTCTGGTACCGCCCGCAGGTGACAATGTGCTGCGTATGCTGCCGCCATTGAATATTGAAGAAGCGAATATAGATGAAGCCATCGCGGCGTTGGAAGATGTTTGCCGGGATTTGGGACAATGAGCCAACTGCGTCATTTTCTGGATATTGACCAGATTGACGGCACTGCGCTGCGCGGCATCCTGGACAGCGGCAAGGCCCGTAAAGATGCCCGTGCCGGCCGACCGAAAGGCACGCTTGACGATGACAAGCCCTTGGCGGGTAAAATCCTGGCCATGGTGTTCATTCAGCCATCGACCCGCACTCGGGTATCTTTTGATGTTGGGATGCGCCAGCTGGGCGGCGAGACCATCGTTTTGAACTCGGACGATCTGCAAATTGATCGGGGTGAGTCCATGGCCGACACGGCGCGGGTTCTATCCCGGTATGTGGATGCCATCATGTTGCGCACCAAATCCCACGAGATGCTGGAAGAATTGGTGCAACACGCGACTGTGCCCGTGATCAACGGCTTGACGGATACCAGCCATCCCTGCCAATTGATGGCCGATGTGATGACCTTGGAAGAACACCGTGGCGATGCCAGTGGACAGATCGTTACCTGGGCCGGCGATGGTAACAATGTTGCCACTTCGTGGATCCATGGGGCCGCTCAATTCGGCTACGAGATGCGCCTGGCCTGCCCGGAAGGCTTAAGTCCATCAGCCAGTGCGGTGCAGTGGGCCCGGGAGAATGGCGCCACAATCACGGTTACGGAATCGGCTGAAGACGCTGTACGCGGTAGCGATTGCATCGTCTCGGACGCTTGGGTCTCCATGCATGATGATGAAGAAACCGGCCGTCAGCGCCATAACCTGCTCGCACCATATCAAGTGAACGACCAATTGATCGCCCATGCGAAAGCAGACGCTGTCTTCATGCACTGTCTACCCGCCCATCGTGGCGAAGAAGTCACGGCGGAGGTTATTGACGGACCACGGTCTCTGGTCTGGGATGAGGCCGAGAACCGTTTGCATGCGCAGAAAGGCATCCTGACCTGGTGTCTGGGTTAGCAGATTGAGTTCCATGACATCGGTGCCTGACGATCTGATCCGCCCCTTTCAAATTGAAGGCGTTGGCGTGCGCGGCCGCTTGGTTCGCCTGGGCCCTGCGTTGGACGAAATATTAGGCCGTCATGACTATCCCGACCCCGTGGCCCAATTGCTGGGAGAGGCCGTGGCACTGTCGTGTGTGTTGGCCAGTGCCTTAAAGTTCGATGGCATATTCACCCTGCAAACCAAAGGTGACGGACCAATTTCGACGCTGGTTGCCGACTATCGGTCACCTGGCGATTTGCGCGGCTATGCGCAGTTTGATGCTAAGGCCGTGGAAAGTATCGATACTACCATCAAACCCTCAATTCCCCGTCTCCAGGGTGCGGGCCATATTGCCTTTACCGTTGATCAGGGTGCGGACACGGAACGTTATCAAGGCATTGTTGCATTGGAAGGTCACAGCCTGGCAGATTGCGCCCACAACTATTTCCGGGAATCGGAACAGATTGAGACAGCGATTGCACTGACTTGTGTGAAGACCGCGGACAATGGGCCCTGGCGCGGTGGCGCAATTATGCTGCAACGTCTGCCCGAAGGTGACCCAAGTTTACTGGCCCGTGGGGTTGAGGTGGAGCGGGACGAGATTTCCGAGGATGATTGGCGTCGCGTCGTGACGATGCTGGCCAGTACCAAGGACGCAGAATTAACGGATCCGACTTTGTCCGCTGACGATCTGCTGTTTCGTCTGTTCCACGAAGATGGTGTTCGGATTTTCGACCCGACAGCGCTGCAACCTGGTTGTCGATGCTCCCACGAGCGGGCGGAGCGGATATTGCAGCAGCTGCCTGCAACTGAATTGCCGGATTTGGCCGTCGATGGTCAGTTGATCGTCACTTGTGAATTCTGCAATGCGTCTTACACTTTCACATTAGATCAATTCAGCCCATCCAATTAAAGGTTCTGGTGATGAAACTCCCCCGCTTCCTGTCCATAGTTCCGGCGTCTGTTCCGGCCCTGTGTCTTTTTTATCTGCTGACAGCATGCGAAAGCCCCCTGCCTGTCGTCAATTATCCCGATTTGCGTTTTAATCATTTGCCGGTGATAGAGCTGAATGTGGCCCGGATAGAGGTGGTTGAGCAATTCCGCTCCCCCCTGCGGGCCCCGAACGTGGAGCATGAACTGCCCCTGGCACCGGCCAAGGCAATGCGGACCTGGGCCCAAGACCGATTGCGTGCGGTGGGAAATACCGGCATCGCTAGGTTTATAATTATGGATGCCTCCGTGAAGGCTGAGGCTTTGGTCAAAAAGAAAGGCCTGAAAGCGGCCTTTACCTTGGATCAGGCAGCCCGCTATGACGCACGCCTAGAGGCGAAGTTAGAGGTGGAGAACACCGGTGGTCTGTCAAAAGGCTTCGCAACCGCAACGGCAACACGCACCCGCACCCTGCCGGAGAGGATCAGCCTGAATGATCGTGACGATATCCTCTACCGCTTTGTAGAGGCTGCATCAAATGACTTTGACAAAACAATGACAGCAAATATCGACCGTCATCTAAGTTCATTCAAATCGGCGCCCTGATTGATTGGAAATATTCTAGCCCAAGTGATCGATCAGACGGCGCATGAGGGCTATGCATTCTTCCACTTGGGAAATTTCAATAAACTCATCAGGGCGATGGGCGACGGAAATACTGCCCGGCCCGCAAATCACGGATGCGACGCCGTCTTTCTGAAAAATGCCCGCTTCGGTGCCGTAGGACACCGCATAGGCTTGGTTGCTGCCCATCAGGGCGAGGACCAGGGTTTCCGCAGGTGATCCGTCCTCCGGCAACAGCGGTATCACCTCACCCCGAACATCGACGCGGATATCGGCTTCTGGATGGACCGCGCGCATTCTTGGCAGGACCTGTTCCTCGGCAAAGGCCCTGAAGTCAGCGACGATGGCAGCGCCATCAACTTCCGGCAGGGCACGATATTCCCACCAGAATGTTGTTTCTTTGGGAATGATATTACCGGCGGTGCCGCCCGTGATAGTGCCAACCTGTACCGTTGTGTAGGGTGGATCAAAACGCTCATTAATGTTCGAGGTTTTTAAACCCTCTGCCAGATCATCCAGGTAACCGATCAATTTTGCAGCTGCGAAAATTGAATTGACCCCTTTGTGGGTTTCCGATGAATGGCCTTCACGTCCCGTAATTGTCGTTCTGATGGCGCAACAACCTTTATGTGCGTTGACCACCTTCATCTCGGTCGGTTCGCCAACGATCAGGGCTTGTGGCTTGACGGGCAGACCCTGGATATGGCGCGACAGGTCCGGCGCGCCCAGGCAGCCAATCTCCTCATCATATGACAGGGCGAAATGGATCGGCAGGGTCAGGCCTTTTGCAACCATGTCCGGGACCAGGGCCAAGGCAATGGCGCAGAAACTTTTCATGTCCGAGGTGCCCCGGCCATATAGCCTGCCATCCCGTTCATCGACCTGAAATGGATCAGATGACCAATCCTGGCCGTCCACGGGTACCACGTCTGTGTGGCCGGACAGCACCACGCCGCCATCGATCATCGGGCCCACAGTGGCAAACAAGTTTGCCTTGGTACCGGTTTTGTCATGGATCAAGGTTGATTCCACACCGTGGTCCGCCAGATAATCCCGCACAAAGTGGATCAACTCCAAATTCGAAAAGCGGCTGGTCGTATCGAAGGCGATCAGACGGTCGATCATTTCACGCGGCGTGTAGATTTGAGCGGACATGCCTTTTCCCCAATGAATAATTTCACGCAGGATAACCGCCATGTCGACGTTGGTCTAGCAGTCGAGCGCATCCATTTATCAATACTTGATTGTTTAGACCAATCTCAATAGTTATGCGCCATGGCATGGCAGGTACGTAAAGCAGTAATTCCCGGGATTCTGGTTCTGGCCGCAGTGATGGGCGCCGTCTATTTGGTGCGGACCAAACCGGTTGTCGAGCCATTGGACAAGGTGGAAGAACCCTGGCTGGTCTCGGCAAGCCAGGTTGGTTTAACCGATGTTCAGCCCAAGATGCATCTGTATGGTGAAATCGTCCCTGGGCGCGAGGTTGAGTTGCGCGCCCTTGTCGCAGGTGAAGTGGTCGCAGTTGCAGATAAATTCGTTGACGGCGGCAGCCTGCGCAAAGGCGATTTGATCGTTGCCATTGATGAATTCGACTACCGGGCAAAATTGGATGAATTGACGGCGCAAGTGAACGAAGCCAAGGCCCGTTTGGAGGAGATCCAGGCGCGCCGAAATTCCTATTCTGTGGCCTTGCGACGGGATCAGGAAATGATTTCCCTGCATCAACGGGACGTGAAGCGCATGAGCGATCTTTCGGGCCGGGGCTCGGTTTCCGAAAAACGGCTCGATACCGCACGGATGGATCTGACCCGCCAGCAAAAAGCGACCGAGATGCGGCAAAGTGATCTGGCAGCTGAGGCCGCCCATGTTAAACAGCAGCGCGCAGTGATCAATCGTCTTGCCGTGGGCCTGCGCCGGGCTGAGCGGGATTTGCAACGGGTGCGCCTTATCGCGCCGTTCGATGGTTTTTTGGCGGACGTGCAGGCCCAGGTGGGAATGCGGTTAAGCGCCAATGATCGGGTCGCCCGGTTGATCGATGCAGGCCGTCTGGAAGCACGGGTAACATTGTCTGACCGCCAGTATGGTCGCCTGGTATCCGTTGGATCAGTGATTGGGCGCATGGTGGAAATTACCTGGCAGGTCGGTCCGAAAATTTTTGTCTATGCCGGGCGTCTGGACCGGGTCGGTGCACGTATCAACAGTGCCAGTGGCGGCGTGCAGGTCTATATCCGCCTGAATGATGTGGGTCTGAACAAACCTTTGCGGCCCGGTGCGTTTGTCACCATCGCCATGCCTGACCGTACGTTTCGCAAGGTGGCACAGTTACCTGAAAGTGCTCTGTACCACAGCGACACAGTCTATGTGATCGCCGGGGAGCGTCTGGAGAAGCGTACGGTCGAATTGGTGGCGCGGGTTGGCAACGATGTTCTATTGCGTGGCGAGATTAAGGATGGTGATCAGGTTGTGGTCACCCGATTTGCAGAGATCAGTCCCGGACAAAAGGTAGAAGTACGCTAAATGTCCCCTGCTGATCTGGTCCGTCTGTTTGTACGTCATCGCAATGCCGCGAATTTGCTGATGATCATCATGATGGTTCTGGGCGGGGTCGCCCTGTCCCGGATGAACACGCAGTTCTTTCCCGACTTCGGCATCGACGTGGTGTCTATCAATGTGGTCTGGCCCGGTGCCAGCGCTGAAGATATTGAAGCCAATATCGTCACGGCCATCGAACCGGAAGTCCGTTATCTGAACAATGTCGACCACATTGAATCCTTCTCGATCGAAGGATCGGCAACAATATTGGTCCGCTTCGATGCTGATAGCGATATGCAGGCCGGGCGCTCGGACGTGGTATCCGCCGTCGCCCAAGTGACCACGCTGCCGATGGGCAGCGAGACGCCGATCATTCGCCGGGTTGCCCGCTTTGACACCATCTCGCGGATTGCCTTGTCTGGTCCATTCAGCGAAACCGCCCTAAAGGCTATCGCCAAGCGCATTAGGGAGGATTTACTGGCCCGCGGCATTGATCAAGTGCTGTTTTTTGGTGCCAGGGACGAGGAAATCTGGATCGATATGACGCCCCAGACCCTGCGCCGCCTGGATTTGAGCCTGGATGATATTGCTGAACGTATCCGCAGCCGCAGCCAGGATCTGCCATCGGGTAATATTGAAGGTATTGTTGAAAAGCAAATTCGC
>JAPKBD010000430.1 GCA_028824965.1 Alphaproteobacteria bacterium | reverse complement strand
GGCCAGGGTAATCATCAGGCCCTGGTCGGTTGCCTGTTGGAGGAATGTCGCCAGGCAGGCGATGTGATGGCTGCGCCGGATAGAGAATGTCGCCGTGCCATATTGTTTGGCCCGTTCACACCCGATCTGGATCGCCTTCCAGGTTAGCCAGACACCGGACAGATAACCGCCGTCCCAGACCACGGTCGCACCGCGGTCGGTGACCACTTCGTAGTCGCCCGTTGCGGCCATGGTGCCGTCTTTCAGATGGGTCAGATAAAGTGCTGCCAGGTTCAGGCCGTGGGTGTCATGGCCCATGGCATCCGCCTCCACCAACAGCTCAGCCACAACCGCAGCCCGGTCTTGGGGCATGCCGGCGGCCGCGAATAGGTCCGTTGCATAACGGACCAGTTCGCCAACCGCGTATCGTGTGTCGGTTACAGGCATCATGGGCATTAGCTGACTTCGGCCCGGCCGTTGTTCAGAACCATGACATCGCGTTCCAATACCGATGCCCGGAAGGAGATGACGTTGCCGTCTTTCCACATTTCCGTGCGGATGGTCTCGCCCGGATATACAGGAGAGGAAAACCGCAGGTTCATGGACTTAAAGCGGGAAGGATCATAGTCACAGCAGGATTTTAGAATGGCATGACCGGCCACCCCAAAAGTGCACAGACCATGCAGGATCGGAGCTTTGAAGCCGCCGCCCTTGGCCACGGCAGGATCCGCATGCAAAGGGTTATAGTCGCCTGATAAACGATAGATCAGGGCCGCCTGGGGCAGGGTGGGCAGGTCGCAGGTCATGTCCGGCTCCCGGTCCGGTAAAGCATGGACCGGTCGTGCACCTGTTGTGGGGCCGCCGAAACCGCCGTCGCCGCGGGCGAACGTAGTGGAATAGAGGGTCGCCAGCTTATCACCGGTTGCCGTGTCGGTCACGGTGCGTTCCTGCAACAATAAAGCGCCTTTGCCTTCGCCTTTATCGATAATCTCCGTCACCTTGGTGGTGGCAGCGACCGTGGCGGCAGCAGGCAGCGGCTTATGCAGGACCATGCCCTGTTCGCCATGTAGAACCTTGACCCAGTCGATGCCGCTATCGGGATCTTTCACCCAAAAACCAGGCGTGCCCAATACAACAGCCATGGTCGGCAGGGCCTGCATGTTGTCTTCGTAAGTGAAGCGCAATTGTTCCTCATCCATGGGGTCCATGTTCAGACCGACGCCCAGGGCGTACAGAATGCTGTCCCGGGTGTCGTAGCTTTGCACCACTTCTTCGAACGGCCAGTTCAAGATCTTGTCGTAATCGATCGCCATAGCGGCGCTCCTCCCTAATACATCAAAACAAATATGGCCGGACCTGGATCAACACCAGGCCCGGCCATTTTCTGTTTCAGAGACCTAGACCGGGTCCCAGCTGAAGACATCGCCACTGCGTTCGAGCGGCATGAAGCTGGATGCCATGGCGGGCAGGGCGTGTTCGGCAATGGTTTCCGGCGTCCAACCATCCGTACGCTGGACCGAACGGACCGGGCGGGGTTGATTGAACAGGAAGATTTCATTGTGCCGTACGCCAAATATCTGCGCTGTGACATCCTTTGCCGCATCGGACAGCAGGAACACGGCCATGGGGGCAATCTTGGCAGGCGTCATGGCCTTGATCTTCTCCACACGGGCGGCTTCTTCTTCGTTGGCGATGGGGATGGTGCCGATCAGGCGGCTCCATGCGAAGGGAGAGATGCAGTTGGAACGGACGCCAAAGCGTGACATATCAAGCGCCAGGGACTTGGACAGTCCCACGATGCCCAACTTGGCGGCGGCATAGTTGGCTTGACCAAAGTTGCCCACCAGACCGGAGGTGGAGGTCATGTGCACAAAGGCACCGCTTTTTTGCTCCCTGAAACGGGTCGCGGCGGCACGGGCCACGTTGAAGCAACCTTTCAGATGCACAGCGATAACGATGTCCCATTCCTTCTCTGTCATTTTGTGGAAGATGACGTCGCGCAGAATGCCGGCGTTGTTCACAATGCCGTCGATCTTGCCATAAGTATCCTCGGCCTGCTGGATCATCGCCTCAGCCGCACCAAAATCAGCAACAGAGCCGTAGTTGGCAACAGCCTCGCCACCGGCGGCCTTGATGTCGCCTACGACTTCCATAGCCGGGGTCTTGTCCTCGCCCTCGCCATCAGCCTGGCCGCCCAGATCGTTGACGATCACTTTGGCACCTTGGCTGGCAGCCATCAGGGCGATGTCACGGCCCACGCCGCGGCCTGCGCCGGTTACCAGAATTACTTTGTCTTTCAGCATTTCGCCGGGATTGATTTCAACTGTCATGAGATGACCTCTCCATCTAGGGACGCCAGAACGCGCGCCCGTTGCGGTTACATTTTTCCAAGGCCGCAACATACACCCCCCGCCCATAGAGGCAAGGGGTGAGGCAAGGGGCGAGGTAAGAGAGGAGAGGCGGAGCGCCTAACCGCCGTACGGGAAACAGTCCTGACGCAACAAGGTTAGGCTAAAATGCCGGCCCAAAGCCTCGATCGCATCACCATAATCAACATAAGGGTCGCCATTATTTTCACCGACGATGATGGTGCGAAAGCCTGTCTTGTTCTTGCCATTGGGGGGCAGCATGGCGCTGGCCAGGCCCTTGCCCTCATTATCCCGTAAGGTCAGGAAAAGCGCCATTTCACG
>JAPKBD010000089.1 GCA_028824965.1 Alphaproteobacteria bacterium | reverse complement strand
GACAATGTTCCCGTTGCCACGGGCGCAATGGAGATCAGAGGCGGTAATGGCTATATCGAGGATTGGGTCAATCCTCGTCTGATCCGGGATGCCCAGGTAGGCCTCCTGTGGGAAGGCACATCGAATATCAATGCCCTCGACGTCATCACCCGGGCCATTGCCAGAGTTCGGGCGCATGAGACCCTGGCGGAAACCCTACAGGAAAAAATTGCGGATGCCTCTGAAATACCCGATCAGTTCCAAGGCGTCCTGCGGGCCCAGGTAAATCGCGCTGTAGCGTTTGCCGATGCGGTCGCCGGTGATCCGGGGCAGGAGGACAAGGGACGCTTGGCGACCAACGCGCTTTATCATGCGGCCTCCGCCGTATTGTTAGCGTGGGAAGGTGCGACGGTCGGTGGCATGGGTGGTGATGCCCGACGCTTGCTATTGTCCCGCATGGTTGTGGAACATAATCTGTTGCCCCATGACCCACTGGCGGCGGGGGAGAACCATTTTGAGAAGGCGGCGGCCACGTTGTTGTTGAGGGAGGACGATGTGTCTTTGGCCGACGTGGTTGTGGTGATGGCCCTATGACCGAACGGCAAAATGTCGTGGTTGAGGCGAATGGCGAGAAACTCGCCGGTTGGCTCTATCGACCAGATGAGATTGGGCCGCACGCTCTGATTATCATGAGCCATGGCTTCTCCGCCCTCATGGCCATGGGCCTGGACGATTACGCGGCCACCTTTGCCGAGGCTGGATTTTCTGTATTGGTTTATGATCACCGGAACTATGGTGCGTCATCCGGCTGGCCACGCCACGAAACAGACCCCTGGCAACAAGTTGAGGACATGCGCGCTGTTATCTCCTATGGACGCAACCTGCCCTTCGTTGACCCTGACCGCATTGGATTATGGGGCACGTCCTATTCAGGCGGCCACGCCTTAACAGTCAGTGCCTTGGATAAACGGGTAAAGTGCGTTGTCTCCCAGGTGCCCTTGGTATCGGGCCAGCGCACCTTTGAGGCCTGGGTGCCCGAGAAAAGCCGCCCTAGATTTCTGGAACGTCTGGCAGCGGATCGCGATGGCCGGGCAGGGGGGCAACCACCCGGCGCGACGCCCGCCGCTCTTCCAGGATCAGAGACGGCGGAATGGGCCGAGGCTGTGGACAAGGACGGCACCTACGGCAACGAGGTTACGGTCCGAAGTCTTGATCTGCTGCGTGGCTATGAACCCATAGCGTTTATGAGCCGTATCGCGCCGACGCCGTTGCTGATGGTGGTCGCGGACCAGGATACTCAAACGCCGGTTGCCTGGCAGCGTGAAGCGTTCGAGTTGGCGGGTGAGCCAAAGAAGTTGGTCACCCTGTCGGGCTGTCATTACGACCCGTATACGCTGCGGCTGAAAGAATCTCGACAGGCCGCCCTGGATTGGTTTCAGGAATATCTGAAATAATCCAAAGCGGCCTTTCCGTCGGTATTTATGTTTATGATGCTTCCTGGGCCGGTGCCTTGTTTGGGATGCCTTCCATCAAAGATCTCGGTACGGACTCGATCAACTCATCCACTGTGAACATTCCGTCTTCGGTATTTTTGTAGATCGCGCGGGCTTCCTCACCATAGTAATAGGTGTGGATCTTCGAGCGTTCCGCATGGAAAAGCTGGCCGTTGACGTCGCGGGATTCCTCCGCACACAGATAGCCGACGATGGGTGCGATGTACTCAGGTCCCGGCATGGCCAGGCGGGCATCATATTGCGCCTGGGTCAATTGGCCGTTTTCCAACTTCCGTCCCCAGTTCGCGACAACGGCATCGTTCACCGTCATACGGGTGGCGGCTAGGGGGCAAATAGCGTTTGCGGTGATGCCATAACGCCCGGCTTCCAGCGCAATGGAACGGGTCAGGCCGATAATGCCGGCCTTGGCGGCAGCATAGTTGCACTGCCCGACGGAGCCTTTGAAGGCGTCGGAGGAGAAATTGACGATCCGGCCATAACGGGCCCCGCGCATCACCTTGACGGCGTGATGGCACATGTTCCAATGCCCCTTAAGATGAACCAGGACGACCTGATCGAAATCATCTTCCGTCATGTTCCAGATCATCCGTTCGCGCAGCATGCCGGCCACGTTGACCAGGAAATCGATCTTGCCGTACGTGTCCACGCATTGGCCGACCATGCGCCCGGCACTGTCATATTCGGCAACGGAATCGTAGTTGGCGACCGCCGTACCACCGGCTTCTTTGATGGCGTTGACGATGGTGTCTGCCGGTTTCTCCTCCATCGCTTCATCCTCGCCGCCGCGACCGACGCCCGGATCATTGACGATGACGCTGGCACCCTCTTTGGCCAGCAGTTTGGCGACTTCGCCGCCGATCCCACGCCCCGCACCTGTAACGATGCCGGCTTTTCCCTGAAGATTCATAACGCTTCCTCCTAAATTTGTTTCAGTGATTAGTTTGCACGAATTTTGTTCCCGGGTGAATGCTCACCAGGCATCGACCGAAGGGCGCTTTTTGCCATCACCCCTGGTTTTGTGCCTGATTGATTTCAGGCAGTTGATTAACCAATGGCGGCTCTCTGCCGGATCAATGGTGTCATCGATGCCGAAGTACGATGCGTGATTTAACGCCTTGGCACCTTCATAAGCCTCATCGACCATTTTTTGATAGGTCGCCAATCGCTCCTCCGGGTCTTCGATGGCTGCCAAATCATTGCGGTAGCCCAACTTCACAGCGCCTTCAATACCCATGCCGTAGAATTCACCCGTGGGCCAAGCTACAGTAAAATAGGCCGCCTTATAGGACCCGCCCGCCATAGCGATGGCGCCCAGGCCATAGCCTTTTCGCAGGACGATGGTGAAAAACGGCACGGATAAATTGGCCCCGATCAGGAACATCCGCGATGAATGACGCACCAATGCCGTCTTCTCAATCTCCGGCCCGACCATGATGCCCGGCGTGTCGCACAGGTTCAGCAGGGGAATATCAAAAGCATCGCATAGCTGCATAAAGCGCGCGGCCTTATCGGCTGCATCCGCATCAATGGCCCCGCCCAAATGTTTTGGGTTATTCGCCAGCACACCTACCGGTCGGCCTTCAACCCGGATAAGACAGGTCACGGCGCCAAAGCCGAAACCGGGGCGCAGCTCCAATACACTATCCACATCGGCCAACGTCTCGATCACCTCGCGGATTTCATAAACGCGCAGGCGGTTTTCCGGCACGATGCGCCGCATCAGACGCTGGTCCGGCGCTTCCCACGCCTTAATTGGCCCTTGGAAATAGGAGAGGTATTTTTTCGCCACATCGATGGCTTCATCCTCATCCTCAACCAGAATATCAACCACGCCTGAGGGGACCTGGATGCTCATGGGTCCGATTTCCTCCGGTGCGAAGACGCCTAAACCGCCGCCTTCGATCATTGCCGGGCCGCCCATGCCGATATTGGCGTCCTTGGTCGCAATGATAACATCGCAACAGCCCAGCAACGACGCATTGCCCGCGAAACAGCGGCCCGTCGTGATGCCCACCATGGGGACCAATGCGGATAGTTGTGCAAAGCGAGAGAATGTCCGGCTGCCGTCACCGCCCGTGCGGTCCGTATCGCCGGGCCGTCCGCCGCCCCCCTCGGCAAACAAAATGAAGGGCAGTCGGCCTTCTTCGGCCAGGTCGATGATGCGGTCTGTCTTGCGGTGGTTCTGCACACCTTGGGTGCCGGCAAAAACCGTGTAGTCATAAAACATGATGGCGCAGCGATTGGCGGGATCGTCAAACAGATCATCATTGACGGCCGCAATGGCCGTGACCAGGCCGTCAGCCGGACTTTTTTCAATCAATGTTGCTACGTCGTGCCGTTGACGTTGGGCCGCCAGCACCAGGGGTGCGTACTCAACAAAAGTGTCCATATTGCACAGGGCGGCAATGTTTTCCCGCGCTGTGCGCTGGCCTTTGTCGTGCCGTTTAGCAGTGGCCTTTGGCCGACCGGCATCGCTGTGCAGGAAACGACGATCCAGAACCTCCGCCAGATCGGGGCGGATTTCATCCAGGTCGATCTCCGCCACCTCGTCGGCCTCCATAGCGACCACGTCGCCTTCCTCAATAAACACCAATGGTGCGCCGTCATAAATGGTATCGCCGATGGATACGGCAATGGCGCGGATAAAGCCGCTGACATCAGCCGGGATGACGTGCTCCATCTTCATGGATTCCATCACCAGTAATGGCGCACCCGCCGTCACACCTTCATCAATACTGACATTGATGGCAACGATGGTGCCTTGCAGGGGGGAGAGGACGGGTACGGAGCCATCTGGCCCGACCATGGCTGTACCAGTCGGGCCGGCTGCGACCGGTACTGTAGCCACGCCTCCCGTTGCACCTGACTGCCCGAAACTCAGTACCGCGAGTGGGTCATTGTTGGCGACCTGCGCACCGGCCAATTGACGTTCGGCTACAGGGGTCGCTGTCAGATAACCTGTCTTGTGGTCATCTACGCCGACTAATTCGGCAACGTGATCATCCAGGAACTGGGTGTATAGATGACCCTTGGCGATGGCGTCGTGTTGCAAAAGGTTCTGTAGGAAGCCGATATTGTTGGCCACACCTTCGATGCGGAATTCACACAGGGCACGGTAGCTGGCCTTTATCGCGGCGCTATAGCCTTCATCGCTGTGGGTGATGACCTTGGCCAATAAGCTGTCGAAGCGTGGCGTCGTCGTGTAACCGGCATAACCAAAAGTGTCCGTGCGGATGCCGGGTCCCGTCGGAGGGTCGAATGCGGTGAGTTGCCCACCCGCCGGCATGGCCGCACCTGTTGCATCCATGCGTTCCATGTTGACCCGGGCCTGTACGGCTGTGCCGCGCATGATGGGACCATCAACGGGTATACCCAATTCATCCAGAGTGGCACCAGCGGCGATACGCAATTGGCTTCGCACCAGATCAACACCGGTGACTTCCTCGGTGATAGTGTGCTCCACCTGCAGGCGGGGGTTGGCCTCCATAAAGACAAAGCTGTCATTCGCGCCATCAACCAGAAATTCGAACGTGCCAACGTTGGTATATTCCAATGCCTGGGCCAGGGTGACCGCGGCATTCAGAATAGCTGTTCGCAGATCTGCGTTCAGGCCTGGCGCCGGGGCGATTTCCAGAATTTTCTGGTGTCGCCGCTGGATGGAGCAATCCCGTTCACCTAGATGCCGGACATTGCCTACGCTATCGCCCAGGATCTGAACCTCAATATGACGGGCAGGGGATAGATAGCGTTCCACATAAAGGGAGCCATCGCCAAAGGCTGCCGTGGCTTCAGAGGCGGCCCGGGTGAAGGCTTCGTCGAGATCATCATCGACCCCGACCACGCGGACGCCGCGACCACCGCCCCCTGACACCGCCTTGATAATCAGGGCACCACCATCAAGGCTGTCGCGAAAGGCCGTGGCGGCGGCCAGATCCACCGCTTCCGCCGATCCGGATAACACGGGTATACCGGCCTTGGCTGCGATGTTGCGGGCTTTAACCTTGTCACCAAGCTTTTCCAATACATCGGCGCAGGGTCCGACAAAGCAAATGCCCGCATCTTCGCAGGCACGGGCAAAGGCGGCGTTCTCGCTTAAAAAGCCATATCCCGGGTGAACCCCATCGCAACTTGTGGCCTTAGCCGCTTGAATGACCTGTTCAATATCCAAATAGCAAGCTGCCCCGACGCCTGTCAGGGCATGGGCTTCGTCCGCGCGGAAGACGTGCAGGCTTTGTGCGTCGTCTTCGGAATAAATGGCTACGGTCGGAATATCCAGGGCAGCGGCGGCACGCTGCACACGAATGGCAATTTCGCCGCGATTGGCGATCAGCAATTTGGTAATGGACATGGGATCTCTCAACATCGGAAGGGACGGCCATTATAGCGCGCTTATGCCATCAGATTTAGGGAAATATTAAGCATCATTTGATGCAAAATTTTGATCATAAGTGTACCAAACTTAGAATATGGGTATCGATTTTGAGGGCGCGCTCAAAAATCATATTGTCGACCCTTTTGGTCGGCCTGTTACTGCTGCCTGAAGTTCCGCTGGGGCTGATGGGGGGGCCAGCGGGCCCGGAGGCGCGTGATATGCGCATCGGCGGCGTGACACGGATCAGGGCCTCCGTCTCCGGTCAGTTGGACGGGGAGCGGCGCAAGCTGGAGCGGAACCTTCCTGTTTTCCAAGAAGAAGAAATCATTACCGGCACCGATGCCCGTGCCGTATTGCGCTTTCGCGACGGCAGTGTGTTGAGAATTGGTGCCAATGCAAAAGTCGACCTTGATCATTTCGTCTACAAAGGCACGGGTGGTGTGATCACCTTGTTGAAGGGGGCGATACGATTTACGTCTGGCAAGATGGGGCGGCCCGGCTTGCGCTTTAAATCTCCTGTGGCGACCATTGGTATTCGCGGTACGGATTTCTGGTTGGGGGAAAAAGACGATGGCTATGGTGTCTTGCTGCTGCAGGGCGCGATTACGGTCAGTAACAATGCGGGGTACGTGGTCCTGGATAGCCCCGCAGAAGGTACATTCATTGCCTCTGCCTCGTCAGCGCCAACGCCGCCTGAAAAATGGCCGGACGGGGAGCAGAAGACAGCCCTGGGCGGGGTGACTATCACGCCGGGGCCATTGTGCGCTATCCTGCATCGACTGGGCAGGTGGGGTTTCGATTCCTGTTCTTAAATTTTTTTGAGCATGGATATAAAGATGCAAACCTTACCACACCAACAGTCAATTCCAGCTGCCTGGACCAACGCTAATTTTGCGGATACCTCTGATCAATGGCTGGGACTTTTGGATGCGATGGAAGTTGCCGAGTTGGAGGCCGCTGCGAATGGCTGTCTGAATAGTGGTCTGGAAATCGCCCAGATCGAAAAAGACAATTTTGCACTGCCGACGTTAGCCCCACGTCTGGCACAGCTGAAGGCCGAACTTTTGCATGGCATTGGTTTCGGGTTGCTGCGGGGGTTACCTATTGGGCAATATAGCCGCGATGTGGCGGCGGCAATTTTTTGCGGTGTTGGGGCGCATTTAGGTCATGCGCGCTCGCAAAACGGTGAGGGGCATTTGCTGGGTCATGTGCGCGACATCGGCGCCAATAGCGAAGACGCCAATGTCCGCATCTATCAAACGTCTGAACGGCAATCCTTTCACACGGATAGCTGCGATGTGGTTGGCCTTTTATGTTTGAAGACGGCAAAGCGCGGCGGCGAGACCTTGCTGATCAGTGCTGTCACCATCTTTAATGAAATGCTGGCACAACGACCTGATCTGCTGCCCCTGCTATTCGAACCCTTGGCGACAGACCGTCGCGGCGAAGTTGATGCGGGACAAAAGCCGTATTTTCAGATCCCCGTCTTCAATTGGTATGAAGGCTTTCTGTCGTCCATATATCAGCGTCAGTACATCGACAGTGCACAGAGGTTTTCAGATGCACCCCGCCTGACTGATCGACATATCGAAGCCTTGGACATGTACGACGACCTGGCCAACGATCCCCGCCTGCAAGTCAGGATGCAGTTGGAACCTGGCGATATGCAGTTCGTTCATAATCATACCTTGTTGCATGATCGCACTGGGTTTGAGGATCACCCCGATCCTGCGGACCGCCGCCACCTTTTGCGCCTGTGGCTGGCTTCACCGGGGGATCGCCCTTTACCGGCCTGTTTCGCAGAACGTTTCGGCAGTGTGGAAATAGGCAACCGCGGCGGCGTCTTTGTGCCCGGCACCAAACTTCATGCGCCCTTGGATTAAGCAACACCGTGCACCGATTTAGCGAGCTGTTTGAAGTATTAAGTGATGTGGCGCGTGAGCAATCCTGCCGGGATGCTTTGGCGAGCGCACCGGACGCACCGGACGCACCGGGCGCACTGGACGATTTATGGATTTTTGGCTATGGCAGTCTGATGTGGGATGCGCCCTTTCCGCATGAGGAGGCGGTGCCTGTTCGTCTTGCGGGGTGGCATCGGGCCATGTGTGTTTGGTCCGCCCTGGCCCGGGGGACGCCGAATTGTCCCGGCCTATCCCTCGGTCTGCTGCCGGGCGGAACCTGTGATGGTATGGCAATTCGGATATCGAAAGCTGATCAGGGCAATGCCCTGCCCATTATATGGGAGCGGGAGATGTGGACGGATATCTATCAGCCAACGTGGGTTTCCCTGGAAATTTCTGGCGCGATCCAGTGGGCCATTACCTTCACGACCAATCAGGACAGCGCGCAATATGCCGGTGATCTATCCCCCGATCAGGTGATCGAACATATCGCCCAGGCAATAGGGGAGCGAGGGCCCTGCCGCGACTATCTTGCTAATACGGTCGCGAAGTTGGACGACTTGGAAATAGTCGAGCCCTATCTAGAAGACCTCTATGAAGCGGTCTCTGCCCGATGACAGACGGCTTGGATTTTGTTGCCGTCCGGGTCCCGTACATAGGCACCATAATAGTTGGCATGATAGTGGGGGCGTAATCCAGGCGCGCCTTCATCGCTGCCACCATTGTCCAAGGCGGCAGCATGAAAGGCATCCACGGCAGCACGGTTGGGAGCCAGGAAAGCCACATGATTGCCGTTGCCGGCGCTGGCCGATGCCTTGTTGAACGGTGTTAAAAGCCAGAATTGGTCGTCGTCAACAACGCCATAGGCGGCATAAGTATCACCCGCCATGAAGCGTTCCTGTCCAAGGGTGCCAAGCACCGGATCATAAAAGGCCTTGGCCCGGTCAATGTCGTTGGTGCCGACCGTGATATGACTGAACATGGCGATGCGCCTCCTTTATTGCCTTAGGTCAGTGCCAGGGCCTGTTCCAGGTCGGCGATGATATCTTCGACGCTTTCAATGCCGATGGATAGGCGGATCACGTCTGCGCCCGCTCCGGCGGCAATTTGTTGTTCCGGCGTTAGTTGTCTGTGGGTGGTGGAGGCGGGATGAATGATCAGGCTGCGGGTATCGCCCACATTGGCCAGGTGGGAGAATATTTCCACGCCGTTGACGACAGTTTCACCCGCATCAAAGCCGCCCTTCACACCGAACGTAAAGACCGCGCCGGCACCTTTGGGCAGATATTTTTTAGCCAGGTCGTAATAAGGGCTGGATGGCAGACCGGCATAGGATGTCCAGGCGACCTTTGGATGGCTGTCGAGATACTCCGCGACCTTCTGGCCATTGATGCAATGGCGTTCCATACGCAGGGGCAATGTCTCCACCCCCTGCAACAGGTTCCAGGCACTTTGCGCCGATAGGGTTGGCCCGAAATCACGCAGGGCGACGGCGCGCATTTTCATAGAAAACCCAAAATCGCCGAATGTTTCCGCAAACGTCAGGCCGTGGTAGCCCGGATCGGGTTTGGTCATGGAGGGGAATTTGTCGTTTTGGTTCCAATCGAACGTGCCGGATTCAACGACGATGCCGCCCATGGTATTGCCGTGGCCGCCGATATATTTGGTCGCCGAATGCACAACGATATCCGCGCCCCAATCGAAGGGCCGGCACAAATAGGGGCTGGCCAGTGTGTTGTCGACGATCAACGGCACGCCCCATTCATGGGCAATGTCCGCCAGGGCAGCAAGATCCAGAACCACGCCGCCGGGATTGGCCAGGATTTCGCAAAAGATGAACTTGATCTTGTCCGTCATAGCAGCCCGCAATTGATCGGGGTCTGTCATGTCGACGAAATTGCATTGCCAACCCAGCTTGGCGAAGGAAACACCGAACTGTGTGATGGAACCGCCGTACAGGTTTTTTGAGGCGATGAATTCGTCACCGCTTTCCAACAGTGTTGCACCGATCAAAAACTGCGCTGCGTGTCCCGTTGCGCACGCCACCGCCGCACGGCCGCCTTCCAGGGCGCAGACCCGTTCTTCCAACACGGAAACGGTGGGGTTGGTCAGGCGTGAATAGATAAAGCCGAAAGTTTGTAGATTAAATAATTCCGCTGCGTGCTCCGCGTCCTGAAAGACAAAGGCATTGCTTTGGAATATGGGTGTGGAGCGTGCACCTGTGGTCGGGTCGGGGCGCGCGCCTGCGTGAACCGCCAGGGTTTCAAAGCCGTATTTTCCCGCCTGATTATCGTTCTGGGGATTGTTCTGGTTATCGCTCATGCTTTGGGTGCCTTCAATACTTTCGAGGTTACGATGCCGGAGTTGACGCCGGCCCAGGACAGCTCGCCCGCCAGGCGGGCGAATTCGATTTTCGGGCAGCGGTCCATGATGACCTGAACCCCCGCCTCCTCAAGCATCCGGGCGGCGGCATCATCGCGAATTCCCAGTTGCAGCCAGAATACTTTGATCTGCTTTTCCGCAACCAGGGCAATCGTTTCTTCCGCCAGACCGGGTACTGCATCATTGGCGCGAAAGACGTCCACCATATCAATGTTACCGGGAACATCGGCCAGGGTGGCATATACCGTCTCGCCTAGAATTTCCGTGCCTGCGCGTCCCGGATTGACTGGGATCATCCGATAGCCGCGCCGTTGCAGATACTTCATGGCGAAAAAACTGGGCCGCTTCCAATCTCCACTGGCTCCGACCATGGCAATGGTGCGCACGGTGGAGAGGACATTGCGTAAAGTGGCATCCGTGTAGTGCAATTGATCAATCATTACAGCATCCATAACTATTCTAACGGTCGCGCCAGACCGGCGTCCTTTTCTCTATAAAGGCGGTCATACCTTCGTGGGCATCTTCCGCCAACATGTTTTGCACCATCACTTCCGAGGCCATGACATAGGCCTGTTCAAGGTCCATATCCTGCTGACGATAGAAGGCTTCCTTGCCCACGCGCAGGGTGTAGCTTGATTTTCGGGCGATTAGTTCAGCAAATTCCATCACCGTATCATCTAAGGCGGAATTTGAGACATGGCGATTGATCAGGCCGAAGCGGTAGGCTGTGGGTGCGTCCATTGCCTCGCCGGTCAACAGCATTTCCATAGCATGCTTGCGGGCCACATTGCGGCCCAGGGCTACCATAGGTGTGGAACAGAACAGGCCGATGTTAACACCAGGTGTGGCAAAGCGGGTGTCGTCATCAGCCACAGCCAGATCACAGCTGGCGACCAGCTGACAGCCGGCGGCGGAAGCGACGCCGTGACCTTTGGCAATGATGGGCTTTGGCGAATGCACAACGGATAACATCAACTGGCTGCATTGGGCCATCAACGCACGCCGGGCCTCGACGGTTTCAAACGAGGTTACTTCGCGAAGGTCATGGCCGGCACAAAAACCACGGCCTGCGCCTTCGATGATCACCACGCGTACGGCATCATCCTTCGCAATAGCGTTCAGTTCATCCTGCATCGCCGTCATCAGGGGGGAGGAAAGTGCATTAAAGGCCGTTGGTCTGTTCATTGTAAGATGCGCAATGCCGTTGCCGCGGTCCTGCCGCAGCAATAGGGCGTCTTGTTCCATCTCCGCCACGTCTACCATCCAGACCAGATTCCTTTGAAAACAAAATTACCGATAATCCAATGTTATAACGGACCTATCGAAATTTTCAGATCAATTTTCCTATACGTTCGATATTGGCAAGGGCCTCTGCCTGATCAAGACCGGGCCATTGCATGCGCATGAGGAAATGGTCGCTGCCCGTGGCCTCGGCGCATTGTTGGAGTTGATCGCGCACTTCGATGGCATCGCCGATGAAAAAACGTCGGCTGGCAAAGTCATCAAAGGCGGCTGTGAAATCATTCGCTGCGGCATCTTCCTGGCCCCAGGCAGCGTATGTGGCGTATTTGGCTAATAAGGGGCCGTGCGAAACTTCCCGGGCGTGGGCCGAATTTCGGCCAATGAAACATTCCCGTACGATGGGACATTTCACCGTTTCATCGAGGCCATTCGCTTTCCGTTCAGACCGGAAGATGCCCATGTATTCAGCCAATTGCGCGAACGGCATGGTGGGGGCCACCAGCCAGGCATCGGCCAAGCGGGCGGCCCGGCGCACGGCGGCCTCTACATCGCCACCCAGCCAAATTGGTGGGCGGGGTTGTTGTTTCGGTCGCACACCAGCCTGGGCGTTGGTAAGCTGGAAATAGCGGCCTTCGTGGCTTACTTCGTCTTCGGTCCACAAACGCTTGATGACCTCCAGCCCTTCATTCATACGCCCGACCCGGTTTTTGATGGAGACGCCCATGGCCTGGAATTCCTCTTCGCGATAGCCCAAGCCAGCAGCCAAAACATAATTGCCGTTGGACAACCAATCGATCGTCGCACCTTCTTCTGCTGCCAACACCGGGTTCATCATGGACAGCAACAACACGCCCGGGCCGATTTGCATGCCGGCGGCATCGTCCACCAACTGCCCCATAAGCGGCATGGTCTGAAACATCCCCATAGGGCCGCTCAATAAATGCTGCCCCAATAAGAGGGAACAAAAGCCATTGTCCCGCGCGGTGCGTACCTGTTGGCGCAGATCAGCCAAAACCTGGCCCGGATCATCCTGTGCGCCCCACTGCGATGCGGTAAACATGCCAATTTGCATTACGCTCTTCCTCTCAATTCGAATATTGCGATGAATTGTTGTTGCAACCTTAAAGCAGTCGGGGATTATGTGCCCAACCTTTAAAACTTCACCCCCGTATTTAGAAACTGAAGGACGCCCATGCCCCGCATACCCTACGCTCAACCGACCGACGCTTCCCTGGATCCCGACGCCGCCGCATTGCTGCCCAAGATGCAGCCCCTGAATGTCTTCAAAATCCTGGCCCACAGCGGCAAGGCTTTTGGCGCCTATACGCGGCTGGCATCAGCCCTTTTATACAAGAGCAAGGTTGATCCGATTTTGCGGGAAATGGCGATCGTGCGTGCCGGTATACTATGTGGGTCGTCTTACGAAGTGTTCCAACATGAACATGTCAGCCGCGCCGTTGGCATGGATGAAGATAAGATCCAGGCCCTTAAAAACGGTGCCGATGACCCCATATTCAATGAAACCGAAAAGGTGGTCTTGCGCCTAACGGACGATGTGGTGAATAACACCAAGGCCTCGGACGAGACGTTTAATGCCGCCGCAGCGATCTTTGATCACCAGGAATTGGTCGAATTGATCATGTGCATCGGTTTCTATGTCATGACATCGGCCTTGCTGGAAAACTTCGAAGTTGAGATTGAGCCGGCTGAATTACACAAGAGCATAAATATGGGCATCAAGGGCGGCGGATAGCGCGCAAGGATAATAGGTCAAAAAAGCCCCGAATGCGGCCTTCGCAGGGAGATTCTTCTGTGCTATAGAGTGCCGCCCCCGACGTGGGGGAGAGGTGTCTTTCGTCGATTGCGGGCGTGGCGGAACTGGTAGACGCGCCAGGTTTAGGTCCTGGTGACTTAACAGTCGTGGGGGTTCGAGTCCCTTCGCCCGCACCATATTTCGCCCAGCCGATGGCCTGTAACAGGTTTAATTGGCTGGGCTGTGCACTATGTATTGAACTGGCCAATAGGGTCGATATCGTCAAGCAGGGACCTAAAC
>JAPKBD010000088.1 GCA_028824965.1 Alphaproteobacteria bacterium | reverse complement strand
GGCACACCCCACCGCACTGCATCCGCCGCTATTTCGCCTGCATTCCGCACGGATTGGGAGAGGAAGCGGATAAAGCCCAAGGCATCAATATCAATCACCGAAAGGACCCAGCCCACAAGCAGGCAGATCAATAGCAACTTAATGCCGGTGCCGACGATTTTTCGGATATCGATATTTCCCATACCTAGATAGCTTCCCTAACTGACTCTGAACAATCACTGGTCAAACCGACGTCGGGCACGAGGCCCGTAGTCACCAATTATACACAAGGTTCAGTGATTGCCGAAAGCATCATCAAGCGCAGAAATCATCTGCGAAGGGCAAGCCGCAAGTGCCTCGTGATCATCGAAGCTCATATTCAGATAGTCCCGCGCGATTATATAGGCAGCGCGCGCCTGCAATCGGTCGCGGCCACGCTTGATCCGTTCCCGATCTGCCCGGTCTGCAAGCCATAACTTATGGGCTGCAAAAACGCGTGGATCAATAGTAACGATCCGTACCGGCTTGCCATCATCAGCAATAGCAATCTGCGTCAAAGTCGGTGCATTTTCCAACCATTCCAAACCATTTATGCCAACGGCAACCAGATCATCACCGCCCTCATCCAATGCGCCAAAGTTTGAAATGCTTTTAGGCTTGCGATCTGCATCTCCTTGCATGGGGTGCTTACCAACAGGCGTAATCAAATCAACCATATAACCGCGACTGTTGGCGGCACTGTAGGTGTTGGACGGTCTGGCCCGAAAACTACGATCTGCCTTTTGCAACATATTCATCAAAGACTGCGGCCCCTCATCGCCAAGCAATCGTAAACGGCGTCGCGCATCAAACAGCAAATCGAGATCACCTGTCGCCATAACGTCTGATTGAAGCTGCACTGCCGCCGCCGCCTCATAGGCAAACAGCGCATTGGTACCGACGACTTTTATTTGCCGACCCAAAATTCCGGCCTCATCAAATCTGCGTAATAGTCGCGCCGCCTCATTTGGCACCCGACCAAGACGTAAGGCGCGATTGACCCGTGCCATCCCGTCAAGACGGACCCGGCAATCATCCCGCACTTTTAGGAAGCGATCTTTGCCCGCAACAAATGCATCATGGATTGCGTGCGTGTCCTGGCTTTCAACGCCAAGCGAAGTCGCTACTTTCTTTATGGTTCGGCGTAAATAGCGCTTATTTCGGGAGGTAACCCAGAACATTGAGCCCGCATAGCGACCATTGAGTTCCTGCATCGCCTCACGCAGGGTATTGAACACCTGCTCAACATCAACGATTTGCCGTGCCTGCTCCGGCGTAAGTTCCGCAAACATCGCCCACTCTCATGCTGAAAAATCGTTGTACAGATATATACTGTTTTTAAAACAATCTGTACAACGATATGTTTTTCAATATGTTATATAATTCTGAACGCGAAATCGGCCTTCAAAACAGAGGCATTTAACCAGATTAGAACAGCTTCACTGGCCGCGCATCTTTGGGATAGGTTACGGAATTTTTGAATGATATTTGGAAACCGACAGCGGAACTGCGGAAAATGACACTTAGGTCATTGGAAAATAATGGCCACCCCGGCGGGACTTGAACCCAGCATCTTCGGTGTGAAAGACCGACATCCTAACCTTTAGACTACGGGGTGGCGATGAGGGAGGAAGTAGCTAAATAAGCGGGGAAAAGCAAGCCTGAACTACGTATTTTCTGCGTTACGGGCAGAAATATATCAGGCCCACCTCATTTGATATGGGTTTGATATGGGTTTGCTACGAGTTTTCCGGGAATGCGGCATCTTCAATAAACAGCTGGACGCCCCGCCGACCTTGCCAATCATCGGCCCGAAGATGGCCTGCAAGGTGCATCGCACGACCGCGGGACGATAACAGGGCCTGCCCCAGGGGGCTGTCAGCAATGCCAAAGGCGATGCCTTTTAAGCGTCCGCCACGGGCCCCTGCAAGGACCACTCGGACATGGTTTTGCCCCACCAGATCAGCCTTGACGACATCTGCGTTGGCGATGGCAAAGCGCGGCTCTGAATGCCCTGCACCGTAGGGGCCCGCCCCCTCCAGCGTGTCAAACAGGTCGCGGGAGGCACCGGACACGGTCAAAACGCCATCCAGGCCCAGGGATCGGCTTTGCGGCTGCCCTTCCATGGCCCGGCCGATGCGGTCCGTCAAAAACGCGTCCAGCTCGTCGAGCTTGTCCAACGCCACCGTCAGCCCCGCCGCCATGGCGTGGCCACCGCCCGCCAATAGCAAGCCGGCTTGTTTCGCAGCCGTAATGGCTGCGCCCAGATCAACACCGGGGATGGAGCGGCCGGAGCCTTTGCCCACATCACCATCCAGGGCAACAATGATTGCGGGACGGCGATAGCGGTCCTTAAGGCGGGAGGCAACGATGCCGATGACCCCTTGATGCCAGCGCGGATCGGCCAGGAATAACAAGGGCTGCGCACCTGCATTGCCACTGCTGGTCTTTGCCTCTGCCAGTTCCATGGCCTGGGCCTGGATCCCGGCCTCAATCTCGCGCCGTTCCAGGTTGTATTCATCCAGCTTGGCGGCAATGGCCCGGGCCTCGTCCGGGTCATCCGTCGCCAACAGTCTTGCGCCCAGATGAGAATTACCCACCCGGCCACCAGCGTTCAGACGCGGGCCAAAGACAAAACCAAGATGATAGGCACCGGGTTTTTGATCCATATTGGCTTGATCGGCCATTGCCGCGAGGCCTGGATTATCGCGACTGGCGGCGACCTTCAGCCCTTGGGCCACCAGCACACGGTTCAAGCCGGTTAAAGGGACCACATCACATACGGTGCCCAAGGCTACCAAATCCAGCCATTGCAGCAGGTTCGGCTCCCGCCGGCTCGAAAACCACCCGCGCCCGCGCAGGGTACGGTTCAAGGCCACCACAAGCAGGAAGCTGACGCCAACAGCAGCCAGCTGGCCCAGGCCGCTGTCATCATCCAGGCGGTTGGGGTTGACGACGGCACAGGCTAAGGGCAGGCGCGGTTCGGCCTGATGGTGGTCCACGACAATTGTGTCCAGGCCCGCATCGGCGGCGATCTGCAATGGCTCAAAAGAGGCAATGCCGCAATCTACGGTCACGACTACATCCACGCCCTGTTGCCGCAACGCCAACAAAGCCGGGCCATTGGGGCCGTAGCCTTCTTTTTGGCGATCAGGAATATAAACCGTCAGGGTGATACCAATAGCGCGAAAATAGCGATCAAGAAGCGCCGATGAGGTAGCACCATCCACATCATAATCACCAAAGACAGCAATTTTCTGGCCCTTCAGAACCGCATCGGCCAGGCGGTCAGCGGCCTTGTCCATATCACGCAGACAGGACGGGTCCGGCAGGGCGGATTTCAATGTCGGGTTCAGGAAGTCATCGCCATCATCCAACCCGACGCCGCGGGCGGCCAAAACACGGCCCACTACATCCGGCACCCCGAGGCGCTGTGACAGGGCCTGGGCCGTACGATCATTGCCGGGCCGCTGTTGCCACAGACGCGCGGATACAGACTGCACAACGCCCAATACAGCAGCATCTTCCTCAGCCGAGGACGAAAACGCCGCGTCTGTCATAGGGCTACTTTCGAATGGGATGTTGCATACGGATCCAGCGCACCGTGCCGGTGCGCGCCCGCATGGCCACAGATTCCGTGGACAACGTGGTGGCCGTACGTCGCACGCCCTGCAACATGTTGCCATCCGTCACCCCGGTGGCAGCAAAAATCACATCGCCTGAGGCCAGATCCGTAATTTCATACTTCCGGTTCAGATCCACCACCCCAACTTTGGCAGCACGGCGACGTTCATCGTCATTGCGGAACAATAGGCGGCCCTGAATATTGCCACCAATGCAACGCAAGGCCGCAGCTGCCAGGACGCCTTCGGGCGCACCACCCGTCCCCATGTAGATATCAACACCAGTTTCGGGCATGGCCGTGGCCATAACGCCTGCCACATCACCATCGCCGATCAGAACGATGCGGGCACCCGCCTCTCGCACAGCAGCGATCAACTCACCATGGCGCGGGCGGTCCAAAATACAGGCGACCACATCCTTGGGATCTGTACCCAGTGCCTTCGCCACGTTGGCTATGTTTTCACCGGGACTGTTGTCCAGATCGATGGCATCGGTCGGCACGTTGGGGCCGGCAGCGATCTTATCCATATAGACATCAGGCGCGTTCAACAGCCCGCCGGCTTCAGACAGAGCCAGAACGGCCAGGCCATTGGGCATGCCCTTGGCTGTAATGGTCGTCCCCTCCAGGGGATCAAGGGCGATATCAATTTTAGGGCCCTCACCGGTGCCGACTTCTTCGCCAATATAAAGCATCGGCGCTTCGTCACGCTCCCCCTCTCCGATAACGACGGTACCCGCCATTTGAAGGCGGTTCAGGGCGGTGCGCATGGCATCAACAGCGGCCTGATCGGCAGCTTTTTCGTCGCCACGGCCCATGACTTCTGCGGCAGCGATGGCAGCAGCTTCGGTGACACGTACGGCCTCGATCGTGAGGTTACGGTCCAATGTGATTTTTTCCGACATTCGGCGTTCCTATGATTCTATGTACTTTTTATTGTAGCGAAACTACAGCGCCTCGATACGGATGATTTTGGGTTCTTCCATGACAGCCTCCAACGCGCCGATGGAGGCCATCGCACGAAGCATAGCTGCTTCTTCATTTTCGTGGGTAATTAACACCACCGTCACCGCCTCACCGGGGTTGCGGCCCCGTTGCAGCAGTGAACCAATGGAAATATGCTGATCCCGCAGGATCGCCGATATGTCGGCGATCACACCTGGGCGATCTACCACCGACAGGCGCACATAATAGGGCCCGATGTGGCTGTCCATCGGCGCAGGCTGCAAAGGCTCCAGGCTGGTAGCTGGTATGGAAAATGCCGGCAAACGGATGTTACGTCCGATATCCACCAGATCGCCCAGAACGGCAGAGGCTGTTGGCCCCTCACCCGCGCCGCGCCCCTCAAACAATACACGGTCGACGAAATCACCTTCCGCCATTACAGCGTTGAAGACCCCGTCAACATGGGCGATAGATGTGCCTTCGGCCACCATGCACGGGTGCACCCGTTGTTCGACACCCCGGTCCGTCAACCGCGCAATGGCCAACAGTTTGATGCGGTAGCCTAATTCAGTGGCAAAATCGATATCAACGGCGGAAACCTGTCGGATACCTTCAATATGCACCGCATCCAGATTGACCGGGCAGCCAAACGCCAGGGATGTCAGAATGGCCAGCTTATGGGCTGCATCAACGCCATCCACGTCAAAGGCGGGATCAGCTTCCGCATAACCAAGGGCTTGCGCCTCATCCAAGACGTCACCGAAATCCCGGCCGCTTTCCCGCATGGCGGTCAGGATATAATTGCAGGTGCCGTTCAAGATGCCATAGACCCGTGAATAGCGGTTGCCCGCCAGACCTTCACGCATGGCCTTCACAATGGGAATGCCACCTGCAACCGCCGCCTCAAAATTCAGAGCGACGCCGGCCTCTTCCGCCGCCGTAGCCAGTGCCGTGCCGTGATGAGCGATCAAGGCTTTGTTCGCCGTGACCACGTCCTTGCCAGCGGCGACTGCGGCCTCCACAGCATCCTTCGCCGGCCCCTCATCGCCGCCAATCAACTCCACCAAGACATCGATTTCATCGCTGCGGGCCAGATCAACAGGGTTGTCGAACCAGGTAAATCCAGCAAGATCCAGACCGCGGTCCCGGTTGCGATCACGGGCGGAGACTGCCGTTATGTGCACCTCTCGCCCACATCGCGCAGTCAACAGATCGGCATTTTCACGAACCATGCGAACGACGCCGCCACCGACCGTACCGAGGCCGGCAATGCCTAACCGCAATGGTGAAGCTTTGGGGGAGGACGCGGTCATTGCGCGGCCACCGATTGCTTGTCGCCAACGTCCATGTCTTTGTATTCCTGTATGAAGCGTTTGATGTTGCGTATGGCCTGTCGGGACCGATGTTCGTTCTCGACCAAGGCAATGCGCACGAAACCATCACCATATTCACCGAAACCGATACCCGGCGATACAGCGACGCTGGCCTTGCTTAACAATTGCTTGGAAAATTCCATAGAGCCCAAATGCTCAAACCCTTTGGGCAGCGGGGCCCAGGCGAACATCGTTGCTTGCGGTGACGGTATCTCCCAACCGGCGGCATCCAGACCGCTGATCAACACATCCCGGCGATTGCGATACAGAGTGCGAATATCTTCTATACAATCCTGGGGGCCGTTCAGGGCAGCACAGGCGGCAACCTGGATCGGCGTAAAGGCACCATAATCGAGATAGGATTTTATCCGCGTCAGGGCCGCAACCAAGCGCTTATTGCCTGTGGCAAAGCCGATGCGCCAGCCGGGCATGGAATAGGTTTTCGATAAAGATGTAAACTCCACCGCGACATCCCTGGCACCGGGCACTTGCAAAATCGATGGCGGCGGGTTGCCGTCAAAATAAATCTCCGCATAGGCCAGGTCCGATAGCAGGAACAGGTCCTTTTCCTTGGCAAACGCCACCGCGCGTTCATAAAACGCCAGATCGACGACTTCCGCCGTGGGGTTTGATGGATAATTCAACACAACAGCTGTTGGCGGCGGCACACAATGGCGGACGGCGGCTTCCAAATTTGTGAAAAAATCCTCATCCGGGCCCACGGGCACATGGCGGATTACCGCACCGGCAATTATAAAACCATAGGGGTGAATGGGATAGCTGGGATTCGGTGCCAGGATAACATCACCCGGTGTGGTGATGGCCTGGGCCAAATTTGCCAGACCTTCCTTCGAACCCAGCGTTACGATGGTTTCGCTTTCGGTGTCGATATCGACACCGAACCGGCGCTTATAATATTGCGCATTGGCCAGGCGCAGACCAGGTATGCCGCGGGAGGTGGAATAGCGGTGGGTCCGAGGGTCTTGCGCGGTCTCCACCAACTTATCGATGATATGCTGTGGTGGCGGCGTATCGGGATTGCCCATGCCGAAATCAATGATGTCCTCACCCCGGGCGCGCGCGGCCGCCTTCATCGCGTTCACTTCAGCAAAGACGTAGGGGGGCAGTCGTTTTATGCGGTGAAATTCAAAGGGCATGGGGCGTCATCATCAGTTTTCGATAGGTTACGGGCAGCTCTATCACGACGATCTGGCACGGCGGTCCAGACAACCGTATTTCCACTGCCCAAAGGGCCTGCTTTATGCCCGAAATTCCCTGCTGGGGCGAGCCCTAACGAACAAAAACCTCAACCCGTCGATTTTTCGCTTCACCATCGGGCATGAATTCAAAATACAGCGGCTCCGCATCGCCTTTGGCCTGCACAATAATCTGTGTTGAAGCAACGCCAACACGGCGCAGTTCGCCCGCCACAGAGTTGGCCCGATCCAGGGACACATTGAAATTCACGATCTTATGCTTGGCATAGTCCATATCACCCGTGCGCTGACTGGCATGACCGACAACATAGATCATTTTGCCTTCCTGGCGGGCCTGATTGGCCAACTGGGAGAGAAGTTTTTTCTCTGCCGCGCTTAACCGGGTCGAACCATGCTTAAAGCGGATCAGCACAGGCGCGCCGGGCAAGCGGCGAACGACCGCATTGCTCATCTGCGGTGACTGCATGACGGGCGCCAGAACACCGGCGACGGTTTGCCCGCCCCTTACACCCTGTACACCGCGGGCACTACCGTCGAGAGAGGCATTAAACGCCTGCTGCACAACACTGGGCACGAGGGTCGGCCATTGCCCGCCGATGGGTGCTGCATTTGGCGCGTTGAAAACATTTCCAGGCTGGCGGACGACGGGACTGATTTGCGCGGATAATGTGGAATTAAAAGTTTGCGCCAATATGGATTGATCCTGACCAAGGGGTAGGTTGACCTGCACAGATGGGGTTGAAGGCATGGCCGTATGCCCCGCCGGTGCAATCAATTGCGGCGCTGTAAGGGCGGCGACCTGGCGCGCGGGTGCCCCACCAGGCAATGTCGGGGTAATTGGCGTCAACGTTGCAGGTGCGGCGATTGCGGGCGCTTTAGGCAACGCAGCCGTGGCCGGTATTTGTTGCGGTGCGCCACGATCCCCAGACTTTTGCACGATAGAGGGAATAGGTTTCTGGGCTGTTGGCGCGATAGGCGTTGGGGGTGGCGGCAGACCGCCCCGGCGTTGCACGATAGATGGCACCCTGGTTAGGCCACTGCTGTTGTCATTGGCCGCTTGCGCCATGCGCTTTGGCGGCGCGGGCAGAGACGGCGATGCGGGCCGCTGGGCCGTGCCTTTAATAGTGGGAATGGCCGTCAACTTACCGCTGGCGGCATCCGTCGAAGGCTGTTTGACCAGCGCAGCGGTTTTTGTTTTGGAGACCACCATGGGTTTCGGCGGCGGCGGCGCTGCGGCCATGCGTTGATCACCGGCCCGCAGGTTTTGCTTGGTATAGCGGGCATTATCCCGATCAGCGACCAGACTGTTGGCGATCTTGGTCCGTTCCGTTGCTGAACTGGCAGTGGTCGGCGCTGTGGGCGTTGCGCCCAGTTTCGGAAACAGCCTATCCTCGCCAGGGGTTTTCTGGTCTGATTTGGCGGTTTTGGGTGCCGGGGGCAGCGTATCTACATCGTTGCCGAACATACCATCGAACATGCTGCCCATGCCACTTGCGGCACCATCGACCCATTCGACCGGGTTGGCCCAGTCAGGGACCTGTGAACAACCGGCAAGGGCAAGCGCTAACGTCATTGCAATAACAGGTGACCTTAAGCGACCCATCTGTAGTCCCCCGCCCCAATGTCTTGCTTTGTGTATAGCTGCGATCTGTTGCTTCATCCCGCATACGCTCCCTAAAAATCGGCTGTCACATTTACAATGGCCAATACAATGGCTAAATAATCTATCGCCTGGACTGGCTCAACATTGGCACAACAAGGGCCATTGATATAGACTTCGACGACCTATGCCAAGAACAGGTGCTGTACTAAACGAATCACTTATGCATTGTATGGCGAAGCGCGCCTACGTCAAACTAAGGAACGAGTATCCTCATGACGCAGAACAGTGGAAACGGCACATCTTCATCATCGCCATCGCCTGAAGACCAGGTCACGGAATTCTCCGAGAACATGGTCAAGGTGGCTGAACAATGTCAGCACCTGGTTAATGATTTCCTAGCCCAGCAAGCGAAAGATGGCGGCCAGGTCGACACAGACCCCTTCAAAATCGGCACTGCGTTTATGGAACTGACAACCCAGATGATGGCCGACCCTGACAAAATGGCAGAGGCGCAGATGGCCCTGTGGCAGGATTATATGAGCCTGTGGCAGAACGCCGCCCAGGGAATGCTGGGCCAGGGCGCGCCGGGGGGCTCAACACCTGTCGCAACGCCGGACAAGGGCGACAAGCGCTTTCGGGGTGACGACTGGGAAAGCAATCAAATATTCGATTTCATCAAACAATCCTATCTACTGACCTCCCGCTGGGTACAGAACACGGTGCATGACGTGGATGGCCTGGATGATGCGACGGCCCGCAAGGTGGACTTCTATACCCAGCAATTCACCGATGCCATGGCGCCAACCAACTTTGTTGCCACCAATCCGGATGTGTTGCGCGAGACCATTGAAAGCAAGGGCGAGAACCTGGTTCGCGGCCTGAGCAACATGCTTGACGACCTGGAGCGGGGCAAAGGCAAACTGGCCATCAAAATGACCGACGAAGACGCTTTCACGGTCGGTGAGAACATTGCGGTCAGCCCTGGCAAGATAATCTGGCAGAGCGATCTGATCCAATTGATCCAATATGAACCGGTCACGGAGCAAGTCCACAAGCGGCCCTTGTTGATCGTGCCGCCCTGGATCAACAAATTCTATATCCTGGATTTGAAGCCACAGAATTCGTTCATCAAATGGGCCGTGGAACAGGGCCTGACCGTATTCGTCATATCCTGGGTCAATCCTGACCTAAAGCTGGCCGAGAAAACCTTTGAAGATTACATGTTCGAAGGCATTTACGCGGCAATGGATGGGGTTAAAGCCGCCAGTGGCGAGGAAGAAATCAATATCATCGGCTATTGCCTGGGCGGCACCCTGACGGGCGCAACCCTAGCCCATATGGCGGCCAATGATGATGAGCGGATCAAATCCGCAACGTTTTTCACAACATTGATCGATTTCACAGTTGCAGGCGAATTGTCGGTCTTCATCGATGATGAACAGCTGGAGCAATTGGAACAAAAGATGGAAGATCAGGGCGGCATCCTTGATGGCGCTTCCATGGCGACGACGTTCAACATGCTGCGATCCAACGATCTGATCTGGTCCTTTGTTGTCAATAATTACCTGATGGGCAAAGACCCCTTCCCCTTTGATCTGCTGTATTGGAATTCCGACTCCACGCGGATGCCGGCCAAAATGCACAGTTTCTATTTGCGCAATATGTATCAACAAAACCTGTTGTCCCAGCCTTGCGGCATCGAATTGGGCGGCAGCGCCATAGATTTGCGCGCAGTAAAAATCCCGGTGCATATCATCTCCACCAAGGAAGATCATATCGCGCCCTGGAAAGGCACTTATGTGGCGACGCAAATCTATAGTGGTGAGACAACCTTTACCCTGGCCGGGTCGGGCCATATCGCGGGTATCGTCAATCCACCGTCGGCGAACAAATACGGCTATTGGAGCAATTCTGAAAATCCTCCTGAGGCGGATGGGTGGTTCGATGGCGCGACCCAGCATGAAGGCTCGTGGTGGACCCAGTGGGGCGAATGGGTGGCTAAACAGTCGGGCGACATGGTCCAGGCCCGACAGCCCGGCAGTGATGCAGCGCCTGTAATTGAGGCAGCGCCAGGCAGCTATGTCTTGGTCCGTTCGGACAGCGAATAATTGGGAGTTCAGTACATACCATGAGTAATGTCGTTGAGGTCGAGCGTCGGGGCGATATCGCCATTTTACGGTTTAATCGACCCGATAATCTGAATGCTATCTCCGTCGCCTTGGCCAAGGGCATTGCCGCGACGCTGATAGATTTAGACAATGATGACAGCGTCAAGGGCATCGTCCTGACGGGTGCGGGGGATCGGGCCTTTTGCGCCGGGGTTGATTTGGGGGAAGCCCGCCATATGCAGGTCGCCGATATCGAGGATTGGTTCGGCGGCGCCTGCAATATCTATCGCCAAATCCTGATGACCAACAAGCCAGTGATCGCCGCCATCAATGGCATCGCGGCAGGTGGCGGTTTTCAAATGGCCTTGGTCTCGGACCTGCGCGTCAGTCATTCCGGTGCCCGCATGGGGCAACCGGAGATTAATGCGGCCATACCATCCATCATGGGCTCTTATTGGATGTCCCTGCATCTTGGCTGGTCAAAGAACCAGGAGTTATCCATGACGGGCCGGTTGATGGAGGCGGGGGAGGCCCATGACCTTGGGCTGATAAATTATATGGTAGCGGCGGACGAGGTCGTCGCTAAGGCCTGTGAGGTGGCTGAAACCCTTGCTGCCAAACCTGCCGTGGCCTGGGCCCGCACCAAAGCCCGCTTTCGCGAGATCGCCTTGGCCGGCTTCGATGAAGCCTTCCGCGCCGGCGTTCTGGGACAACAGGAATCCTATGCCAAGGGTGAGGCCCAGGCAGTGATTGAAGCCTTCCTGGCAAGCCGGGCTAAAAAACCCTAACAGCCTGCTAGCTCGTTGCCTCCCGGCTACGGAATATAAACAAGTGAGCGCAATAGGTCGCGGCGACCAGAACGGCAGCAGCCATATAGCTGTACACATCCGTGTAGATAAAGCCGGCTGCTGCAATCAACAGGACGATTCGCGACGGCCATTGCAGCTTTCCAACCCCGTACAAATAGCCCTCGAACCCCGCCGACATGAGCATCACGGCGGCAACGCAGGCGGAGATCGAAATAACGATATCCCCCGGTTCACCGCGCATGATCAATGCCGGCGTCAGCACAATAATGAACGGCAGGATGAATTTGATGGAACCGAGACGCATGGCCAGGAACGCCGTCTCCATAGCGCCGGATTTGGCAATCACGGCGGCTGCCACAGCTGCCAAAGCCACCGGCGGGGTGATGTAGGACATCATGCCCCAATAAAGGATGAACAGATGTGAGGCGATGGGGTCCAGGCCGAAATCGATCAGAGCAGGGCCCATGACAATGGCCAGGAAGATGTAACAGGCGCTAACCGTCACACCCATTCCGAGGAGGAAGGACGTCAACGCCCCCATGGCAAGTAACAGCGGTAGGTTGCCGTCTGCATAGCCCAATAGTTCGCGGGAGAAAGCCCCACCCACGCCGGTGAAGGCCAAGGACCCGACAATGACCCCGATGCCTGCGAGAATGGCAATGATAGAGGCAATGATCGAAGCGGACTCGATGATCAATTCACGGAACTTGGTAAAATTAAAGCGCCGTTCCTTTTTACGGAAGATGGCCGCAGATGCCAGCAAGACGGCTGTTGCATAGTAGGGTGCATAGAGTTCCATCCGTGCCCAAACCAGCAGATAGACCAGCAGCACCAGACTGAAAAGATAGAACCAGCCGTCCTTTAGGGTGCCCCACAAGCTGGGAATTTCAGATGCAGGCTGCCCTTTCAAACCCTTCACGGCAGCATAACAGTCAACCTGCAATAACAGGGCGAGATAGAACAGGAACGACGGCACAGCAGCCGCGATGACAATGTCGCGATACGGAATATTCAGAAACTCCGCCATCAAAAAGGCCACCGCCCCCATCACGGGCGGCATTAATGTGCCCCCTGTGGATGCGCACGCCTCAACGGATGCCGCATAGGCCGGGGTATAGCCTGCCCGTTTCATAGTCGGGATGGTCAATTGCCCCGTGGTCACAACGTTGGATATGACACTACCGCTGAGGGAGCCGAAAAAGCCCGATGATAAAATGGCTACCTTGGCCGGACCGCCCCTGGTTTTGCCCAACAATGCGGCGGCAAAGTTCATGAAAAATTCGCCGCCCCCCGTGACCACCAACGCAGCGCCAAACACCAGGAACCCGATCAGGATATTGCCCGCCACCCGCATGGGCATGCCAACGATGCTCTCAAACCCCATGGCATAGGCGCGGACCAATTCCACGGGTGTTTTCCCCGCCCCCCACAGAAATCCGGGTGCAAATTCTGTCCACAAGGGAAAGGTAAAAAACACCGCGCAAACACCGAACAGGATGTTGCCACCGGCCCGGCGCACACCTTCCATTGCCAGAAAACACATGACGGCAGCCGCCGCCGTCGGCAATGGGGGCGCGATGATGTCCCAGCCCTGCGTGATCATGTCGCCGCCGTAATAGGAAAGGTACAACGCTGTGACAAACGTAGTTGCGAACAAGATCCAATCGTACCAAGGCACATGATTGGCGTCTTTTTTCCGGCTTGGAAAGATCAGGAAAGCGAGGGATAGAAAGAGCGCGATCAGAAGGTAGAAGTACTGATTGTCGATG
>JAPKBD010000087.1 GCA_028824965.1 Alphaproteobacteria bacterium | reverse complement strand
GCTCAACGGCTTTTATTGACTGTCGCAGTAGGGGTAGCTGTGGGATTGGCCGGGATGGCTCCTGTCTTAGCCGATATGGATGGCAGCTCAGACGCGGAACGGGAAGCCTCCACCGGGTTTAAGCGTAGCAGTCCAGACAATGATGAACAGCCGGTGGAGATCATATCGTTAGACCCGACTGTCCGGGTTGTGGGCTTGTTCAAAGATGCCCATGGGGCCGTTGCCCGGATCTCATCGCGGAACGCTGATAGCTTCGCCCGCGTAACCCTAAAAAATGGCCGGTTGGGACTCCGGCCTTTGCCTGGCTATCGCAAAAATCTGATGCCGCGACGGCCTGAAATGCTGTCCGACGGTATCGTCACCCAAGGAACCAAAGACATCGCACCCGCATGGTTGGCGGTCCCGACCCGGCGTTATGGCCATGGGGTGCTCGGCGATGGGATAGAGGCATCGGGTCTGAGGGCCAGGCATCGCGATGGCAGGCATTTATCTTACAGCCTGTCCAACGCCTCTGTGTTCGAGGACCGATCCGTCCGTTTGGCGGATTTGAACGGCGACGGCAGGGATGAGTTGGTGGTGGTGCGGTCTTATCTTGATGCGGGCGCGGCCCTCGCAGTCTTTGGGGTAGGGGTGGACGCTGGTGAGCTGACATTGATAGCGGAGACGGATGCGATAGGACTGCCCTATCGATGGCTGAACCCGGCGGGGATTGCTGATTTCGATGGCGATGGGCGGTTGGAGGTTGCTGTTGTGGTCACACCGCATATTGGCGGCATCTTGAAGATATACGAGCTGCGGGGGCGGCGGTTGGTCGAGGAATGGTCTGGAAAAGGTTTCTCGAATCACGCCATGGGCTCTCGCATTCAGGACATGGCCGCTGTCGTTGATTGGGGAAAGGGGCCGATATTGCTTCTCCCCGATGCACAAAGAGGTGCGATCCGCGAAGTTTATTTTGACGTTAGCGGTTATCACATGCGTGCTTTATCCGGGCATGATCACCCTGTTGTCACGGCTGTCGTGGCTGCGGACCTTGATGGAGACGGGTTTGAGGAAGTTTTGTATGGTCTTGGCAATGGCGAATTACATACCATATATTGGAAAAGGCGATAATTTCCCTTCGCGAAAGCTTGTCTTTTTTGGCAGCATCTGGTTATTGGCAAGAGCGAACGAACTGGTTACATTGCCATAGCGCGGCGGAGGTCAAATTCCGACGCGTAAAGTCGTGTCAGCAGTTTCAATACTTTCATTTATATAGGAACCAGAATTGACCGCACCCCATAGCCAGATTCACTTTTGGCAGGACTGCGCCGACCATGTTAGGGCGGATATAGGGCAGATATATGGTGCGCGAGAAACGCGGAACCCCACCCACATGAAATTAAGCGTTTGAGAAATGGTAACGAGCACAGCAACTCAGCTTGAGCCGACCGGGACACCACGAGACGAAGTGGAATCGGTCGTCGTACGTTTTGCCGGAGATTCCGGCGACGGTATGCAATTAACCGGCAGCCAATTTACCCTGGCCACCGCACTGGCGGGCAACGACCTGGCAACCTTCCCGGATTTCCCGGCGGAGATCAGAGCCCCCATCGGTACAACTTTCGGGGTTTCTGCCTTTCAGATCAACTTTGGTGCGCGCAAGATCGCGACCGCTGGTGATGCCCCCGATGTCCTGGTCGCCATGAACCCGGCCGCCCTGAAGGTTAATCTGGGCGATGTCAAAAAGGGTGGCACTGTCATCATTGACACCGGCACCTTCACGGCGCGAAATCTGAAAAAGGCCGGTTTCGAAGCCGATCCTTTGGAAGATGACAGCCTGGATGGTTTCCAGGTGATGAAGGTCGATATTTCAAAGTTGACCACGGAAGCGGTGAAAGAACACGGTGTCTCTAATAAAGACGGTCTGCGTTCAAAGAACATGTGGACGTTGGGGCTGATCTATTGGCTCTACGACCGGGATCGTGAACCGACGGTGAATTGGCTGCGGGTAAAGTTCGGCAAAATGCCGAATATTGCTGAGGCCAATGTGGCTGCCCTGAATGCAGGTCATATATTTGGTGAGACAGCTGAACTGCCTGGCGGCCTGCGTGGCCTGTCAGTGCGCGCGGCTGAAATTTCACCCGGCCTGTACCGTGCCGTGACGGGGGCTGAGGCTTTGGCATGGGGCCTGGCGGCAGGTGCCCGTCTGGCTGACCTGCGCATGGTTCTGGCGTCTTATCCCATTACACCGGCTTCCTCCCTTTTGCATATTCTGGCGGGCTTGAAGCAGTTTGATATTGTGACATTCCAGGCGGAAGATGAAATCGCCGCCGTTGGTGCCGCGATTGGTGCCTCTTTTGCGGGCTCCCTTGGTATCACGTCATCATCCGGCCCAGGTGTTGCCCTCAAGGGTGAAGCCATTGGCCTGGCGATCAGTACGGAACTGCCGCTGATAATTGTCAATTCTCAGCGCGCGGGACCATCCACGGGGCTGCCGACAAAAACGGAACAATCGGATCTGTTCCAATCGGTGTATGGCCGTAACGCGGATGCGCCCTTGGTTGTCCTGGCCTCATCCTCACCATCCAATTGTTTCGAGATTGGAATTGAGGCGGTGCGCCTGGCGACGAAATACATGACGCCGGTCATATTGTTGAGCGACGGCTACATGAGCAACGCTTCGGAGCCATGGCTGATACCTGATTTCGATAGTATTGAGCCGTTCCCGGTGAACTTCGCCAAGACGGAAGACGCCGGCGAAGAAGGCTTCATGCCCTTCTCGCGTGACGAGGCGACCTTGGCTCGGCCCTGGGCGAAACCAGGCACGCCGGGTTTGGAACATCGCATTGGCGGCATCGAAAAGGAGGATGGCAGCGGCAATATTTCTTATGACGCTGATAACCATCAGAAAATGACTGATCTGCGGGCTGGAAAAATCAATGGCATTGCCAATGATATCCCGCTCCAAGGCGTGGAACTGGGTAATGAAAGCGGCCAACTGGCGGTCGTTGGGTGGGGCTCCACCTACGGTCCCATCAGCCGCGCCGTCGGCAATATGCGGGAAGACGGCTATGACGTCAGCCACGTGCATTTGCATCATATCTGGCCCATGCCCCTAAATACTGGCGATCTTCTTGCTGGATTTGATCAGGTTTTGGTGCCCGAGATGAACAATGGCCAGCTGGTCAAGGTTCTACGTGCCGAATATCTCACCCCGGCCCAGGCCATGAATAAGGTCAACGGTCAACCGTTTAAGATCGCTGAAATTGAGGCTGCTATCAAAGGCTGTCTCGACGGACAATCTGGAGAAGCGAAATGAACGCACCCGCAGTACCTTTAAAGGCGAAGGACTTCGCCTCTGATCAGGAAGTTCGTTGGTGTCCCGGTTGCGGTGACTATGCCATTTTGAAAGGGGTGCAAAAAACCCTGGCCGATATTGGTACGGCGCCGGAAAATGTGGTCTTTATCTCTGGCATCGGCTGCTCCTCACGCTTTCCATATTATATGTCGACCTATGGTTTTCACACTATTCATGGTCGCGCCCCTGCCTTTGCCACAGGTGTAAAGCTGGCCAATCCGGAATTGGATGTCTGGTTGGTCACAGGTGATGGAGATGGCCTGTCCATCGGCGGCAACCATCTGCTCCACGCCCTGCGCCGGAACGTGAACATGCAGATCATGCTGTTCAATAACGAGATTTATGGTCTGACGAAGGGGCAATATTCCCCGACGTCGAAACAAGGTACCCGTTCGCCTTCTACGCCCATGGGTTCCCTTGATCGGCCACTCTCGCCCGTCTTGTTTGCCCTGGGTGCCAATGCATCATTCGTCGCCCGTGCCGTTGATACCCAGCAAAAACATATGCCTGGCGTGCTGAAGCGGGCGCATACCCATCAAGGCGCGTCCTTCGTGGAAATCTATACCAACTGCATTGTCTATAATGACGGCGTATTCTCCTCCTTTGCTGAAAAAGGCACAGCGGCTGAGGGTGAGTTGTTGTTGGAACATGGCGACCCCATGATCTTCGGCAAGGAACGCGACAAGGGCATCCGCATGAAGCCGGGCGCCCTTGAATTGGAAGTTGTTCAATTGGGCGTCGATGGCATCACCGAAGATGATCTGCTGCGCCACGATGAGACCAGCCGCGTGCTCGCAGGTTTGCTGGGCGCTATGCAAAACCCTGACTTCCCCGTCGCAGTTGGCGTTTTGTATTGTGAGGCCGCCGAAGCCTATGAAACGGCGGTCTATCAACAAGTTGATGCAGCCCGTGCGGCCAACGGCAAGGCTGATATCAATGCATTGCTGCGTAGCGGTTCGACCTGGACCGTGGGGGACTAGAGCAATTCCAATCCAATGTGGATCGCCAAAAACTCCTGGGCGAACCTAAGTGATTGGAAAAATTGCTCTATTCTTAAGAGTCTGAGCATTTCCTCGTCGGAAATGTTCTAAGGCGTTAAATGCTGTCTGTCCCAGCCGGGATAGGCACAACAAAAAAATATTAGGGGGATAGGCTGTCCATGCCCATTCGTGTGGCTATTGTGGGTTCAGGCCCAAGCGCATTTTATACGGCTGAAGCGTTGGCTAAATCTGATGCAGATTGCGAAATCGATATTATCGAGCGTCTGCCCGCACCCCATGGTTTGATCCGCTACGGCGTGGCACCGGACCACCAGACCACGAAGAATGTCACCCGAAATTTCGACAAAACCGCCGCGCGGGACGAAATGCGGTTCTACGGCAACGTGGACATCGGCACTGATATCTCGCTCGATGCGCTTCGCGAGATGTATGATGCGGTGGTTCTGGCCATCGGTTCGCCGGAAGATAACAAGCTGGGCATCCCTGGCGAGGACAAACAGGGCGTCATCGGCTCTGCTGCCTTTGTCGGTTGGTATAACGGCCACCCGGACTTTATTGATTTGGCCCCCGATCTGAACTCCGCCAATGTCTGCGTTATCGGCAATGGCAATGTGGCGATCGATATTGCCCGATTGCTGGTCAAGACGCGGAATGAACTTTCACCCTCCGACATAACCAACGATGCCCTGGACGCCCTGCAAGGATCCGCGGTGACGGATGTTTACATGCTGGGCCGTCGTGGTCCTGTAGAAGCGAAATTCACCAATGTTGAATTGCGCGAAATGGGGCATCTGGAAGACTGCACACCGCAGATCGATGGAGCGATCATCCCCGACGGCGTGCCAGAGGAAGATGAGATGTCCGACCGGGATCGTCGCCTGCGGGAGAAGAACCTGGGCACCCTGCGGGAATTTGTCGGGCGGGACCCGAGCGAATTGGCAAAGCGGGTGCATTTTGAATTCTATGCCGCGCCGCGGGAAATTCTGGGCGGCAACAAGGTTGAAGGCGTGCGCTTGGAACGGACCCAGGTCGTTGACGGCCGTGCGGTCGGCACCGGCGAATTTTTCGAGATCGAAACATCGTTGGTGCTGCCGGCGGTGGGTTATCGCTCCTCCGGCCTGGAAGGCCTGCCTTTCAACGATGACTGGGGCGTCGCCATATCAGAGGACGGTCGCGCAGCGGATGGCCTGTACGTTGTGGGCTGGATTAAACGCGGCCCCTCCGGCGTGATCGGCACCAACCGCCCCGATGGGCAGTTGGCTGCAAAACAAATTATCGAGGATATCCCCGAAGGGACGAAGCAAGGCCGGGCTGCGTTAGAAGCAGCATTGACAAAATCAGGCACGCGCATTGTTAATTATGCCGACTGGCAAACCCTGGATGCCCACGAAAAAGCCAATGCCCGGGACGGCGCACCACGAGAGAAAGAAATTACCGTGGCGGCCATGTTGGGGGTTCTGGACGGGGCCTGACACCCGGCGTAGTCTGACCCATGTCCAGTTACATCCGCCCCATAGACCTAATCGACGCGTTGGCGGCCCTGGCCGAGAGCGACCTGACCGTGCTGGCTGGTGCGACGGATTATTATCCCGCACAAGTAGGCCGGGTCGCGAACCACGATATTTTGGATTTGAGTGGTGTTGAGGCGCTCACCGGTATTGAGCGTCATGACGAACATTGGCGCATTGGTGCCATGGCCACCTGGCGTGATCTGGTGGATGCGGACTTGCCGCCGTGTTTTGACGGCTTGAAGCAGGCGGCACTGCAAGTTGGCGGCCCGCAAATTCAGAACACGGCCACCATTGCCGGCAATCTTTGCAATGCCTCCCCCGCCGCCGATGGCGTGCCGCCGTTACTTTGTCTCGACGCCGAAGTAGAGATCCAGGACCGTGCTGGGAGCCGCGTGCTGCCGCTTACGGAATTTATTCAGGGCAACCGACGTACGGCCTTGCAACCGGATCAGCTGGTAACGGCCATTCTGGTGCCGACGGCATTGGAACAAGGCTGCACAGGCTTCATGAAATTGGGCGCACGCAGTTCCCTGGTGATTTCCATCGTCATGGTGTCAGGCCTTTTGCGATGGGATGATCAGGGCCGGGTGCATCGTGCTAACTTATCGGTTGGGGCGTGTTCCGAAGTCGCCCAACGATTGCCTGCTTTGGAAGCTGAATTAGTTGGCAGGACTGATCTGCATGATGTTGTTCGCCCAGAACATTTCAGCCATTTATCTCCCCTGGAAGATCATCGTGGCACAGCGTCCTATCGCCTGGATGCGGCTGCGACGATGATCCAGAGAATGTTGGAGGATCTATCCTCATGACCAGCGACAGAGTGGAGCTAAATTTTTTTCTGAACGGCCAACGTTACAAGATGGCGCTGGACCCCATGGTGCGATTGTCGGAAACCCTGCGTGATACCTTCGGTTATACCGGCGTAAAGGTCGGCTGCGATGCGGGTGATTGTGGGGCCTGCACTATTCTTCTTGATGGCCGCCAGGTCTGTGCCTGCCTGGTGCCCACGGCGCGGATCAACGATGCCTTGGTGGTAACGGCTGAAGGTATGGCCAACAACGGCTTTCTCAGTCGTGTGCAAAATGCGTTTCTGCGGCACGGCGCTGTACAATGCGGGGCCTGCATCCCCGGTATGCTGGCAGCTGCAACGGACATCGCCGCCAGCCAGCATGAACCAACCAATGAGGCGGTCATGCATGGCCTGGGCGGTGTGTTATGCCGCTGCACCGGCTATCAGAATATTGTACAGGCGGTGTTGGATGCGGGGCGCGATCCATGTCCTATCGAGATACCCGAGGGCCACGCAATTGGTGCCAGCCTGCCGCGAACCGATGCGCTTGATAAGCTGACCGGCGTAGCGAATTTTGGTGCTGATGCCATGCCCGAAAATACTCTGTGGCTGCGTGCCGTGCGTTCTCCCCATGCCGCTGCCCGTTTCACCATTGGCAATATGGACACGCTCTATGAAGATCATCCGGGCTTGCACAGGGTTCTGACGGCGGATGATGTGCCTGGTAATAAATGCTACGGCATCTACCCGGATTTAAAAGACCAACCGGTTTTCGCCTTGGATCAAATTCGTTACCCGGGCGAGGCTGTCATGGCCCTGGTCGGCGAACGGGATGCCCTTGCTGGGATAAGCGACAGCGACCTACCCATCACCTATGAACCCCTCGATCCGATCAAGGGTATGGCGGCGGCGAAGGCTGATGGTGCCCGCCAACTCCATGCTGACCGCCCCGGCAATTTGTTGATTGAAGCGGCACTGCGGAAAAGTGACGGTGATTTTCGCGAAGCGACCTTCACTGCGACGGGACGCTGGACGACCGGCTTTGTGGAGCACGCTTATATTGAGCCCGAGGCCGGTTTTGCGCGACGCGTCGGTGATCGCTTAGAAATCTTCGTCACGACACAAACACCTTATATGGATCGTGACGAGGTCGCGCTGATCATGGGGTTGGCGCCTGAACAAATAAGGATTATTCCCGCTGTTTGCGGCGGCGGTTTCGGCGGTAAGCTGGACCAATCCGTACAGCCAATGTTGGCAGTTGCCGCATGGAACCTGGATCGCCCTGTTGCCTGCGTCTATAGCCGGCCTGAAAGCATGGCTGCCTCCACCAAGCGTCATCCGGCAGAAATCGACGCGCGCTTCGGCTGCGATAGCGAAGGCCGCTTGCAGGCAATGGAGATGACGGCGGATTTTGATACAGGCGCTTATGCATCCTGGGGGCCAACCGTGGCGGGGCGGGTACCCGTCCATGGCAGCGGGCCGTATCATCTGCCCAATGCCCACATTCAGGCCCGGGCCTATTATTCCAACAATCCACCGTCGGGTGCTTTTCGCGGTTTTGGCGTGCCACAGATCGCCTTGGCGCACGAGGCATTGATGGATGATCTGGCCGAACAGATCGGTATGGACCCGTTGGAGTTTCGCCATAAGAATGCCCTGCGTGCAGGCGATCATACGGCGACGGGACAGTTGTTGGTGGCAAGTGCTGGGCTTGATCAATGTTTGGAGGCCTTGCGCCCCCACTGGGGGGCGGCGCTGGCGTCGGTTGCCAGCCACAATGCCGCGAATACTATTCTGCGCCGGGGCGTTGGCCTGGGCTGTATGTGGTACGGCTGTGGCAATACGGGGATGAGCAATCCTTCTATCATCCACGTGACGTTGTCCAACGAGGGCCGGGTGACCCTGTACAACGGCGCGGTGGATATTGGTCAGGGCAGCTATACCATTATGCGGCAGATCTGCGCCGATGGATTGGGTCTGCCGTTCGAGGCGATTGAACAGGTCACGGGTGATACGGACCTGACGCCGGATGCGGGCAAGACGTCTGCCTCCCGGCAAACCTATGTGACGGGCAAGGCGACGGAACTTGCCGCCCGGGATCTGCGCCAACAGATTCTGCGCCTGGCCAATGCGGACGAACATGCCGTTATCGCTATTGCGGATGGCGTCGTGCGTATTGGCGAGACTGAGATTGCCCTGTCTCGATTAACGGCGGACGAAGACGGCGTCGTCCTGCGGGGGGAGGGGACGTTCGACCCGCCCGCCACCGCCCTGGATGAAAACGGCCAGGGGGAACCTTACGGCACCTATGCCTTCGCCGCCCAAATGGCCATAGTGGAGGTTGATGTGGCATTGGGTACCACCAAGGTGACCCATATTGTTGCCGCCCATGATGTGGGTAAGGCGATCAATCCGGTCCAGGTCGAAGGGCAGATCCACGGCGGTATCGCCCAGGGTCTGGGCCTTGCCTTGATGGAGGAATATCTGCCCGGTCGGACAGAAAACCTGCACGATTATCTTATCCCCACGGTCGGCGATATGCCTGAAATAGAGGTGATCCTGGTGGAAGACCCCGACCCCAACGGCCCCCAAGGTGCCAAGGGTGTGGGAGAACCGGGCCTGGTACCTACCGCACCTGCCATACTGGCGGCCATAAAATCTGCGACCGGCGTCGCTGTGCATCAGGTTCCAGCTACGCCGGCCCGATTGCGTGCGGCAATCTTGAAAAACCTAGATCGTGGGAGGCAGTCATGAACGACAGTACAGACCTGGTGCGGTGCGATGCCTGCCCGGTGCTTTGCCGCATACGTGAAGGCCGGGCCGGGGCCTGTGACCGCTATGCCAATCAAGACGGCCAGCTGGTGCGTCTGGACCCGCTTTTGGTGGCGCAACGAACGCTGGATAAGGACGGTACCATGGTGCCGTTCCTGCAATCTGCCGATGATTGGGATGGTGCCCTGGTGGCAGGTGCAGAGAGCTTTATCACCGGCGTCGGGGCCACCACGACCTATCCTGACTACAAGCCCGCGCCGTTCATTGTCGCCTCCAAACCCAACGGCGTTGATATGGTTACCGTGGTCTCTGAAGGTATCTTTAGCTATTGCGGTTTGAAGGTCAAAATCGATACGGATCGTTTTCTGGGCGATGAACAAATGGCGGTGCGCTGTGATGGGGAACAGGTCGGCCATGTCTCCACCGCCGAATACGGTAGCCAGATGCTGGCCCTGGGCGGGGTCCGTCACCTCACAGGCGGCAGCAAAAAAGAAGGCATGGTCACCTGCAAGATGATACTCGACCTAAGTCAGGGCAAGGCGGTGGAGTTGAACGTCGATGACGGCGCGACTGTTATCGTGCAGGCTGGCCAGGCACCTATTGTTGATGGGGTGGGGGAGGTCGCCATGCGGGTCGGTTGCGGGTCTGCCACCATCGGGATGTTTGCGCCCCAGTGGCATGGCCATGCAGACGAAGTCATTGTGGTCGACGATCACATCACCGGTGTTCTCAGCGAACATCAGGCCGGCAAATTCCTTGGCATGCCCACAGCAGGTATTCGCGTCGTCGGGCGGCGGTCCACGCCGGGGCGTTATTTCCAGGTTGCGGGCCATGGCGATGGCTGGGGCGGCACGGACATCCATGACCCCCTGACAATAATTGACCGGGTTGAGGCCAAGAACGCCTGGCCCGGTTTGCGCCTGTTGATGGTCAGCACAACGGGCGAGGATGCCGCCTACTTCGTGCTGGACGACGATCTAACGCCGCAGCCAGCCGAAATGCCTGGCCCCTTACAGGTGGTTGTGGCGCGGATCGCGGAAAATTGCGAACCGGCACTTTGTTCCGTGCTGTTCATGGCGGGTGCTGGCGGCTCCCTTCGGGCTGGCGTCACGGAAAACCCCGTCCGCCTGACCCGCTCCGTTCGGGCCAACGTAACACGGGTCAGCTGCGGCGGTGCGCCGGTCTATATTTGGCCCGGCGGCGGCATCACCTTGATGGTGGATGTGACCCGCATGCCGAAGGGGTCGTTTGGCTATGTGCCCACACCGGCCATGGTGGCACCGATAGAGTTCACTTTGCCTTTGGCGGACTATCAAGCTATGGGTGGCTATATGGATGCCGTCCGTTCTATTGATGACGTCTTGGCAGAGAGCGATGCGAAAAGTCTGCCCTGGCGCGGAGAGAATCCCTGGCCCCTAAACCAGCCCCTAAAGCCTGGGGGGGCTAATTGATGGGACCCTGCGCCAGCCGTGATGGCCATGGCCGGCTGTTGTTACAGCATGGGCCCATCGATCTGATCATCGAAATGTACGGCGACCGGGTTGAGGTGGAGCAAGCATATAGCCAGGCCCAGACCGTCTTTCATGACGTGTTGGAAGACCTGGTTGGTGAGCTGGATGTCCTGCGCCGCCCGCTCGAGGCGGCCTATCCAATGTTTCAGCGCGCCATTGCCCGGAACATGGCGCGGTCGGTTTGGCCCCTGCGGGATGATTACATCACGCCTATGGCAGCCGTAGCCGGTGCTGTCGCTGATCATGTTTTGGCAGCGGCCGTACAGGGCCGGGATCTGGAAAAAGGTTTCGTCAATAATGGCGGCGACATCGCGATCCATCTTTCCCATGGTGCTTACCTGGATGCGGGTGTCATTGCCGATCTCACCGTGGCCGATCTCACGGGTAAAGTGCGCCTGGAATATAGTATGCCCATTCGCGGTATTGCTACGTCAGGGTGGCAGGGACGCAGTCATTCCCTTGGGATTGCCGATGCGGTAACAGTCCTGGCCGGCACCGCCGCCCAGGCCGATGCAGCTGCGACAATAATTGCCAACCACGTGAATATCGACGACCCGCGTATTGAAAGAGCAGCGGCGAATAGCCTGGACCCTGATAGCGATCTGGGGGCGCTCGCGGTAACAGTCGCAGTTGGCGACCTTGCCGAAAATGCGCGCCGGTCGGCGTTACTTTCCGGGCTGGATCGGGCCCGTGGCCTCTTGGCACAAGGGGTTATCCATGGAGCCATGTTAAGTGTTGGGGATCAGGTGGCCACTGTCGGGGCAGTGACTGCCCCGGGGTTGGAAAGTAGGGAGTCATTGAGTTGACCAAGATTATTGGCTGCGATGTGGGCGGCACCTTTACGGATTTGATCCTGTTGGATGAAACGCTGGGCGAGGTGCGTATCGCCAAAGTACCTACGACGCCGGACAATCAGGCATTGGGTGTCATGGCAGCCATTAATCAGGCCGGTGCCGACTGCCGTGAGTTGTCGTTGTTGTTGCACGGTACCACGACGACGACCAATGCCCTGTTGGAAAAGAAAATCGCCAAATGCGGTTTGATCACCACCAAGGGCTTTCGTGATGTGTTGGAATTGGGGCGGCGCACACGCCCGAACGCCTATGGCCTGTTGGGTTCGTTCGAGCCATTGATTAGCCGGGAGTATCGCCTGGAAGTTGATGAGCGCATGGATGCCGACGGCAATGTGGTCACGGCCCTGGATGAAGATGCTGTGCGGGCGGCCGCCCGTACCCTTGCGGAGATGGGCTGTGAAAGCCTGGTTATCCATTTCCTCCACGCCTATGCCAATGACAGCCATGAAACCCGCGCGGCTGAGATCGCGGCGGAGGTCTGGCCCAATCGATACATCACCTATGGCAGCGCCATCTTGGCGGAGTTTCGGGAGTATGAGCGTGGCGTTGCTGCCGCCGTGAATGCCGCCGTACAGCCCGTGCTATCCCGTTATCTGGAACGTCTTCGCGATGAGCTGGCGGGCGCCGGCTACGACCGGGACCTTCTCGTCATGCAGGGTAATGGTGGTACGGTATCTTCATCCATCGTAGCCGAGAGCGCCATAAACACGGTGATGTCCGGGCCTGCATCAGGCGTTATGGCAGCGGCCTATACCGGGTCGCGTTGCGGCTTTGATGAAATTATCACCTACGATATGGGGGGGACATCATCCGATGTGGGTCTGATCAGGGACGGCATTCCCGCCACGTCATCGGAACTACAGCTGGAATACGGCATGCCCATCCATGTGCCTATGGTGGATGTGCACACCATAGGGGCGGGCGGCGGATCCATCGCCTTTGTCAACGATGCGGGCATGTTGCAGGTCGGCCCCCGTTCGGCAGGCGCCGTGCCCGGCCCCATTTGCTATGGTAAAGGTGGAATGGAGCCGACGATTACGGATGCCAATTTGGTGCTGGGGCGTTTGAACCCAACTGCCTTGTTGGCGGTCGATAGTCTGGTGTCTATGGCCCAAGTGCGCCAACGCCTGATAGACACGGTGGGCGCACCATTGGGTTTGGGAGCAGAGGAAACAGCGGCGGCCATACTACAGATCGGCAATGACCGCATGGCCGGTGCCATTCGTATGGTCAGCCTGGCCCGTGGCCATGACCCCCGGGATTTTGCCTTGTTCGCCTTTGGCGGCGCAGGACCCCTACATGCGACGGCTTTGGCTGCTGAACTCGCCATTCCGCAGGTGCTCATCCCGGCCAAGCCGGGCATCACCAACGCCATCGGGTGCGTGGTTGCCGATGTGCGTCACGACTATGTTAACACGATAAACCAGGCAATGGCGGATGTGGATATGGATCAGGTCCACGGTATTCTGGCAGACCAGATCGCGGAGGGCCGAAAGACCATTGCGCATGAAGGCGTCGAAGTTGAGGACGAGGTTCTGGTCCATGCCGCAGAGATGCAATTCCAGGGTCAAAGCCATATGCTGCGTATCCCCCTCGCGGGCGCAACCATCAGCCGGGAGGCCATCCAGAGCGCATTCGAAGAGGCTTATTACAGCCGCTTCTCCCTACGCCTGCCGGAAATTCGTGCTGTATTGGTAACTTTGCATACAGCTGTGATTGGCCGCCGGGGGGAGATCGCCCTGGCATCATTGATGGACCCATCCGTGCGGGCCGTGGACGTCACAGGGGCGCAGACCGG
>JAPKBD010000086.1 GCA_028824965.1 Alphaproteobacteria bacterium | reverse complement strand
TGATTGAATCATAGAATGAGAGATGATGGGGGAGTTTTTCAGCAACCTGCTAGCTAGGCTGGCTCGGGTGCTGGGTGCGGCGAACGTGCAAAATCACCCGTATCGGCGTTCATGACCCATAATTCGCCATCGGCGATATCGAACCAGGCACCGTGCAGACTGATGCGCTGGCGACCTTCCAGAATGGAGACACAGGGAAAGGTTCGCAGGTTGGCAATGGAATACCGAATGGAAATATGTTCCAGGGCGGTTTGCCGTTCCGCCGTCGTCATCCATTGATTGGTGGCAATGGATTCGGCCGCCGGGCCCAGCAACTCCATCCATTTGCCGATAAAATCACCGGGTGACAATGGCTCATCCGCAGGATTAAGCGCTGCCTCGATACCGCCGCAACGGCCGTGGCCAAGGACCACGATGTGTTTCACCTTCAGACTTTGCACCGCAAATTCCAGGGCGGCGGAAGTGGAATGGTATTGGTCGTCGGGTCGGTAGGGGGGGACAAGGTTCGCCACGTTGCGGACAACAAAAATCTCGCCCGGGACTGCATTGAATATGATCTCGGGCGCAGCACGGGAATCGCAACAGGCAATGACCAGGGTTTCAGGTACCTGCCCCTGTTCCGCCAGCTTGCGGTAGCGTTCACTTTCGTGGGCAAAACGCTTCGTTCGAAATTCGCCATAGCCATCCACCAGGGCACTTGGGAAGCCGTTGTCTGACAATGAAATCGTTGCATCGGGCCGTTGCGTCATGGGTTATTCGACCTCAATCAAAATCATCTGCCAAGGCCTGGCGCATGGCCTGAGGCAGAACTGCCATGTGAACATATTCCCGATGGTCAATCACAGCAACAATACGGGTATCCGGTTCCCGAAAAGCCACGATCTGAGCAGCGGAAAATGGAAAATGCAAAAAATGCACCGACGAGGTTTTGCCATCCTTCTTGGTTCGTTCAATACCGTCCTCCAGCTCCGGCAGGGCGGAGATCTTTTCACCCTGGATCTCTAAACTGACCGTATCTTCAACCCCGCCTAGCTGGGACAAAATGCCCTGACGTCTGGTCTCATTCGCGATCTCAAACATCATGGTGGCCACCAGCTCCTGCCCCTGCGGGATCAGCGGATTATAGGCCGCCAGCTCGTCCACAAGCTGGGCCTCACCACCCTTTTCGATCCACAACATTTCCTGGATTTGCGACAGCATGGTGGTGAAGTTTTCAAAATAGAATGCCGCAACCGGCCCCACTTCCAGGCGGCGACCGCGCTTGTAATCGATAATCGCACGGCGGCGTTCAGGACGCTCAGGCCCATAAACATCCATGGGGACGATATCAGAACGGTCTATTTGGTGTTTATTGGTCATGGTGCAGAAGCTTCCCCGTCATGCAGGCCATAGGCCTGGGCCAACAGAATAATAGGGTGAGGTACAGTACGGGGGACCTGGTCGGCCAGCCGTTCCATCCCCTGGCGAAGATGGTCGGCTGCCAACGGACATTCGGATACCACCCATTGATTATCTGCTTTTAGTGCTTGGCGGGCAGCGGGCTTGCCGACCTTCAAGGCCACTTCGAAATTTTCCTTCATGATGCCCCAGGCCCCGCCGTGGCCGGAGCATCGCTCGACCACCGTGACGTCTGTATCGGGGATCAGGCGCAGCATTTCGGCCCCCTTTGCGCCCATATTCTGGGCCCTGGCATGACAGGCCAGATGCAAGGTTACCCCGCCCGATAAAGGTTCCAAGCCCTCTACCAGACCGTCTTCCTTTGCCAGGGCAACCATATATTCGGTGATGTCATAGGTATTTTCGGACAGCCGCAAAACATCTTCATCCTTGGGCAGTAATAACGGCCATTCGGATTTCAACATCAGGGCGCATGAAGGCACCAGGGCGATCACCGCATAACCTTGATCGATCCAATCGGCCATTTCCCGGGCGACCTTTCGCGCATTTTTCGCCACTTGTTCCAGGTCCCCTTGCTCCCACGACGGCATGCCGCAACAGGACGGATAGGCGACCTCCGTCACGACACCATTGTGGGCCAGCACGGCACGGGCCGCAGCCCCCATGGCGGGTTCGTTGAAGTTGGCAAAACAGGTGGCATAGATTACCGCCTTGCGGTTATGGCTTGGTGCTTTGACATTTAATGGCGGTGCGGTGCGGGCTGCATCCAGAAATGTTTCCCTATGGAATTTCGGCAGGGCGGCGTCAGAATGGATACCGGCAACGTCTTCGAGCATATTGCGCATACCGAAGTTACCTTCCGCCGTGGCCCAATTTGCCAGGCCCGCAACTTTGCCCGCCCATTTGCCGTTGCGATCTGTCTTCGATAGCTGCTTGCGCTGAAATCCAACCCCGCCACCCCCATCGCCACTGGGCAAGGTCCCGGCGTGTTCGGCGGCGCGATAACGCAGCATTAAATGGGGAAAATCCAAATCGAACTGGTGTGGCGGCACGTAGGGGCATTTGGACATGTAGCACATGTCGCAAAATGTGCAGGCATCCACGACACTGGCAAATCCAGATGAAGGCACGCTGTCGAGCTCTCCCGTCGGGCTGTCATCGATCAAATCGAAAAGCCGGGGAAAACTATCGCAAAGATTAAAGCAGCGCCGACAGCCGTGACAAATATCAAAGACGCGTCGCACTTCAGCATCGATTTTATCCGGATCCAAAAAATCAGGCTCCGTCCAGGGGATCGGATGGCGGGTTGGCGCCCCAAGGCCACCTTCTTTACTCATTTTGATAGTCTCCCTGTATTCAATGTCCCTGCCATCGATGACAAATACTGATTTTTTAGAATTATTCTAAATAACTACGTCGACGAGAAGAAAGGGGGAGCCTATTCGGCACCCCCTTCCCCTTATTATCCGACGGTAAATTAGCGTCTAGTCGTCGAGGGTATCCAAGGCTTTTTGGAAGCGGCCCGCGTGGCTTTTTTCCGCTTTTGCCAGAGTTTCGAACCAATCTGCGATTTCTTCAAAACCTTCTTCCCGTGCGGTCCGGGTCATACCTGGGTACATATCCGTGTACTCATGGGTTTCGCCGACCACAGCAGCCTTCAAGTTGGATGCCGTCGGGCCGATGGGCTCACCCGTTGCGGGATCACCGGTTTCTTCGAGAAATTCCAGATGACCGTGGGCATGCCCGGTTTCACCTTCCGCGGTGGAGCGGAAAACCACGGCAACATCGTTGTAGCCTTCAACATCGGCCTTTTGCGCGAAATACAGATAGCGCCGGTTGGCCTGGCTTTCGCCAGCGAATGCGTCTTTCAAATTCTGTTCGGTTTTAGTTCCTTTGAGCGACATAGTTAATTCTCCCTGTTGTCACTTAATTGTTGTCACTTAATCGTTGGCACTTAAATAATTCGGTCTCGTTACAGCCATAAACGAGCCCGTAGACATTCATCGTGACTGCAAAAAATGGCTGTTTTATTGAACCAGCCGCAGTCATATTGCAGTCTAAATGCAGTCCAGTTGCTGCCCAATTACTGCATTGGCGTGGCGATAGGCACACCGCAGCAGGTTATCCATCAACTATCCATATGGAAAGACGGGCGTCTACGTCAAGCCTTTTTAGAATGATCCTAAATCAACCGGCGCTGCGCAGGCGCACAACAATATCCACACGGGAGATTTCCATGTCCGCCGGCAGATCCGTCAGCCCAATAGGATTTATTCTGGCACCAGGTTGTCCTGGCGCCCCAGAGATTTCCGGGGTTTGCGGAATATCAGCGATTTCGCCCGTATCTTCAAAATAGAAATGCTGATGTTCCGCGACATTGGTGTCGAAATAGCAGCGTGTGGAATCAACTACCACTTGGCGCAGAAGACCGGCGGCGGTAAATTGATGCAAGGTATTATACACAGTCGCCAAACTGACCTTTATGCCTGATGCCAGGGCCCCATCATAAAGGCTTTCCGCCGTGACATGTTGATTGCCATGGCCGAACAACAGGCGTGCCAAAGCCAGGCGCTGACGGGTGGGACGCAACCCCACATCGCGCAAGTTTTTCACCGCCTCAACATTGGGCCGTGTATCTACCATGCATTCAATCCTTATGATTAGGGTCAGCCTCGTTGGTACCGGCAGCCCCAAACAAGCACCATTTCGGCGTTAACGCGATAATTCTATTGGCATAATCGTATACCATTGAATCATAGTGCGATCCCGGCGGATGGCAAGTTTCCAACAGGGCATGGGTATTTATACTCAAAGATCATTATTTGCGCTTTTCATTAGAAACCAGCTCAACAATGATGCTTGATTGGGTTTGTGGCCCAGACGATTTAAGGTAGACTGCGGGTTCTGGAAACGCCTTAAAAAGGGGGCTCCGGACCCCACATTTGGCGTAAATAGCGTAATATTTGGATGGTGATGGCCGGTGACTGATAGCTTCAATTTTGAACCAAAATCCAGCTATGGGCGGGATGATTTGTTGGAATGCGGCCATGGCCGCTTGTTTGGCCCCGGCAATGCCAGACTGCCTTTGCCCCCCATGCTGATGTTTGACCGCATCACCTCTATCACCAAAGACGGTGGCACCTTTGGCAATGGACAGGCCACGGCGGAATTGGATATTTCGCCGGATTTGTGGTTTTTCGACTGTCATTTCGAATCCGATCCAGTTATGCCCGGCTGCCTTGGCCTGGATGCCATGTGGCAGTTGGTCGGCTTTTTCATGGGCTGGAACGCTCTACCGGGCAAAGGCCGGGCGTTAAGCTGCGGCAAGGTCAAGTTCACGGACATGGTGCTGCCAACAGTGAAACTGGTCACGTTCGAGATTAACATCAAACGACTGGTCAATCGCCGGCTGGTCCTGGCCACGGCAGATGCCGTTACCAAGGCCGATGGCGAAGTCATTTACGAGGCGGAAGACCTTAAGGTCGCCCTCTTTAGCTGAACCTGTTTCGTTGAACGTCTTTGATTGATAATGTTCAGCCCATTTTTGCAGTTTGCCTGTGGTTTGTTATAGAAAGTTAAATTCATGCGTAGGGTCGTCGTTACAGGATTGGGGATCATCTCCTCAATCGGCAACAACAAAGAAGAAGTCGCCGTCTCTTTGCGGGAGGGTCGCTCCGGCATCGTGGCGGAACCTGAATATGCCAAATACAAATTCCGCTCTCAAGTCGCAGGTACCTTAAAGATCGATCTGGCAGAACATATTGACCGCAAGGCATTGCGCTTTATGGGTGACGGCGCAGCTTATAACTATCTGGCCATGCAGCAGGCGATCGAGGATTCGGGCCTGGCGGCGGAAGATATCTCCAACGAACGCACGGGCATCATCGTCGGCTCCGGCGGGCCTTCTACCTCCAACCAGGTCTGGGCGGCGGATACGGCGCGGGAAAAGGGTGCCAAGCGGATCGGCCCCTATATGGTGACACGTTGTATGTCCTCAACCACCTCCGCCGTGTTGGCGACCCAGTTCAAGATCAAGGGCCTGAATTATTCCATCGTTTCCGCCTGCTCCACCTCAGCCCACTGCATTGGCAATGCGGCGGAACAAATCCAGTTCGGCAAACAGGACGTTATGTTCGCCGGTGGCGGTGAAGAATTGCATTGGACCCTGTCTGTGCTGTTCGATGGCATGGGTGCCATGTCGTCCAAGTTCAACGATACGCCCGAACGCGCCTCCCGCCCCTATGACGTTGACCGGGACGGTTTTGTCATCTCTGGCGGCGGTGGTTTGCTGGTATTGGAGGAGTTGGAGCACGCAAAAGCACGCGGCGCCAAAATCTATGCCGAATTGACCGGCTATGGTGCCACATCGGACGGTCACGACATGGTTCAGCCATCCGGCGACGGCGCGGTACGCAGTATGCGCCAGGCGCTCGCCACAGCAACCAAACCCATCGGCTATATCAACGCCCATGGCACAGGCACGCCAGTGGGTGATCCGCCCGAGATGGGCGCTGTACGGGAAGTATTCGGATCGGATATACCGCCCATCGCATCGACGAAATCCTTGACCGGGCACGCCCAGGGGGCCGCAGGCGTCAACGAGGCGATCTATTCCCTGCTGATGATGGAGGGGGATTTTATTGCCGCCTCTGCCAATATCGAAAACCTGGATCCTGCCTTCGAAGGTGTTCCCGTAGTGCGCGAACGCATCGACAATCCAGGTCTGGTCTCCGTAATGTCCAACAGCTTCGGCTTTGGCGGCACCAATGCCACATTGATATTTGACCGGTTCGAGGCCTAGAGCGACCTTCATTCAAAGCAACAAAAACTCTACAGACGGGGAAACCAATGACGGAAGCGGGCAGCAATCAACTTATGGCCGGAAAACGCGGCCTGGTGATCGGCATAGCGAACGATCATTCCATCGCTTATGGCATCGCCAGGGCGCTTCACGGTGCAGGCGCAGAACTGGCCTTGACCTATCAGGGTGAAAGTTTTTTAAAGCGAGTGGAACCTTTGGCGCAATCATTGGATTGTGACCTGCTGATGCCATGCGATGTGACCAATGGGGATCATCTGGACGCATTGTTTGGTGCGATTGAGGAAAAATGGGGCGACCTGGATTTTCTGGTCCACGCCATCGCCTATTCCGATCGGGCGGAACTAAGCGGTCGTTATGTCGACACGACCAGGGAGAATTTTGTTCAAACCCTGTCCATCTCGTGCTTCTCATTCACGGATCTGGCCCGCCGGGCCGCTGCCATGATGCCCAATGGCGGCTCTATGGTGACGCTCAGCTTCCTTGGGGCCCATCGGGTAATGCCGTCCTATAACGTTATGGGCGTGGCCAAGGCGGCGCTGGAAACCTCGGTCAAATATCTGGCCGAAGATCTGGGCAAGGACAATGTGCGGGTCAACGCTATTTCCGCCGGGCCCATGCGCACCCTGGCTGGTGCAGTTATTGCGGATGGCCGTTATGTGCACAAATATGCCGGCGAACATGCACCATTGCAAAACGGTTTGGACCTGGAAGCCGTTGGCAACAGTGGTTTGTACCTGTTGTCCGATTTGTCCAGCGCCGTCACCGGCGAAATCATGAATGTGGACAACGGCTTTTCCCTGATCGGCATCCCCCGACCAGACAAGAACGGGTAATGCCCCGCACCCCAGCACGGCTATTTGCACTTCTGCTCTTGCTTCTGCCCACCGTAGCCGGGGCGCAAAGCAGCGCCATCATCTCCAATAAGGACCGCCACCATCCGGTGTATGCGGCCAACGGTATGGTCGCCAGCCAGGAGGCCCGCGCCACAAAGGTAGGCGTGGATATTCTGGCGCGCGGGGGCAATGCCATTGATGCCGCCGTGGCCGTAGGTTTCACCTTGGCGGTTACCCTACCCCGGGCCGGAAATTTAGGTGGCGGCGGCTTTATGATGGTGCACCACAAAGGCAGTGGAGAGACCCTGGCCCTAGATTATCGGGAAATGGCACCTAAGCAGGCGCACCGGGACCTCTACCTTGATAAGAACGGTAATGTGGACAAAGCCAAGGCGCGCTTTTCCCACGCCTCTGTCGGGGTGCCGGGCACTGTGGCCGGTCTGGTGGAGGCGCATCGCCGCTATGGCAGCCTACCCCTTGGGGAGGTCATGGCACCGGCCATCGCCCTGGCGCAAAACGGCATCAAAGTCACGCCCGGTCTGGCCCGTAGCCTGACAAGTAGGCAAAAGCGTCTTTCCAAATGGCCCGCCAGTGCCGCCATTTTCTATAGGCCCGATGGCAGCCTTTATCAGATTGGCGAAACCTTGGTGCAAAGCGACTTGGCGAAAAGTCTGCGCCGCATCGCAGCGACGCAAGGTCGTGATTTCTACGCAGGCGAAACCGCCAAGGCGATTGCAGCAGAAATGCGCCGACACGACGGCCTGATCAGCCTGGCTGACCTGGCCGCCTATAAGCCTGTCTGGCGGCAACCGGCATGGGGCAGCTATCGCGGCCACAAAATCGCCTCCATGCCGCCGCCGTCTTCAGGCGGGATACATCTGATCCAGATGCTGAATATGTTGGAAGGCTATCCCCTGACCACGATGGGCCACAACAGCGCCGATAGCCTGCACACAATGGTTGAAGCCATGAAATTAGCCTACGCGGACAGGGCCCGGCATTTGGGTGATCCGGATTTCTGGCAGGTGCCCTTGAAAGGTCTGACATCGAAAGCCTACGCCAAGGCCCTGGCCGCAGGGATCGATCCAGCGCGGGCGCGGCCGTCGGTGGAGATCAAACATGGAAATCCTGCACCGTACGAAAGTAACGAGACGACGCATTTTTCGATCATGGACGGGCTGGGCAATGTTGTCAGCAATACCTATACCCTGAATTTCAGCTTTGGTACCGGCATCGTCGCGGCTGGCACAGGCATTTTGTTGAATAATGAAATGGATGATTTTTCCGCCAAGCCAGGAGTGCCCAACGCTTTTGGGTTGGTGGGGGGTGAAGCCAACGCCATACAAGCGGGCAAGCGCCCCCTCAGTTCCATGACACCGACAATTGTCTTTAAGGATGATCAGCTGTTATTGGCCACGGGCAGTCCCGGTGGCTCCCGCATCATCACCATGGTGTTGCAAATTCTGCTTAACGTTATCGACCACGGCATGAATATCGCCGAGGCCACGGCGGCCCCGCGCATTCACCACCAATGGCTACCGGATAAGCTATTCCTGGAACAGGGCTTAAGTCCGGACACCCTGACATTGCTGGCAGCCCGCGGCCATAACCTGACACCATCACGGGCAGCGGGCAGCGTGCAATCTGTCATGGCTGTCATGGCTGTCATGCAATCCGCTTCAGGCGGCTTCTATGGCGCCTCCGATACGCGTAGCATAGGTGCCTTAGCTGCAGGCTACTGACACCCCCATGACTTGATAGGTGACCAGATAGGTGACCTGACCGGCTGTTGGCCCTATGTTGACGGCAACTTTACATTGAGTGGACGCGTATTCATGGCAGAACAAAAATTCAAGGCGCTGTTGTTTGATGTCTTTGGCACAGTGGTAGATTGGCGCAATAGTATTATCGCTGAAGGTGAGGCGTTCGGGCGCGAGAAAAACCAAGGTCAGTTTCGGGACATTGACTGGGCTGCCTTTGCCGATGGCTGGCGGGCCAAATATCAACCCGCGATGAAACGGGTGCGGGAAGGTAAAACCGGCTGGATTAAGCTGGATGATCTGCACCGCACGAACCTGGATGAATTGTTGGAAGAGTTCTCAATATCCGGGCTGTCGGAGGCTGAAATCGATCATTGGAACAGGGTTTGGCATCGCCTGAGCCCTTGGCCCGATACTGTTGCCGGCCTGAGCAGATTAAAGCAAAATTTTGTCCTGGCGACCCTGTCCAATGGCAATGTCGCCTTGATCGTCAACATGGCCAAACACAGCGGGCTGCCTTGGGATGCGGTGTTGGGGGCAGAAGTTGCGGGCCACTACAAACCACAGCCCGAAGCATATTTGAAGACAGCCGGTTTTTTGGGGTTGGCACCAGAGGAATGCCTGATGGTCGCGGCCCACAATAATGACCTTGTGGCAGCGAGGGGCTGTGGCCTGGGCACGGCATTCGTCTGCCGCCCGACAGAATATGGTCCGGGCCAGGATTTCGACATTATGGCGGAAAATGAATATAACTACACAGCCACTGATTTTATCGACCTTGCCAACCAACTCGGTTGCTAACCCGCGGAACAGAAAAAGCTGACGGATACCCCACTACAGAATGATGATATCTCCCCCTTCCGGCGGGGGATTATCCTATTCACACTGACATCCACCGTGGCGCTTTATGCGCTGACGATCACAATCGCCAATGTTTCCTTGCCGCAAATGCAGGGGGCGCTGTCGGCGACACAGGATCAGATTGCCCTGGTGGTGACCTTCAATATCGTCGCCACAGCTGTCGCCACGCCGATGACGGGGTGGCTGACCGCACGTTTCGGCCAGCGCCGGGTGCTGTTGACCTGTGTCGCCCTCTTTACCGTGGCCACCCTGTTGTGCGGGTTAGCCAATTCTTTAGGGACCCTTGTGTTCTTTCGCGTCCTGCAAGGGTTGTGCGGCGCGCCCCTGGCACCGCTGTCCCAGGCAATTGTTCTGGCATCATATCCGCGCAGCAAACACGGTACCGCCACCTCAATCTTTGGTATGGGCGTGGTCCTTGGCCCCCTTATCGCACCAACGATTGGCGGCTATTTGAGCGAGGAATATAGCTGGCGTTGGGTCTTTTTCATGATCGTGCCCATGGGCATGGCGTCGTTTCTGGGCTGTTGGGTTTTTGTCGCCGATGGGGTGCGCGCGGCCCGCATCCGCCTGGATTGGACGGGCTTCCTGGCCCTGTCTGTCGCCATCGCCTGTTTTCAACTGCTCCTCGATCGGGGGGAGCGGAATGGCTGGCTGGAGTCCACCGAGATCATCTTGGAAATTGGTCTGGCCGCCCTGTGTTTCTATATTTTCATTGTCCACACATTTACTGCCGATAAGCCGTTCTTAAACCCACGTCTGTTCCTGGATCGAAACTTTGTAATCGGCATGGCCCTGACCCTGGTCTTTGGCCTGTTGAATTTCACACCCATGACCCTGTTGCCGGGCCTGCTGCAAAATCTGCGCGGCTATCCCGACGGCATTATCGGTCTGTTACTGGGAGCGCGAGGGGCCGGTACCTTGTTAGGGTTTTGCGTCCTGTTTTTTGGCAACAAATACGATCCGCGCATCTGGTTGGTGTCCGGGTTCGGGCTGCAGGGCATATCAGGCTGGATGATGTCGCAGTTTGACATCAACGTCACCACCTGGGATGTCGCCGTCGCAGGCTTTGTACAAGGCCTGGGCACGGGCTTCCTGTGGGTGCCGCTGACGTTGGTGACATTCAACACCCTGTCGCCAAAATTATTTCCCGAAGGATCCTCGATCTTTCATCTGCTCCGAAATATTGGTAGTTCGGTGCATATCTCAATCTCCGTTGCCCTGGTCATACACAGCGCCAAGATTAATTACGGGCACCTGACCGAGGCCGTGACCCCCTATGCCAAGGCCTGGCAAATACCTTCCACCGCGGGGGCTTGGAATACGTCATCCCTGCAAAGCCTAGCCCAAATTTCAGGTGAGGCGCAGCGCCAGGCTTTGATGATCGGATATATCAACGCGTTCCACTTTTATACTCTGACAGCCTTGGCCGCCCTGCCCTTAATCATGATGGTCCGGATGAAAAAAATCCCGCCGTCGCCAGATGAACAATCGGACAAATAGACGGGCGGACAAATAGGCAGACTATAAACGGTAAACGGTCAGGGCCTCACGTCGGCCACGAATTTTCTGCGGGCCGAGATCTTCGCCATTCTGAATACCGGCGGCCTGATAGCTGGCACGGGAAATATTGATTGTCACATCGGAAACCGGATCAGGTAAGGCGCGGCCCAGTTCCTCTAACCGCTGGCTGATATTCACACTGTCGCCAACGATCGTGTAATTCATCCGTTGCGGCGCGCCGATATTGCCGACAATGACAGGGCCCGTATGAACCCCGATACGCAAGGCCAAGGGCGCCTTGTGGGCGGCAACAAGTCCTTCATTGGCCGCCATGACCACGTCCCGAATTGCCAACGCCGCCCGACAGGCGCGCACAGCGTGATCGGGCTGTTCCTCCGGCGCGCCCCAAAATGCCATCACGGCATCGCCAATAAATTTATCGATGGTGCCGCCCTCCGCCTCGATACAGGCACCGACCATGGCAAAATGGTCGTTCAACATGGCAGCTGTATCTTCAACGCTAAGGGTTTCTGAGGCTGCAGTGAAGCCAACGATATCCGTGAACATCACTGACACCTCGCGCTGCATGGATCGTTCGACAGCATCTTCGCCTTGACGCATCAGGCGATGCACCAGGCTGCGGGGCACATAAGTTTCAAACCAACGCAAGGATGTCACCATGGCATTGAAGGCCTGGCCTGCATCATTCATTTCCCTGATCCGGCTGGGCGGCAATGGCGACAGGCCCACCAGCGATAAATCCCGGATCCGCTGGGCCGCCTGATCCAATCCCCTCAAGGGCTGGGCAATATGCTTGGCCAAGGCCCAGGCCAGCAACAATGACAACAACAAGGCGACCACGCCGGCCATACTGGCCCACATCACCCGTTGAAATTCCGCCGATACATCTGCGTCCTGAAAATAGACACCGATTTCCCACGGCACATCGCCAAACCATTCCAAACGTCGTGAAATCATCGGGAAGGCTTCACCATCACGGGTGCCGATAATCTGTATCCCCATATCCCGGGACATGCGCCTGCCATAGTCGTGCCCCTCTTCCGGGTTCAGATAGGCCATCAACACCGGGTCGCCGAAATCTTTTACCAGCGGCAGGGGATGTTCGGGTGAGGCATCATAGTTCCCATCTGCCATACGGCGATGGGCCAAAACAAATGCGTTGTCATAAAGGATGAAAACTTCGCCCTCAACAGCCAGGGATATCTCCGCCATCATGGTGGAAAGCTGGGCGACGCTGACAGATGCGACCAAGACGCCAATAAACGCGCCATCCATGCGGACCGGTCGACGCACGGTCAAAATTGACAAAGGGACATCCGGGGCACGCATGACCCGCCCCCAATGGACCCCGGATTGGGATTTAGACCAGGTCTTCGCAAGATCTATTTGGTTCTGAATTTCGGGAATGCCGGCAAAGGACACAACTTCAATCTCGACACCATCTTTTACACGGATGGTCTGTACGCCCGCGCCATTACCGTCCAGATACAACAACGCACCGACCTGGGGCATTCCTGCCAGGGCCGAGGCGAGGGCCTGAGAGAGATCCGCACTGTCAGCAAGCTTTATTTGGCCATTTTCTATCCTGGCACCAAGATGCTCCACCGCTTGCTCTGCTGGGCCAAGGCGCTGGGCGATGGCGGCCTGCACGTCGTTGAGGACCGAATCCGCCAATTTTCGGGTGAGCGAGACTGTATTCTCCCGCGCGCTCCACATGCCCAAAACCAGAACCGTCGCCACCGCAGCGAATACCAAACCGCCAAACCCGCCCATCAGGGCCGTACGCATACCGAAACGAAGGCGGAAACCATCCTTTCCCGCCGTCGCGGGGGTCCCCGCTATCATATTCATGTCATCAATCGGTTTGGTCATATAATCCAATTATGTGGGGGGTGGATACATTGCGGTGGCGTCCAGGCTTCTTTTTGGAACCACTGAATTGATCTATCCTAACCAGTCTGGACCTGAACAGTCGAGGTGTAGTTGCGCCCCTGTACCAATATGGTGCCAATATAGCGCCAAAGATGGCTGTGCCCAGAATTGGACCTCATGCATATGGGGCAATTATGCACAGCTGGTGCGGGCGGGCGAGACATCGGCAGCGGAAATTCCTTATCCGATATATTTTGCCCACAGCGGGCCCTCTCTTTGGCATCACGCATTGGCCAATAGTTCAGTTGAAGATTAGAAATAGTATTACCGTCTAATTTTTTATGTCGATAACGGTTTATTCACAGATATAATGCGACTATATCTGTCGGATATTGGAATTCAGCGACATGCTGAATGTTTTCTGAAGACCGTCTATTTGGGGGTGCTATGTCGGACGCAGTCAGGCGGCTACTTGGTAATTACTCACGCCCCATTTCCCTGTCGTACGTCGGAGATCAGGCCAGGGTTT
>JAPKBD010000429.1 GCA_028824965.1 Alphaproteobacteria bacterium | reverse complement strand
AGAAGCTAATTGGCGTTGTTGCGGTCTACCGCCATGGCTTTAATCAGGGCGTGGACCTTTGTGCCCGGCCTAATGTCCAATTCACGTTGGGATCGTTTGGTGATGCGGGCCCATAAAGGGCTACCGATATCCACCAAGACATCGACCTGAGGGCCGTCATCCTCCCCTACCTCCAGCACGACGCCGGGGAAGACATTCAGGACGCTGATTTGCTCGGGTGGCGTCAGAGCCAGGCTGACGTCTCGGGCCCGAACCCGGATACGCAATGTTGCGCCCATGGGCAGATCAAGTTGCGGCAGCCATAAATCACCGCCCTCGAATGACAGTTTTGTGAGGGCGTCTTTGGTGTCCTGTTCCGCCACCGTCGTGGACAGGACCGCGCCAGCATCCCAGCGCCCGGTCAAGGGGCGTAGGTCCAGGCGTGCCGTGATTTCATCGACCGGCCCTTGGGCCACCACTGCGCCGTCTGCCATGACCACCAATTGATCCGCCAATCTGACAATTTCGTCCATGTTGTGGGAAACATAGACGATGGAAAGGTCAAACCGACGACGCAGCTTTTCAATAAACGGTAGGATTTCCGCCCGGCGTGGCGCATCCAGATTGGCCAGCGGTTCGTCCATCAGCAACAATCGTGGTGCCGCTAACAACGCCCGGCCAATGGCGACACGCTGACGCTCCCCACCCGATAATGTCTTGGGCCGGCGCTGTAACAAAGGCGCTAGGGCCAAGACATCGATTACGTCATCTCGATCAACCCTGGCCGTACCCAGGGGGACCAAACGTTCCCCATAGGAGAGGTTGTCCGCCACCGTCATATGGGGAAACAGGCGGCTTTCCTGAAAGACATAGCCCAGGCGTCGTCGCTCGGGCGGTAGGTTTATCCCCTGCGCGCTGTCGAACAGGACAGTATCCTGCACCACAATCCTCCCGCGCTGGGGGCGCTCCAGCCCCGCCAGCATGTTGATCAGAGATGTCTTGCCCGCACCTGATGGGCCGAACAATGCGGTGATGCCCGCGTCCGCGCTGAACGCAGCTTTGATGGTGAAGTCGCCAAGCTGGGCTGTGACATCGAGTTCCAACATCAGTTAAGCCCGATCCGCTTTGACAACTGCTTGGCCAGGTATTGCGAGGCGACCAGGGCGATTATGGCTAAGGTCACAGAAATAATCGCCAAGCGGGTCGCACCGGCCTCACCACCCGGAATTTGCAGGCCTGTATAAAGGGCAAGGGGTAACGTGCGTGTCTCACCCGGCACATTGGCGGCAAAGGTAATGGTCGCGCCGAACTCACCCAGACAACGGATGAAGGACAATAATACTCCGGTCAGTATCCCTGGCGTGGTGAGCGGCAAGGTGATGGTCAGAAAAACCCAGGTCGGCTTTGCCCCCAAAGTCTGTGCCGCTGTCTCCAACCGCCGGTCTACGGCTTCCATGGAAAGACGCACCGCGCGGACCAACAAGGGAAAGGCCATCACGGCGGCAGCCAATGCTGCGCCACGCCAGGAAAACACCAGGTTGATCCCGAACCAATCGTACAGCCAGCCACCGATAGCACCATTGCGCCCGAACATCACCAACAGCACATAGCCCAATGCGACGGGGGGCAGCACCAAGGGTAGGTGCACTATGCCATCCAATAGCGCCTTGCCCGGAAATTCCCGCCGCGCCAAAAGCCAGGCAACAGCAATGCCTGGTACCAGACTGCAGGCAACCGCCCAAAGGGCGACTTTCAGGGAGAGGGACAATGCCTCTATTTCCAGCGGGCTTAACATCCCACGTTCCTAACGGGGTGAGGGCGGAGAGGTAAAGCCAAAATTTTGGAAGATATTTCTGGCGTCATTGCTTCGCATAAAACGAAAAACCTTGCGGGCGGCGTCGTTGGAATGCTCTGTAATAAGGGCCAGGGGATAAATGATGGGGTCATGGCTGGATTTTGGGAAGATCGCCTGTTGTTGCAGGCTTCCATAGACCCGGCCATCTGTTTCGTAGGCAATGGCAAATCGACCTTGTCCGCGAGCCAGCAGGGCTAAGGTATTGCGAACCGATGCGCCGAACACCGCGCGGCCCTTCACGGCCTTCCAAAGATCCAGGCTTTTCAACGCCTGGCGTCCATACCGACCGGCCGGGACATGGTCGGGGTCTGCCATGATCAGGCGCTCGCCACCCAGCGCCTGGGACAAATCGGCAAGTTCGAAGTTGCTGGTGGAATTTGTGCTCCGCCCCAACAGCACCAATCGATTGCCCAACAGATCTATTCTGCCATCAGGGGCGATCAGGTTAAGTTCCTGCAAATAAGTGGTCCACGCGGTATTGGCGGAGAGATATAAATGCGCCGGTGCACCGGCGGCAATATGCTTGGCCAAGGTGGAGGAGGCGGCGAAGGTCGGTCGCACACGAATATTCAGGCGCTGCTGGATATCACCGACCAATGCTGTCACGGCCTCTGTCGTTGAGGCCGCCGCCAACAGCTCAATTGTTTCGCTCTTACCCATAGTTGGCACAACGATCAATATCGCAGCGCAAACTATGGGGGTGAGGCGGCCCAGCATCTCGTGTTTTTACATAGCCGCGCGCATGCGGTTAAAGCCTGCGTCAAGATCGGCGATCAAATCGCCTGGGTCCTCCAGGCCGATATGGAACCGCAGGCACTGTCCGTCATAGGGCCACGGTGTCACCGTGCGCCCGGCATTGGGGTCTTG
>JAPKBD010000085.1 GCA_028824965.1 Alphaproteobacteria bacterium | reverse complement strand
CGACATCAAGGGCGGGAAAATCCATCGCCTGGTGCCAGAGACGGGCATGGGCACCGGCGCACAACACAGTTGGACCCCCGACGTACAGCCCTGCAGCCTGGCACCTGCAGCTGATGGCAATTTCATCGGCGCCTTTCGCAATGGCTTTGCCAAGGTCTCTTTTGACGACGACAACATTTACCTGGAAGCCATTGCTGATCCAGAGGCTGACCGCCCGGGCAATCGTTTCAATGACGGCAAAGTCGATGGGCAGGGCCGGTTCTGGGCCGGCACGATGGACGACAGTGAAAGCAATCCCACCGGCGCGCTGTATCGCTCGGACCCGGATCTAAGCTGGAGTCGCCCAGACGATGGCTATGTGGTGACCAATGGCCCGACGTTCAGTCCCGATGGCCACACCCTGTATCACACAGATACTTTTGCCGGACTGATCTATGCCTTTGATATGGCCCCGGACGGTAGCCTTAACAACAAACGACCCTTTATCAAAATCCCCAGCGACCGTGGTTATCCCGACGGCATGACCGTCGACGGGGATGGCTGCCTCTGGGTTTGCCATTGGGGCGGCTGGGGGATCAGCCGGTTTGATCCCGACGGCCAACCATGTGGTCGGATAGACCTACCCGTGGCCCAAGTAACCTCCTGCGCCTTCGGCGGCGCAGATCTGAAACAGCTGTTCATTACAACCGCCGCAATCGGCCTGGACGATCAGGCCCGTGCAGCTCAGCCTTTGGCAGGTGGTTTATTTGTCTGCGAACCCGGCGTGCCTGGGCTGCCCACCGCCTTATTTGGCGCGGCGGCGTAATGGCAACTTTACAAGCTATAGGGTTGAAGACGCATGCCAGCCGCAATATCACCACCTGGGGGCAACACGACAACGCCCTGATCTTTGGCCTGATCTTCCGTGCGGTTGAACGCATCGGTGCAATGGCTGACCGGTTCAACACAGAAAAAATTCTCTCCGGGCGGGGTAAAGACCACCAGGTATCCCAGATTTCCGCTGGCACGTATGGTCAGACCAACACCGTGTTCGGGCCAAATGATGCGAGCCCTGCCGTCCCAACCGGTGAACAGGTTATCGCTGGCCATCTCGGCCACCAGGCTACCCTTGGGCAGGTTCCAATTGGTGGGCAGTTCGCACCACGCCGTGGGCATAATTTCATCATCAGTCAACCAGACACCATCCACCATGGCTTCAACACGGGCTTGGGGCGTAGCGGGGAAATACGGGTGCCAGCCGAAACCGCAGGGCATGGGACGGTCGCTCAAATTCGCAACCGTCAAATCGATGCTCAAACCGTCATCGTCCAAGCAAAAGTGCTGCTCCGCCAGATAGCTAAAGGGCCAGTCGCCAGCCTCGTGTCGGAATTGCAATCGCGCCTCGGACGGACCTTGCGAGACAACGTCCCAAGCGCCCTGCCAGCCATGGCCGTGAATAGAGTGCGGATGATCGCCAAAATTCAGGGGCAACTGGATCGTCTGGCCACCGAATTCGAAGCGGCCGTCGCGAATGCGGTTGGAATAGGGCACCAGGGGGAAGCAGCCGAATTGCCCCGGATCAGTTTCGCCCTTCCCGGCAGGGCGGACCAAGTCATGACCGGTACGCCAATAGGCCAGGCTGCCGCCGACGTTCGGGTCGATACCGGCGCTGTATTGGCCATGGGAAATTTCCAAAAGGGACTTGGTGGCCGGGGACATGCTGGTCGGGGACATCGGGGCTGGGTTCTCTTCTCTGCGAATGGAACAACAAGATATCAGGATCGATATCGGAGGCGGTTGGACTAAGCATATGTCACATTTGATCGTACAGGATATTCATAAAAGCTATGGCGCGCTAACCGCCTTGCAAGGTCTTGATCTGACTGTCGAAAAGGGCGAGTTCTTTGCCCTGCTGGGGCCATCAGCTGCCGGCAAGACCACAACGCTTCGCACCATTTGTGGCATTGAGGCGGTGGACCAAGGCCGCATCATCTTTGCAGGTGAAGACATTACCGGGACCGAGGTTCGCGGCCGGGACATGGCCATGGTGTTTCAATCTTTCGCGCTTTACCCGCATCTGAGCATTTACGACAATCTGGCCTTTCCCCTGCGCCAATCGGGCATGGCCAAGGGCGATGTGACCCAACGTGTGAATGAAGTGGCGGAGATGCTGCGTCTGGGCCATACCCTGGCACGCAAACCCGGCACAGCATCAGGCGGCGAACAACAGCGCGTTGCCATTGGCCGCGCCCTGGTACGCCGGCCTTCGTTGCTGTTGCTGGATGAACCTTTGACTAACCTGGATGCCAAGCTGCGGTTTGATACCCGGGCCGAGTTTAAACGTCTGCATCGCGAATTGGGCATGACCATTGTTTTTGCCACACCGGATGAGCTGGAGGCCCTGTCCATGACCTATTTGCTGCAGAACCATCTGCTGCGCGGTGTCACCTTCGGCACCATCAAGAAGTAGAGGCAACAGATGTCGACGATCAAAACATCCAACCTGACCAAACGCTTTGGCGAATTGACAGCCGTTGACGGCGTTGACCTTGACGTAGCGGCAGGCGAGGTTTTGTGCCTGCTGGGGCCGTCGGGGTGTGGCAAGACCACCACCTTGCGCATGATCGCCGGTTTGGAGACGACCACGGAAGGCGATGTGTATATTGCCGGAAAACGCGTCAATGACCTGTCACCGGCGGAACGGGACATCTCCATGGTGTTTCAATTCTATGCCCTGTACCCCAACCTGTCGGTGGCGGAGAACCTGGCCTTTCCCTTGCACGCAGAGGATATGAGCGCATCCGAAATTGATGCCCGTGTTGTGGATGTGGCAGGCAAGCTGGCCCTGGATGAAGTTTTGCACCGGATGCCCAGTCATCTTGCGGAAGGCGAAAAGCAGCGGGTCGCCGTTGCGCGCGCCATTGTCCGTGACCCCAACTGCTTTTTGTTTGATGAACCCCTCAGCCGTCTGGACGTGGAATTGCGTATGGCCATGCGCGGCCAGATTAAAGAAATCCTGGCGGGCTTGTCCAAAGCAACGGCGATCGTCACCCATGATCAGTTGGAGGCGTTGACCATGGCGGACCGGATCGCTGTAATGCGTGATGGCCGGATCGAACAGATCGCCAGCCCCCATGATATTTTCGCCCACCCCAGGAATGTCTTCGTCGCCGGCTTCATCGGCACACCGCAGATGAATTTGATGCAAGGGCGCTTGCTGCAGCAGAACGGTCGATCCAGCTTTAGCTTTGCCGGGCAGGACGTCAGCCTTGATTTGGGTGATACATCGAAAACCCTGCAGCAGGGCGAAACCTACACTGTTGGCATTCGCCCGCGGGGGTTGGCGCCGTTGTCAGAGGCGGCCCCAGGCTCGCTGGCGGCGACAGTGGATTTGGTGGAACCTATGGGTGCCGAAACCCTGTTGCATCTACGCGCCGACGATCAGGACATTCGCGTGGTCCTGGACCGCCACCAAATTGTGCGGGAAGGTGAGACCCTGCATTTGGGCCTGGCGAAAGATAAGCTACACTTATTCGGACAGAACGGTGATCGGATCGAATTATGAGCCCCATAAGTTCTGAAAACCTGAGTTCAGAAAATCTGAGTTCAGAAAATCAAAACCCTGCGGAAAACAATATCGGCATGACCGTGGCCCAGGCGCGCAGGGTCGAATTTTCCATCATCGGGCTTTGCCTGGTCGCCCTGGCGATGATCTTTCAGCCCTATTCCCTGACCCTGTTTTCCATCGGCGCCGGTTTGGTGGTGCTGGGCGGCCTGGCCTTTAATCTGGTGCCCTTTTGCCGCGCCGGCGTAACCTATCGCGCGTTGGAAAAGATCGCCCTGATCGTCCTGATGATCCTGTTGGTGGTGTCCGGCCTGGCCATTGGTGCCGCCAAACTTTACGCGATCTATCTGATAGGGTGAACGTATGAACAGCCCTGTGAGAACTCACATCTAACCTAGGTCGATGCGTCGTCCATCTGCGTGGCTTTGGCGGGCGGCCTCCAATAACGTCATGACACCCAGGCCATCATCGATGGAACAGGTCGTTACGGGTGCGCCGCCCAGAACGGACAGATACTCACGGGCGACGGCCATGAACATGTCGTTGCGCTCACAGCTGAAGCGTTCCTCGTCCCAAGTCTCGCCGGCCTCCGTGCAGATCGCGATTTGGTTCGGTGTCTCTGACCACAGGATGCTACCGCCTTCACCGATAAAGCGAATGGATTTGCGATGCGGCCGACCATAAAGATCCAAATGCAAATTGGCGCGCAGGCCGTTTGCGAAGCCGATTATCATATCCACGTTGTCATCAGATGAGATATCCAGATCGGAAATCTTTTCGACCCGCGCCGACAAGGTTTCCGGCATGCCAAAGAACCACAGCATCAGATCAACCCAATGGCTTTCATCCAGTAAAGCCCCGCCGCCCAGTTCGGCGGATGACATGAAAAACTCTTCCAACGGCTCACCCGGATGCCAATCTTCCAAATGCGCGGACATCGTGAATTCCACATGGCGGATGGTGCCAATGGTATTCTGCGCCAACAAATCCCGCACCTTGGTCAAGGGCAGCCACCAGCGCCAGGTATAGCCCAGCAATAAGGGCGTGCCTGTTCGCTTGATCGCTGCAGCCAGAATTTCGGCCTCTGCCAATGTTTTCGCAACCGGCTTTTCCAACAGGACCGGCAGCCCGGCCTCCAGCGCAGGCAGGCATTGTTCCACATGGAAGCGGGTCGGCGAACAAACTGCGACGCCATCAAAGCGATCTGCGGCAAGTGCGGCTTCCATATCTTCAAAGGCAAAACAGCTGAACTCGTCCGCAAAAGCTTCCCGGCGGTCCTGACGTGGGTCCATGCCAGATACCCGTGCACCAAGGGATGTCAGATTGCGACCGTGGCGCAGGCCAATACTGCCCGCGCCCAGGATCAATATGTGTGGTGTGCTCATCGGATGCCTTTGACCATTTCCTGATAGGGGTCCCCGTCCATTTGCAGCAGGGCAAACATCGGGCCGCTGTTGGGCTGCCAATCAGCCAAAATATTGCTCAACCCCTGGGCCGCATTTGTTTCCGACGTCGCGAAGCCGATGCCGTCAAAGGCGGCGCGCCACGATGTGCCCGGATCCAGCATGGGTGCCTGGGTCAGGCCATCGGCAATAGCCCGCGTGCGGACGGAACCATAACCACCATCCGACATCTGCAAGATGGCGAGGGGCAGGTTCAACCTCCCCGCCAATCGGGCCTCAGCAAAGAAGGGCGCGATGCCGCCGTCGCCCACTGCCAGAATGGTTGGGATAGATGGATCGTGAATTGCCGCTGCCACTGCCTGGGGCAAGCCCATGCCCATGTACCGGCCTGACCCTGATGACAGACACCAATCCGCCTTGGGGGCCTGCCAGATATGTTCGCCGATGGTACAGAAATAGCCTGTATCGATCACCACCCGCACACCGTCGGGGAAGGCAGCCGACAGGGCGGCAAAGGCATGGGCGGGCAGGAAATCAGACACCTGCAACAAATGCTGCCGCAAGCGCGCTGTCGTCTTTGCCGTTTCCTCCACACCCCAGGCCTTTTGCTCTAAACGGGCCAGGGCGGGCATCGGATCACGGCAAACACCCTTGAAAGCGAAACCTATCGATCCCGGTGCGTCGATTGGATCAAGATTAACCGCATCGCACTGAAACGGCCCGGCTCCCAACACTTCGCCGGGGCGCAGGCCGATCCCGACGATCAGGTCTGCGCGTTGCAACAATTGTGCTTCCGGCGACAACGCCTGGCCGACGCCTGTATAGACACCGGCTGCGTGGGGTAAACCTTCGTGCACCGCGCCTTTTGCAGCGGCGGTGGAGAAAACGGGAATTTGCAAGCGGTTCAACCGTTGCGACAGATTTTGGCGCAGGGCCAGGGTGCCGGCGATAACGATGGGTCGTTGGGCCCGTTCGATAAGGCCCAGCGCTCGATCTTTAACGCCGGCACCATCACCCAGATCGGGTGCGGCGTCAGTTTCCGGCACGGCGTCTGCTTGCTCAATCTGACCCGCCAGTTCCAGAAACACCGGGCCGGGGTTTTCCGTCTCGGCCCAGGTGGCCAGATCGTCAAAGCCGGGGCCATTGGCGGATAAATAGCGCCGGCCCTTGGCGACAGCGGCGGTCAATGCGCCTTGATCAATACGCTTGTGGGCTTTTGCAAGGGGGACATCCGGGCCGTAGGCTTCTGTCACGGCCAACATGGGCAGGCTTTCATAGGTGCAGGCTGCCATGCCGCCAACCATGTTGGTCAAGCCGGGGCCTTTGATGGCGATGGCCATGGCGGCTTGGCCACTTAACCGACCTACCGTGCCGGCCATTATGGCGGCGGCACCTTCGTGATGCACGGAATGGAATTGCACGCCGTTGTCGCCTAAGGCTTGGATCAGATCCAGGCTTTGCCCGGAGCCTGGAACGCCAAAAGCATGTTTGCTACCTCGTTGGCCTGCGGCCTTGGCCAGTTCCGTAATCGCCGGTGCTGGGGGCGCCATTATCTAAATCCCCAACTTTGCCATGATTTTTTGCCCTGCTCGTCGGCACACCACACGAACCGCATCGGGACTGAAACCACCAATGTGCGGCGTGATGATCAGGTTGTCATGGCTGCGGGAATAGACGATCAGGGGGTGTTGATCGATATCAGGTTCCCCATCCAAAACATCCAAACCAGCGGCACCGACACGGCCACTTTCCAGGCCTGCTAATAGTGCTGCTTCGTCGATGATGGCCCCGCGCGAGGTATTCACGACGATAGCGCCTGGCTTAATGGCCGCCAATAATTCAGCGGACAACAGACCCCTGGTTTCGTCGCTTAAGTGTACATGTACGGAAACCACGTCCGCCTGTGCCACCAATTCCGCCAGGGCGGTTTGTTCAATGCCATCGGGCCAGGGGTCCATATAGGGGTCATGGCCCAGCACCCGCATCCCGAACGCGGCACCATAACGGGACATCCATTGGCCCAGGCGGCCACAGCCGATCAGGCCCAGGGTGCGCCCGTTCAACATGGTGCCGGGATAATCTTCACGCACCCAATTGCCGGCCCTGGTATGGGCTGCTGCAGCGGGCAGGCGGCGGGCGCAGGCCAAAACCAGGCCCCAGCTTAATTCCGCAGCAGGTGTGATACCTTGCAACAGGTCCCCATCTTCGCGCAGGGTATGCACGTTGATCCCGCGGGCATCGACCTCTACCCGGGAAATATGGTCCGAACCCGTGGTGGCGCATGATATGACCTGCAGATTTGGTGCGGCGGCAATCATGGCATCGTCAATGCGCACCTTCATGGAAGCATCCAGCAGGCCATGGGCCGAAGTCAACGCCTGGGCCAGTGCGGCATCTTCAGCCGCGACATGTAGACATTCGGCACCTGTCGCAGTTTCGACCAATGCTTCAAAGCCTTCCGGCGCACCCACATAGATGATGGTTGGTTTCGTCACGTTGTTATTTCCCTAACTTTAGTCGAAGCCACGAAAGTGGGCGATGTCAGTCATCTCTTCACGGTCGCTGACCAGGGTGTTCTCAATGGCCGTATCATCTGCATAACCGAGGCACATGCCTGTGACCAGGGACTGATCTTCGGGGATGCCTAGATGGCGAAAAATAGGTTCCTGAAACTGTATCCAGGCGGCCTGGGGACAGGTATGTAAGCCAAAGCCACGGGCGGCCAGCATCATGGTTTGGGCATACATGCCCGCATCGGCCCAGTTGCCCCGCGCCAGATACGTATCGACGGTGATAAACAGGCCGACGGGTGCATCAAAGAACTTGAAGTTCCGCGCCCCTTGGCGGGCGCTGCCCTCCCGGTCGCCCTTTTTGATACCCAGCAAACCATAAAGTCCCCAACCAACCCCACGACGGCGGTCACGATGGGCATCATTCCAGGTTGTCGGGTAGTAATCAAAGTCTTCATATTTTCCGCCTTTGCCCGCCGCTGCCAGGGCCAGAACATCGTCCGTGATTGCCTGGCGGACCGAACCCGTGCAGGCATAGACGTGCCAGGGCTGTGTATTCGTGCCGCTGGGCGCGCGTTGGCAGACTTCCAACAGCTTTTTGACCGTCTCCAATTCGACGGCCTGATCGGTAAAGGCCCGAATAGATTTACGGCTTTCGATGGCTTCAAAAACATCCATATTGTTTCTCCGGTTGGTACTAAGCGTACAATTTGTATATCTTCTGCAGAGATATCCGCGAAACCCCAAAATGGGAAGGAGGAATTGCTGAAATCAGGCATTGAAACATTAATATGACAGTCGCGGATGGGCGGGATAGAATAATGGCTGAAAACCGGTCGCGATATTGGCTTGCATTAGCAGTGATGGTTCTTTCGAAGTATGGATCAATTTATCCCAAGATCTGAGGCCAAACGCGTCAATAAAATTGACCCTGGGTTGAGTTTTGAAAGCCCAATTCTGACTGATATTTTGAAGCTTTGGCAGCGCGCAGCCGCAGGCAAACCAATGCCGGCCAGTGATGATATTCGCCTTATGGATATCGCGCCTGCACTGCTACCCCATATTATATTGATTGATGTCGTGCATCAGCCAAAATTGCGTTTCTATTGGCGGCTCATCGGATCTCACATCACGACGGTCCTTAATCGCGATAGCACTGGTGCCTGTTGGGATGAAATCTACCAAGCTGATGCCCTGGCGGCGTTGAGTCTGCGTACGGATTGGATCCTTAAACATCGTGCGCCATTGCGCTCCGTCGGGCATTCCACGGAACCGGGTCGGGATTTTGATCTGCATGAAGCCCTCTACCTGCCCTTGAGCAGCGACGGGGTGACGGTTGATATGATCATGACGGGGTCGGTCTATACGTTGCGTGAAAACGCGGATGTATCGTCAGAAAACAGGGAACCTGAAGCGCAGGTACAGGTCCGTACCCGAGAGCTGTATGCCGCTAAAGAGAACGCTGATGCGGCGCGGGTCGAGGTGGAGGCCACCAACCAAGCCATGGCGGAATTGGTGGCAAAGCTGCAGGAGAGCGAACAGCGGTTTCGTGATTTTGCTGAAGTGAGTGCCGATTTCTATTGGGAAATTGATGCGGAACTTCGCTACAGCTATCTCTCTTTAATGGTTAAAGATATCACCGGCTTTGACGGGGATACATACATTGGACGAACGCCGCGGGAGGTGATCGGCGCGGACTTTGATGCACAAAATACCTTGAAATATGTCGAAAACTGCATGGAGGCGCGCCTTAGTTTTCGCGATGTCGAATTTTTCCGACCCAGCCCTTTGGATGGCGAGAGACTTTGGCTGCGCACCAGCGGCGCGCCATTCTTTGATGGGAATGGCACTTTTTGCGGTTATCGTGGTTCCAGCGCTGAAATAACGGCCAGCAAACGGGCCGAAGACGAACTGCGCGCGCGGGAACGGACGTTGGTGGAAAGCCAACGAAACCTGGCCGATGCGCAACGGATTGGCCAAATCGGTCATTGGCGCATCCCGCCGGTTCTTGGCCAGGCCGAATGGTCGGCTGAAATGTATCGAATTTGGGGCAGAAAAGAGGACGGCGATCCAGTGAACCTGGGCGACATCCTGGCGGCGGTGCATCCCGAAGACCGCCACAAAGTGATTGCCGCACGGGAGTCTTCCATAGCCGAAAACGAACCTTATGGGCTTGAGTTCCGAATTGTCAGGCCGGATGGTGAAATTAGGCACGTTCGGAATGACGGTAGACCGGAATTTGACCACAATGGCAATTTGATGTAGGTCTTTGGCATAACACAGGACATCACGCAGCAAAAACTGGCTGAGTACGCGATCCAGGAAAGTGAGCAGAACTTTCGTGCCATTGCGGAAGGCTCCCCGGTGCCATTGCTGATCACGCGTCGGGATGACGGTATCATTCTCTATGCCAATGCCCAGGTTGGTCCGGTCCTGGGGTTGTCTGCAAAAGAACTTGAAGGCTTGCCCATTGCCGGGTTCTTTTGGCGCCAGGATGAACGTGGTGACCGTATGCGCCGCCTTGAAGCGCAGGGCTTGCTCGCCGACGAGCTGTTGGATATGCGTCGTGCCGATGGTGCGCGCATTTCGACATTACATTCATTGCACATGATCCAATATGCCGGCGAGGATGCGATCCTTGGCAGTTTTCAGGATGTAACGGAACGTCTGCGCCTTGAAGAGCAACTACGCCAGGCGCAAAAGATGGAGGCGGTGGGCCAATTAACCGGCGGCGTGGCCCATGACTTCAACAACCTAATGGCGGTCATCCTTGGCAATGCAGAGATCCTGGAGCGGCGCATTGATGATAATGATATCAGGACCAAGCGCGCTGTCGGGGCGATCATACGGGCCATAGATAGAGGCGCATCGCTGACCAAGCGCTTGCTGGCCTTTTCCCGCAAGCAATCATTGTCCCCGGCCCTTGTGGATGCCAATTCTCTTATCGTTGGTTTCGAGGATATGCTGCGCCGGACCTTGGGCGGGGCGAATATTCTGCGTGTCGAAGTGACGCCAGACAATTGGCCGTCGATGATAGACCCCCATCAGTTGGAAGATGCCCTGTTGAACCTTGCCATCAACGCCAGGGATGCGATGCCCGGCGGCGGCCTGATCAAAATCTGCACAGCAAATGTCACCTTGAACCAATCAGAGGTACCGGATCAGCAGGACATTGTCCCCGGTGACTATATCGAAATTGCCGTGAGCGATAGCGGCATTGGTATCCCGGTCGAGAACCTGGAGAAAGTGTTTGAGCCCTTCTTTACGACCAAAGCTGTTGGCGAAGGCAGCGGCCTTGGCTTGAGTATGGTTTATGGCTTTATCAAACAATCCAAGGGACACATCACGATCAACAGCGAGGTCGACCGTGGCACAATTGTTAAACTCTATCTGCCGCGATCAACGGAGTGTATCCCCGCTGACGTCGTAACCCAGAAACCCATCGCGCATCAAAATTCATCAGAGCGAATTCTTGTAGTCGAGGATGACCCGGAGGTTCGGGAGGTTTCCGTCGTCATTCTCCAGGAACAAGGCTACCACGTGGTCGATGCAGATAATGGCGAAGCGGCCATTACCATATTAAAAACCAGCCAGAAATTTGATCTGTTGTTCACAGATATCCTTTTACCCGGTTCCATCAACGGCATTGAGACGGCTGAAGCTGCACTGCGTATTCAGCCCAGTCTCAGGGTCATTTTTACTACAGGCTATTCCGAAGACGCTTTGACCCAGTTTGAACAATTCGAACACGCTGCAGCCATCGTCAAAAAACCCTACAGATGGATGGAGCTGTTGGAAATTGTGCGCGCGACGCTTGATAAAGACCGTGTTTGAAGGTTCTGGGCGGCGCTGAATTACGTCAGTTTTCTCCTGCTGCCGCCTCAACGTTACGCCTCAATTTTGCGCTTCGACTTTATCCTGGGTTTTCGTTTGAAAGTCCGATGCGTCATGACGTTCCCGCAATTGTCCTTCCAGCGGGCCGTGTGATCGGTTGACCATGCGGCCGCGCTGAACAGCCTCGCGGGCGGCAATTTCCGTGGTCCATCGACCTAGGTTTTTATAGATCCCCGTATCCAGAAATTCAGCTGCGCCATAGACATTGTTTGAAACGACGGCACCGTACCAGGGCCAGATGGCCATATCCGCGACCGTGTATTCATCACCGCACATATATTGATTATTGGCCAGATGTTGGTCGAGGACGTCGAGTTGACGCTTCACTTCCATGGCAAAACGGTCGATGCAATATTCGATTTTGAATGGTGCGTAATTATAGAAATGGCCAAAACCACCGCCCAGATAAGGGGCGCTGCCCATTTGCCAGAATAGCCATGACAGGCATTCAGGCCGTTTGCTGGGATCGCTGGGCAAAAATGCGCCAAATTTCTCGGCCAGATGCAGTAAAATGGCACCGGATTCAAATATCCGTGTTGGCGCTCCTGAGCTATGATCCATCAAAGCGGGGATCTTGGAATTCGGATTAACATCGACGAAACCACTGCCAAATTGATCCCCCTCCCGGATCGAGACCAGCCAGGCATCATATTCGGCACCGCTGAAGCCCAGGGCCAGCAGCTCTTCCAGCATCACCGTGACCTTCACACCGTTTGGTGTGGCAAGGGAATAGAGCTGTAGGGGGTGCTTGCCCACGGGCAGCACCTTGTCATGGGTCGGGCCCGCCGTAGGCCGGTTGATGCTGGCGAACTGCCCACCATTCTCATTATCCCATTGCCAGACTTTGGCCGGTTCGTACGATGACGGATAATTTGGTTGTGACATTTTGGTATTTCCATTCATGAAGCAGGGCACGCTGTTGTCTGCCCCAATATAGTATTTTACAAGCCTGGCCAATGCCGGCTGACGCAACTGTGATGCAGGCAATTTAGGTGCGTGATGAAGGGCTGGGTTTCGTCAGCTCGCGCTTTTAGGCCGCATCCTCACGCCGCATTTTCACGCCGGGGCAGCCTCCAGTCCGGTCGGACGAAATGACAGGTATACCCGTGGGGGATACGCAGCAGATAATCCTGATGTTCCGGTTCCGCCACCCAGAAATCACCAACCGGCTTCACCTCTGTCACCACTTTGCCGGGCCATATGCCGGATGCATCAACGTCGGCAATAGTGCGTTCGGCTTCCAACTTCTGGGCCTCATCAACATAATAGATGCCGGAGCGGTATGAAGGTCCCATATCATTGCCCTGACGATTTGCTGTGGACGGGTCGTGGATCTGGAAAAAGAATTCGAGGAGCCTGCGATAAGTCATTTCTTCTGGGTCAAAAAGGATTTCGATCGCCTCGGCATGATTGCCGTGATTGGGATAGGTCGCGTTCGGAATATCACCGCCCGTATAGCCGACGCGGGTGCCAAGGACACCTGGAAGCTTACGGATCAAATCCTGCATACCCCAAAAACAGCCGCCGGCGAATACCGCACGTTCGTTATCGTTGCTCATGGTTTCGTTCCCCAATCTATCGAATAAGTCCCTGCAAAATTCTTACTCCTATTCAGCGGCGGAGGTCAAATCAGGCGCGGGGGCAAAAACGTACGGTTCCATGGTCTCTTGTGCTGCGGTGCGAAGATCGTGCCATTTCTGCGGCCCGCCATAATAGGCCAGACTGCCCGGTTCCGCGTTGCCTTCACCATTGTAATAGGACACGCAATCGCGCAGAGGCCGGGTTCTGCTATCGGCCTCGCGGCAATGTTCCGCGTAATCGTTCTCAGGCTCTTTCTTGATATCGAAGATGCCCGCACCTTTGTCCCGCAATGTCTTCATCATCCAGACCACATAATCTGTATGGGCCTCAATCCCGCGGGTGAAATTGAACTGCCCGCCGCCGCCCTGGGGGCCGGACATGATCAACAAATTGGGAAAGCCCTGGCTGTGCAGCCCCAGAAAGGTTTTGGTTCCGCCCGCCTGCCATTTTTCGCGCAGGGTTTGCCCGCCCTGGCCGATGATCATCTCGAATGTTGCTGTCGCCATCCATTGAAACCCGGTGGCGTAAATCAACACGTCCACGGGATATTCCGTGCCTTCATGGACAACGCCCTTGGTGTTAATCTCCGTCACGCCTATAGGTGCTGTGTCGACCAAGGTCACGTGCGGCAAATTAAACGTGGTCAGAAACTCATCATGAAAGGCGGGCCGCTTACAGCCGTATGTGTAATAGGGCTTTAACGAG
>JAPKBD010000428.1 GCA_028824965.1 Alphaproteobacteria bacterium | reverse complement strand
TTTCGCATGCGGTCCATAATAACACCTCATCGGCGTTATCTGGGTCAGCCCCATAAAAAAAGTACGGTACTATTTCTTGCCGTGAAATTTAATCTTGTCCGCCAGCTGCTTTTCAAACTCCGCGGCCGACATATTGAAATACGAAATCGGCACATTAATGGATGGATAGCCCATCATCTTGCCCTCGAACTTTGCCACTTGCGGGGAAAAGGCCGCGAACAGCCCGACCCGGCGTTTCATGTGACGGGCAGCTTGTTCCTGCAATTCCGTTTCATCCACCGCAACCATCAGGACCTTACGCAACAATGTCGCTTTCGAGGTGCCGATGCCGACGACCGCGCTCCACGGAATTAAACCCACGTCCGGGCGGCGGCAACGAATGCCTTCATCATCGATGAGCAACACCGGCTTACTTTCAAAAGCCATCTGCAACAGCACGAATGCGGTCAAACCACCGATAAAGGCAGCCGCATAATGCATAACCGTACCGCCGCCGATCAGATCAATGCCATTGGCTGCACCGTATAATGTGGCGATAGACGCCACCACACATGGCGTCGCCAATACGCCGAGCTTAACCCTGGAATTGTAGGCGATTATTGGATCCGGATTAGCCTTGTTCCGCCGCCGCGTACGTGCCTTCGTCTCGCCAGTATCCTGGGCGCCCAGGTCGCTTTTTGCGCCTTGGCCACCTTTTGGGCCTTGAGCGTTCTGGCTCTTTTCATCCTTACCTTGCTGCATGGACAATCCTTGAAAAAAAATATTGCCCGCACAGCAATGGATGCACCATCACATCCCCATCACGTAGCGGGCGGTACCGCGCCCAGATGATCAACGACCCTCTGCACGCCCGAAAATTCCTGTGCCGCCAACAGCATTGCCTGACGCTCTGCCTTGGTCTCGACCCAGCCCCACAGCTCTACCACACCTTTCGTGACAATAACATTGGTCGCACCATGACTGGTCCAGCTTTTGCCCTGCAAAGCTTCGTGCACATCGTGACTGACCGTACGGTTATCAACACCGGGGGCACGGGGGCCATTGGGCCACAGGGGCCATGAGGTCGCTTTGACGCTGGCTTGCCAGGGCTTGTAGCAAATTGCCGCGGGACGCGATACAAACCAAGGCCCCATCGCGCAGCACCGGTACGCGCTTAATCCGTCGCTCTTCCAACAAATGGGCCATTTCGCTGACAATCTCGTCCTCATCAACGCTAATCACACATTTGGTCATGATATCGCCGGCCGTACGGCCATGGCTTTTGGCGAAACCCTTGGCATCCTGCTCCGGGTTGGACAACAGGCGCTGCCACCAGGACCGCGGCGCATCGCCCCCAAGCTAGCTTGGTGCAACAGATCGCCCTCACTCCCCGCATCTTAATATTAGTCCCGCCCACTTCACATGATATTGAAGGAATGATGATCAGCCATGACCAGGGACGTAGGCTATAATTGCTGCCTATAGGTAACGAAATAAATGGATGGCAATGATGCTATGGCCTAATTTGAGAGCAAGGCGAGAGCCCCGCATCTGGCGAAATAGTGTCTGGCGGATAAGCATAATTCTCCTCGGCCTATTCATCGCAATAGGTGGACCGAGTGTTAGGGCCCAGCAAATCGTAGCGCCTGGCGATGCCTTGGCCATGGCCCGGGCCGGACAGGTTACAATCATTGACATTCGCCGCCCGGATGAATGACGGGATACAGGCATTCCCCAGGGCGCCAAACGCGCGACGGTTCAATTCAGCCGGGGTACATCGAAATTTCTGGCCCGTATCGCAAAATTGACCGGCGGTGACAAATCGCAACCCATCGCCCTGATTTGCGCAGGTGGCGTACGTTCCAAACATGCCAGTCGATTGCTGAAGAATAGAGGTTATACCCAGGTGCTGGATGTTAGCGAAGGCATGCTGGGCAACCAACACGGCGCGGGCTGGCTGCGCCGGGGCCTACCCGTCAGGCCTTGCACCGACTGCTTTTAGGGACCTATATCAGTGACGCAGCCTGGGTAAACAGGCGCGACGATCGGTCGCTACCAAGTTAGCAAAACCTATGCTAGGAAGAACCTGCGTGGCTGGTGCCACTTTAATTTTTCGATTTTTTTGCCGTAAGGAGATCCAGATGCGGACGTTTCGATTGCCAGTGATTGTAGCCGCCATTGCCATGGCCTTAACATTCAGCGCGGCCGATGCCGCGAGTGTCAAAAAAGGCAAAAAAGTATTCAAGAAATGCAAAGCCTGCCATACCCTGAAAGCGGGCGGCAAAAACAAGGTTGGCCCAAATCTGAATGGCCTGTTTGGACGCAAAGCCGGCGCCACCGGTAGCTTCAAATACTCCTCTGCCATGAAGGCATCAGGCATCACCTGGGACGAGGCCACATTAGATCAATATCTGACCAAGCCAAAGAAAATGGTACCGAAAACGAAAATGGCATTCAGGGGCCTGAAAAAGAAGTCTCAACGGGACAATTTGCTCGCCTATTTGAAAGAGGCGACCAAGTAACATTACAGATCATGGCATAGGCCACGGTTTAGGGCGGTTTTCAGCCAAACCTGAACAGATAAAAGCCGGCACCTGAATAGGTGTCGGCTTTTTGTTTGGCGGTTAACGAAACGTTATTTGTATGGCCCTAAATTTTGCCTTGGGACTGGCCCAAACTGAGCCGGTTTCAACTAACAGGTTGCTGAAAAACTCCCCCATCATCTCTCATTCTATGATTCAATCAAT
>JAPKBD010000084.1 GCA_028824965.1 Alphaproteobacteria bacterium | reverse complement strand
GCATGCGGTCCATAATAACACCTCATCGGCGTTATCTGGGTCAGCCCCTTATTTTGTTAGGGTTAACGCATAGGTAACGATTATCTGACAACATCTTTTAACACCATCATCTGATTGGGGGCAGGTCCCCCGTATCCTATGCAGGAGGTTAGGTTATGATTTCGGCTATTCACAGAGCCCGACCGGTCTTTGATCAACAGCACCATTTTAAGGGCTCCCGTCAGGAGCAGAAAGACGCTGTGCCAACGGAAGACGATGCAACGGGCCAATCCGCATTGGTTGAAGAATTAGTCCGGCCCGGGTCCGATCAAAATTCACCGGCCTTTAAGGCACGCAAAGCTGTTGCGGCCCATCCCGATCTTGCGGAATTGAAATTTGGTAAGATTGTTTCTCTTTTGGCGCGGGGATTTGGTCTCAGTTCTTTGCTGCCTGTTAATGCACCCGTTAACGCGCCCGTTAATGTGATGGTGGATCCCAAAGAGACAGGCGACACGGCAACCGCGACGCAACCTCAGGCGAGCCCATCCAAAGAAAGTACGAGCCTGAACATCTTGGCTTAAAAGCCGCTACCCATTATCCGGCCGTCTCCCTCTTGTTGATATGGCGATAGTGCAGCCATAACAGGCGCGCAGCAAAGGTCCGATAGGGACGCCAGGGTTCCGCCAAGGGACCCATTTCCTTGATCGTTGGTCGCTCGGCCAGGTTCAGCATATGGCGTGCTGCCTCCATCAAGGCGATATCGGCCCCCGGCCAGATATCCGGTCGCTCCATCACCGCCAACAGATAAATTTCCGCCGTCCAGCGGCCAATGCCTTTGATCTGGACCAGATCCGCAATGACATCTTCATCGGCCATCGCGCGCAGCTTACGAAAATTCAAACTGCCGCTGTCCACGGCCTCTGCCAGACTATGGGCATAGGCGGCCTTTTGCCTGGATAACCCGAAGCCACGCAGGGTATCTTCGTCCAGGGCCAGGACGGCGGCTGGGTTGACCGTGCCCCCCGTTACGATCAGGCCTTTTCGCACCCGTCCCCAGATGGCGTTGGCCGAGGCGATGGAGACTTGTTGCTGCACGATGATTTTCAGCACCGTCTCAAACCCGCCCTTGCGTTTGCGTGACGGCGGCTCCCCATGGCGTTCGAGGATCTGGGTAAAGCGCGGCTCCAACAACCCGACCTGGTGAAAGCCGTCCTCCACGGCCTTAACCATCGTTCGCACTTGCTGGCGCATTGTTCGGTGCATTGGGTGGGCCGTCAGGGCGATCACTGTTCAACAGGGCCAGCACGGCGGTCAGCAATGCCCCGGTCTTTTGTTTGTAGGCGGCTAGGTCCATCTGCCGCCAATCGTAAAAGCCAACGCCTGACTTGGCGCCAATGTTATTGTCTGCATACATTTTTTGCACCATAGGGCTCGGCTCCCGGCTTAAATGCAGGGCCGGGATCAACTCCCGCTGGGCCAGGGCGTGGGTATCCAGGCCGGAAATATCCTTTTGCTCGATCATGCCGGTGACACTCATGCGCGGGCCCAGCAATTGCTTGGCCACCAGGTCAATGTCCTGGGCTGTGCAAATGCCCCGTTCGATCAGATAATAGGCCTCGTGATGGATGGCCTGTTGCAGGCGATTGACCAGCAGGCCATCGATAGGTTCGGCCAGGGTGATGGGGATTTTGCCTGCCTGGCGCAACAGGGTCACGGCAGCCTCTATCGTGTCATCCCGGCTTTGGGCAACCCGGGCGACCTCAACAATTGGTGTGATGTCGGCGGGCTGAAAATAATGCACGCCGCAAAACGCCTCCGGAAAGCGCAGGTTGTCAGCCAGTTGCTGTAGGGGCAGCGACGACGTGTTCGACCCCAGTATGGTGTTGCCTTGATAGGCATCCTCAATCTCAGCATTCAGGGCCAGCTTTAGCTCCATGACCTCGGGAATAGTCTCCACGATCAGTTGCGGCGGTGTATCGGGCAGGGCACCCAGCACCACAATGCCCGCCTCGACTGCGCCGACATTGTCTGGGTTCCGGCTCAAAATTCCGGTCTTCAAACCGCCTCTGGCAAATGATGCCGCGATGCCTTTGCCCATAACCCCAGAACCTGCCACCAGGACCGTGACCGCACTCGTGCTCTCTGGCATATTTTTCTCGCCTCCATTTAATGTTGTACCTCTGATAGCGCAATAGCTCTGTTCTGTCACAAGTGAGACAAAGATCGATCTTAAATTGACAATAATTTCTATAAGTGATACAATAATTTCTGTTAATGAGGCAATAGACAGAGTAATATATAACGATGACGCGCAGCCAGAATCCAGCAGTTCGGGACTTCATTCTCGACAATGTCGGCGATCATCCCACAGACATTGTGTCTGTCGCCGTGGCCAAATTTGGCATGGGCCGGGCGTCCATCAATCGTTACATCAGGCGTCTCATTGAAGATGGCCTTGTAGATGCGGTAGGTAAAACAAAGGCGCGTCGATACAGTCTAAAAAACCTGGTTGATGAAAAGTTCCTGATTGAGAACATCACGAGAAGCATGTCTGAAGACACTGTTTGGCGATACCGTGTCCTTCCTTTCCTGGGTGCGGTTCCTCAGAATGTCATAGATATTTGCCAATACGGCTTTACCGAAATTTTCAACAATGTCATTGACCATTCTGTCAGTGATAGCGCTTTGATCTCCATTGAAATGACCGTCGCAACGACAGAAATTACGGTTGCTGATTTTGGCGTCGGGGTATTTAGGAAGATCCAAAACGACTTTAATCTACCTGATGCCCGAAGCGCGTTGTTGGAGCTTTCCAAAGGGAAGCTGACGTCCGACAAGGAAAACCATGCAGGTGAAGGTATTTTTCTAACGTCCAGGATGTTTGATAGTTTCAATATCATGTCCTTCGACCTGTATTTCGACAGAACACGGACTAACGACGCGGATTGGCTGATTGAAACCGGTGATGCAGATGAGGGGCATTTGGGAACAGTTGTACGGATGACCATCTCCAACAACGCAAATTGGTCGACTAAGGAAGTGTTCTCTCAGTATATCGGCGACAGCATCGGTTTTCGTAAAACCCATGTTCCGATAAAATTAGGCAGATACCCTGGCGAACAGTTGGTGTCCCGGTCTCAAGCAAAAAGAGTTCTTGCTAGGTTTGATGAGTTTTCCGAAGTCATTCTAGACTTTGAAGGCATCGATACAATTGGCCAAGCCTTTGCCGATGAAATATTCCGTGTCTTCGAGAATAGTCACCCGAATATCGATTTGTTAACTCTGAATGCAAATGAGGCTGTTCAGAAAATGATAAGCCACGTTACCTATCAACACCCGGAAACGTAGTCATTTTGCCTTCTGATAGCGCAATAGGTCCTCCCGTGTCACTGATGCCAAAGCAAAAGACGGTATTTAGATTTGCCCCCAGTCCCACGGGTGCCTTGCATCTGGGTAATGGGTTTTCGGCCCTTTACAGTTTTGCGGCGGCGCAAACTGTGGGGGGGCGATTTTTGCTGCGGGTGGAGGATATTGATCAGGGCCGCTGCCGGCCGGAGCATGAGGCGGCGATGTTGGCGGATCTGGCCTGGTTGGGCCTGACATGGGAAACGCCCGTGCGCCGGCAATCGGAACACATGGCGGACTATGCCGCCGCACTGGCCACATTGGATGAAGCGGGCTTGATTTATCCCTGTTTTTGTACCCGCAAACAAATCGCCCGTGAAATTGCTGCAGCCCCCTCCGCGCCTCACGGCCCTGATGGGGTTCTCTATCCCGGCACTTGTCGCGCATTGTCCAAATCCGAGCGCGAAGACAAAATGGCTGCCGGAACCGCCTATGCCCTGCGTCTCAATTGTGAGGCAGCCGCAAGGCGGGTTTCCCCAAACCTCACCTGGTATGACCAGGACAAAGGTCTTCAGACCTGCCAGCCGACGGCCCATGGTGATGTGGTTCTGGCCCGCAAGGATACGCCGACGTCCTATCATTTGGCGGTTACCGTCGATGATGCCGTGCAAGGGATCAGCCACGTTACCCGGGGCATGGATCTGTTTCCCGCCACCCATGTGCATCGTCTGTTGCAAGCATTGCTGGACCTCCCCACGCCTGAATATGACCACCATCGCTTATTGCTGGATGATGAAGGTACCCGCTTGGCCAAACGCCAAGGCTCCATCAGTTTGGCGGAAATGCGTGCGTCGGGCGCAGACCCTGTGGAAATACGCAGTGACCTGGGTTTTTAAATCGCCTGAGCTAATCTGAATTATTCCGTGGGTGCGTAAATCCCCAGGGCCTTCATGCCGTCGACATCCGCCTGTGCTTCCTGGATCAACCAGTCCCGAAAGGCGCTTATTTTTTGCCGTCGGGCCGTCGTCTTCGGGCAGACGATGTAATAGGCGTAGTTGACGGGCAGGGACGGCCCGAACGGCCGGATCAGGCGACCTGCCAACAGATCAGCTGCGGCCAGGGCACTGCGCCCAATGGCAACGCCCTGGCCGCCCACGGCTGCATCCATGGCATTGCTGGCCTGATTGAAGACGGAGCCCCTCGTTAGGTCGGGGGTTCCGGCGCCAGCACCAGCACCAGCCAGGGCCAGGGCCAGGGCCAGGGCCAGGGCCAGGGCCAGGTAAAATTGCGGGTTCAGGCCACTGTGGACAGCGACGTCATAACGTTGGGCGATCTGTTCACCGGCATAGGCGATTTGGCCGGGCAGGAAGTCGGCCCTGCACCCGAACCAGGGCGCAGCGCCACCTACAAGGCGAGCCATCTTGCTGCAATCGCCAGAGCGCACAACGTTGATTGGCATCCGGCGAGTGCTGCCAGCCGGACTGTTGTTCGCCGGGGTGGAGAGATTGTTGGTGAAGATGAAGTTGTTGAACTTCTGCGCCGGGAATTTCGCCAGCAAGGGGCTATCGGGCGCATCAAAATTCGCTTGAACCGGATGCGGAACAAAATTTTGCGGCCACGGCCCGGCCAATCCCTGCAAATTGATGATCTGGCTTTCGAGAGCGATGGCGGACCCTTCAGCGCCTATATCAGAAGCGACATATCCGACAGCACAACACGGCGGGAACTGCTGCGTGGCCGGGTGGATTTCGTGGCCCGGGTTCCAGTACCCAGCCGCAGCATCCGCAAAGGCCAGATCATATCCCGCTCGGATATCAAACTGACGGAACTAAGCCTGCGCAAATTAGGCTCTGACGTCATAGAAAATATTGACCAAATCATCGGCCAGGCTGCGAAACGCAATTTGCGCCAGAACCAGCCCATTAAGGCATCGGAGCTGCGGGCACCTATCATGATCCCAAAAGGCACCATGGTAACTGTGTCCTTGAAAGCCAACGGCATTAGCCTGTCAGGCACCGGCCGGGCGCTTGAAGACGGCAGTCAGGGCGAGGTCATTCGGGTTTTGAATTTACAGAGCAAACGTACATTAGAGGCCAGTGTCGTGGGCCCCAATCATGTCTTGGTCGCTTTACGCCCGCAACTCACCGTTGTCGCGAACAGGTAGGAAGATTAGTTATGGAGTATAATGTCGTGATCCCATCAGTTGCCAAATCAAAATTGCTTCGCATTACCGTACTGACCCTTGGAATATTCCAACTTGGCGCCTGCAACATGATTGAGCGTATGGTCAGTGTCGGCGCGGAACCGAAAATGAGCGCAATTGTTAATCCGATACAGGCGCGGAAATACAAGCCGGTCGTGTTGCCAATGCCGCGGGAGCGGCATGCGGTGCATGAGCCGAATTCCCTTTGGCGGCCAGGTGCGCGGGCCTTCTTTAAGGATCAGCGGGCGGCAAAAATCGGTGACATTCTGACCGTTAATATCACGATCGAAGATGAGGCCACGCTGGATAACGAAACCTCGCGCACCAGGGATAATTCCGAAGATTCAGATTTAACGAAATTACTCGGTTACGAATCCAGTTTGTCGAAGATTCTTCCAGAAGCTATCATTCCCAGTAGTCTGGTTAGCCTCGGCACCAAATCCAAGTCCGCCGGCACCGGATCAATCGCCCGGTCGGAATCCGTAAAATTGGTGGTTGCCGCCATCGTCACGCAGATTTTACCCAACGGTAATATGGTCATTTTAGGCACCCAGGAAGTACGGGTCAACTTTGAAAAACGTATTCTGACCATCACCGGCGTCGTACGGCCAGAGGATATATCAGCCACGAACATCATCAAGCACACTCAAATTGCCGAGGCCCGCATCGCTTATGGTGGCGCCGGTCAATTAACCGATGTGCAACAGCCCCGCTATGGCCAGCAACTCTTTGATGTGGTCTTCCCCTTCTAGAACACAGGGATAGAGAACAACAAAAAAGGGGCCGATCATCTGATCGGCCCCTTTTATATTTTGCGGTCGAGAAAACCGTCGTTTGACTATTCGTCGCGATAAACCCGTTCCCGGCGCTCGTGACGCTCCTGGGCTTCAATGGTCAAGGTTGCGATGGGCCGGGCCTCTAACCGTTTGAGGCCAATCGGCTCTCCCGTATCGCTGCAAAAGCCGTAGGAGCCTTCATCAATCCGGTGCAGGGCGGCGTCAATCTTGGCGACCAATTTGCGCTGGCGATCTCGGGCGCGTAATTCAATGGATCGTTCAGATTCTGTCGTAGCCCGATCCGCGATATCGGGTGCCTGGCCGTCATCATCCTGCAGGTTTTGAATTGTATCGCGGGCATCCAGGACTAATTCATCGCGCCAGCCAATCAAGCGCCGGCGGAAAAATTCCTGCTGCCGCGAACTCATGAACTTTTCTTTATCCGTTGGTCGATAATTATTTGGAATTTGCACTTCCGACATGAAGCAACCTCAAAATCTATTGATACGTGTCACAAGTTCCGGTCCAGGCCATCGCAGGTTCGGGACAAGTCGAAACTGCGCGGAATATAGCCATCTCCCCCCTCGGCAGCAAGAAACCTTAACAAAAAACTTTCAATCAGTGCCCCAGAGCGATTTCAACGGATATGGACCGCATCACAAAAACCGGCCGCCTCGGCCTCTGGATTACCACTTATCCTATTGATTTTATTTACGGAATCCCAGTCGCAAATGATTAGAATTTGGTCGGCTTCGCTATTTTCGAGCGGCCTCGGTCAATTCCATCTTGGCCAATTCCACGGCGGCGCGCACCTCTATATCGCCAATAATGGCGTCAAGTTGTGGATCAGCATAGCCACCCGGCCGCTCCCACAGCAATTTTATGAGGCGCTGCAAACGTTGCCTGGGCACACTGCCTGTTAGCAATCCAAGGCGTAATTGATCCTATTCATCGAGAATATCCGTGCTTCGTTCTACGGCCTGGCGGCGCTGTTCGCCCGCATCGGGTATTTCCTGCAGGCCCAGCAGTGCGCCGACACCAGATACGCCAGAGACACCACCGACCGGGGCGCTGGCCCCTGCGGCACTGCCGCTGTCGATGCTAAATTTTGCACCACCACCACCCTTGCGTTCGGCACGTCGTGCCCCGCCAGCGCGAATTGATCCCGATCCGGATATTTTCATAGTGCGAATAACCCTCCCAGTCAGCAAAATGCCGACCAGTCACCTTTACCATGCTCAATTGTCGTTAATACTTCGTTGAGCCTGCAGCAACAACGAAAACCCAGCGTCACCCCTTAGTCAATATACCGGCACCAAAATTCTCCACTGATCCACATCACAGATTCTGTTGAGGGTTGGCACAAGGGGCAAAATGTTCACGGCAAAAATGGTTCCTGCAGTAGGCAGTTTTTTCCGGCAACAGCCCAACACAACAGAATTACTCCCCCTAACATACTGATAATAAGACATTTCCTGCGCCCTCATAGTTGGCATGTTTCTCGCGTAAAAGAGGGTGGATGCAGCAGATAAGCATCATCAATTTTGTTAGATATAAAAACATGCAGGTCGCGGTGAAAATGAAATTCAAATCCACACAGCAGACGCACCCGGCTAAAAGCGCAATTCGCACCAATATCCGCGCCTGTTGCCGGCTTGGTGCCAGGTTGGTCCTTGTCGGCGCAATGGTTATAGGCAGTGTCGTCCCAGCTACGGCAGCTTCCCGCATTAAAGACATCGCAGACTTCCAGGGTATTCGCGACAACTTGCTGATCGGCTATGGCTTGGTTGTTGGCCTCAACGGCACGGGCGACAGCCTGCGCAACGCACCTTTCACGAGGCAGAGCCTTGAAGCCATGCTGGAACGCCTTGGCGTCAATACCAGGGATTCACAATTAAATACCAAGAATGTCGCCGCCGTCATGGTCACTGGCTCCCTGCGTCCCTTTGCCCGTGTCGGCACGCGCATGGATGTGGTCGTCTCCACCATGGGTGACAGCTCCAACCTACAGGGCGGTATGTTGTTGGTGACACCAATGTTAGGTGCAGATGGCGAAGTTTATGCGGTTGCCCAGGGCCCTGTCGCCATTGGCGGTTTTGTCGCCAAAGGTGAAGGCGGCACAGTAACCCAGGGCGTCCCCACAGGTGGCCGTATTTCCAACGGTGCCATCATTGAGCGCGAGGTACCGTTTGACCTGGCCTCTTTGGAAACATCCTCCATTACCTTGCGTAACCCGGATCTGACCACGGCGCGCCGTGTGGCCCAGGCCGTCAACGCGCACTTTGGCCAACCCGTAGCCCGCGCCATGGACTCAGCCACAATCGATCTGGTGCCCAGTGCGGAATACAAGGGCCGGATTTTCGATCTGCTGGTTGAGATTGAACAATTGGTGGTCGAGCCTGATCAAACCGCCCGCGTCGTGATCGACGAGGCCTCGGGCATCATCGTCATGGGCGGCAGCGTCCGGGTCAACGAAGTCGCCGTCGCCCAGGGCAACCTGACTGTCCGCGTGACCGAGGCGGAGCAGGTCTCGCAACCCGGTGCCCTGGCACAGGCCGGCAATACTGAAAAAGTCGACCGTACGGATATTGAAATTGATGATGGCAGCGACAAGCGCCTGACCATGTTGAAGCCCGGCGTCAGCCTGCGCGATCTGGTCGATGGTCTGAATGCCCTGGGCGTCGGCCCCCGCGATCTGATCGCAATCCTACAAACCATCAAGGCAGCTGGTGCCTTACAGGCGGAGATTTTAGTCCAATGAGTATGACAATCACCCCGTTCGTGCCCGGTGCCGCGATCCCGAAACCCCAGATGCATGGTGGGAATAGCACAGACGCTGAAAAAGGTGCCTGGAAGACCGCACAAGGATTTGAGGCCTTCTTTGTCTCTCGGATGATGGACGACATGTTTGCCGGCATCAAAACCGATGGCCCCACGGGTGGTGGTCAGGGGGAAACCATGTTCCGCGCACTGCTGAATGAAGAGTACGGCAAAGTTATTGCCGAAAGCGGCGGGGTTGGCATTGCCGATGCCGTCTATCGTGAAATGATCAAGTTACAGGAAGGCACATCCGATGCGAACGCGTAAAGCCGTCGATACATTGACCGACATCACCTCTCGCCTGGACGATGTTATGGCAAAGGAAAATCAGATCTTGATACATCGTCGCCCCCACGAGCTGGCAGGATATGCCGCCGAAAAGGAAGACCTGGCCTCGGCCTACGAGCGGGAGATGGCGGAGCTGCAGGCAAACCCGTCATTGTTGGAACATGCCGAGCCTGAAGAGATCTCTCGATTGAAGGCTGCAACAAAACGCTTTCAACAGGTTTTGGAGGAACATCGCCGCCTGGTGCAGACGACCAAGTCTGTTACGGACCGGATGCTGAAAGCCATCACAGATGAAGTCTCCGCCAAGCAACGCCCTGTTGAGGGTTACGATCAGACCGCGACCATGCGCACCCCCTTCAACCGTAATTCAAGACCTGTTTCTCTGGCTTTAAACCAAGTCGTTTAATTAGACGCTTACGTCACCATGTGACTGATTTTATCGGTCACAACCAATTTGGCTGCTGTCCGACGCACAGCCAAAACGGCGACGGCCGGAAGGTTGGAACGCAAATTCCTAACTTCCGGCCGTCTCTCTACTTTCAGGTCCATAACTGGCAGTCACCAGCGCTGGACTGAAATGTGCGTGTCGTCACCACTCCAAAGACACTTAGGTTCTTTGGTCGATAGCAATGCCGGCGATTTCCCTAAATTTGGCAATCCGTTTAATAACCTCTTCAGAAGGATATTCACGGACCACCTCTCCCGTCTGCCGATCGACGCCCCGGTAGACGAAACGGCCAATCGATTTCTCAAAACTTATCGATAGCCTAAGGTTATCACTAGCAAACGCCTGTTCTGTCAGTTGCTGGAGTTCGTTCAACTTGGAACTAGAAACGCCTTCCAGCTTCTGCTTCTCAGGCGCGTTACTCTCAGCGGAAGCTACTCGGATCGCCGGACTTTTTTCGGCCACCTTTGCGACTTCGCGATGAGCCACCTTCGGAACAGAAGGTGGAGCTAACCGCGAATTTTGGTGACGGAGGGTTAGGCGGCGTATCTTGGATGTGATTCAAGCAGCCATCAGGTCAAGGCGCTGGAAGAACACCTGGGCCAAAAGCTATTCCTGCGACGGCATCAAGGCTTGATCCTGACGGAAGCAGGGCAGACCTGTTATTTATTTGTCCGTGATGCCTTTGACCGCCTGGCCGATGGCTTTGAAGCCATGCGCCGCCACGACGACAGCGGTGTCTTGACGGTCAGCGTCTCACCAAATTTCGCGGCAAAATGGCTGGTTTCACGCATTGGCCGCTTCGCAGAGGCGCATCCGGACATCGATTTGCGCCTCAGCGCATCCATGCGCCATATTGATTTACACAGAGAGGACGTTGATATCGCCATCCGCCATGGTGAAGATCAATGGCCCGACCTAAACGCCGTCTGCCTGATTGCCGAGACCTTGTTTCCCGTGTGCAGCCCCTCATTATTGAACGGACCACACCCTCTCAAACGGTTGGAAGATCTGAACCACCACACTCTTATTCATGTGGACAGCGATGACAATTGGCGCACCTGGCTTGGCGCTGCCAACGTTAAGGGGCAGGACCAGTCGCCCGGCCTGTCACTCGACCTAAACCGCCTTGGCCGCCGTGGCCGCCGTAGTCGTAGTCGTGGCTATGGCGAAAGCGACGGTTGCCAGGAAAGTCAGTGTCGAAATGATCTGTTTCACGAAACCTACTCCTACCTCAGGTTAGCCATGGTCCGCAGCATTTCGTCAGATGCGGTGATGACACGGGAATTCATTTCGTAAGCCCGTTGTGTCGTAATCAGCGACGTAATTTCAGAGACGGCATTCACGTTTGATGTTTCCAGGAAACCCTGAAGGACGGAGCCATAGCCAGGGCTGCCTGGAACGCCAGCGGTTGCTGTGCCGGATGCGGGCGTTTCCATAAAGATGTTACCGCCCTTTGCCTCAAGACCGGCGTCGTTAAAGAAGATCGCCATTTCAAGCTGGCCGACAACGGTTGGGGCGACGGTGCCGTCAACCTTGACCGAAACTTCGCCATTTTTATTGATGGTGACGTCAATGGTGTCGGCGGGGATGGTAATTCCAGGTGCCACCACGTCACCATCTGTGGTGACCAATTGTCCACCCACCGCCGATGATATCGCCGCCGTAGAGCAAACGCAGGAAACGGAACGGCCCAAGGATCTGACCGGCAAGGGCAAGATTTTGCTGGTAGAGGATGAGGAAGCGGTCCGCATGTTTGCCTCCCGCGCCCTGCGCAACAAAGGCTACACCGTGCTGGAAGCGGATTGTGGCGAGAGCGCGTTAGAGAAATTCAATCAAGAGGGTGGTGACATCGACCTGCTGGTCTCCGATGTGGTGATGCCCCAGATGGATGGCCCGACCCTGGTTCGCGAAGTGCGCAAACAGCGCCCTGATTTAAAGGTGATTTTCATTTCCGGCTATGCCGAGGAAGCCTTTCGCAAGAACCTGGACCCGGATAGTGAATTTGAACTTTTGCCCAAGCCATTCTCCTTCAAGCAACTGGCCGGTCGGGTCAAGGATGTCATTGGCAGCTAAGACATACCAAGGGGCGGTGATAAGCCCCTATCCGCGCGGCTTTGGATCGCTGCCGACGAGCACCTGCCGGATAATGTGTACACCATACCAAAGGCTATAGACCGCGATGCCGGTCAAGCCCTCTGTCGGCCCCCTGTAGGTCCGTGCGCAGACCCAGACCCACAACCGAGAGAGGCGCGTTGTGCCGCTCCGTGGGTCCCTATGGACACTGTCTGCTTGGAAAAGTATCTCAAGCACCCCGGCAAACCGCTTGCTGCATCGCAGGCAACGGTAGATGCCGGGTCGGCTGGTCTGTTCGTGGATTACACGGATGGCTTCGCGCTCCCCACAATGGGGACAAAAGGGTCCATCAGGCCAATGGGCGCAATCTAGGTTGCCATGGGCCTCAATCTGTAAGTGGATGTTTGGTTCCCGATCCGTGGGCATGACCGATTCTCCCCTACTCTAAATATGGCCATTGTTTACCAGAGGTCAATTTACATCTTATGAACCAGCATCATTGTCGAGGCGAACGTAATTCGAACATGAGCTGAATAATCTCTTGTTTTCAGTAGGTTAATGTGGGGTTGCCAAACAAGAACAAAGGCGGTACATTGTGTTCACAATCAGATGTCAATTGATGCCCCCGAATTGAACCAAGGGGGCGGTTATGGGATAAGGGAGCGGAAAATGTCGGCAGGAAATTTACGCTTGGTGGAGCAAGACCGGATGGATAAGGAAAAAGCGCTGGAGCAGGCTTTGGCGCATATTGATCGCGCCTTTGGCAAGGGCTCGGTGATGAAGTTGGGCCAGAATTCCAACGCTGTACAGATTGAGGCGATTTCGACCGGCTCTCTCGGTTTGGATATTGCGCTCGGTATTGGTGGCCTGCCAAAGGGCCGGGTGGTTGAGGTTTATGGTCCGGAAAGTTCCGGCAAGACCACGTTGACCTTGCATGTCATTGCTGAGGCACAAAAGAAGGGCGGCATCTGTGCCTTTGTTGATGCCGAACATGCCCTTGATCCCTCCTATGCGCGAAAGCTCGGTGTGGATGTGGATGAATTGCTGATTTCGCAGCCCGATACGGGGGAACAGGCCTTAGAGATCGCCGATACACTTGTGCGATCTGGTGCCATTGATGTTCTGGTGATCGATTCTGTGGCCGCACTGACGCCTCGGGCGGAGTTGGAGGGGGAGATGGGGGATCACCATGTCGGCCTGCAAGCCCGATTGATGAGCCAGGCGCTGCGCAAGTTGACCGGTTCCATATCGAAATCCGGCTGCATGGTCATCTTCATCAATCAGATCCGTATGAAGATCGGCGTCATGTTCGGCAGCCCGGAAACCACATCGGGTGGCAACGCTCTGAAATTCTATGCCTCCGTACGGTTGGACATCCGCCGCATTGGCGCCTTGAAGGACAAGGATGAAATCGTCGGCAACCAAACCCGTGTGAAAGTGGTCAAGAATAAGGTCGCCCCACCGTTCAAGGTGGTGGAGTTTGATATTATGTACGGCCAGGGTATTTCTAAAATGGGGGAATTGCTTGATCTTGGTGTTAAAGCCGGGGTCGTTGAAAAATCCGGTTCCTGGTTCTCATATGGGGATCACCGAATTGGTCAGGGCCGTGAAAACGCCAAACAATTCCTGTCCGAGAATATGGATATGGCGGATGAGATTGAGCGTTCCGTCCGGGCCGATGCAGGCCTGATCCCCGAGGCGAATTTGGGAGAGGTGACCCCGTCTGCAAATGCCTCAAATGCCGGTGGTGACGCCGGTGCTGATGATGAAAAAGATGGGCCTGATACCGCTCTGATGGGGTCTTGATCCATATGGCTTTAGTTC
>JAPKBD010000083.1 GCA_028824965.1 Alphaproteobacteria bacterium | reverse complement strand
TTTTCAATCATCGCCTTTGGCACTTAGAATCGCACCAGTGCCTTGGGCGATTCACAATTGATCGGAATTGCTCTAAATAGTCCCAGCTGTCCATAATTATAGGCCTCGATATGGCCCGGATCAGCTGGGAGCGGGGGTAAAATAGGGCCTTTCTATACGGATGCAAGGGGCAATTTCTTCCTTTTTGAAACCTGGCCTTATTTCTATTATGTCGTGATGACTTGCCATCATTGGGTGCTTTGAACCACGATAGCCTCGCGTACGTAAATTCGGAGAGGACGGACGATGCCGACAGAGTTACGAAAGATCATATTCTCCCACCGGGAGCTGCTGGAGGCGTTTGAACAACGCCCGCCAAATCTGCCCGGTAATTCTGAACTGGTCCCACCCGGTGCCGTGCGCGGCGTCCACGTCTTTCAAAAATTTGGCGGTGGCGTGAAGGTGCTGCTTGATATCGAGGACGATAAAGAGGGTCGCCTGAAACGGTTTAACCTGAACGCTGAATTCATCTCCGAGGTTCTGCTGCACTATTGCAATGGGTTGAACATTCCCGTGGCGCGAACAGCGGAAAAGTATTTGGAAGTCATTGGTGACAATTTGGCATTGAGCCAGAAAATCAGGGCCCAGGAAATTTTTGCCGAACACGCAGTTGAGCCGCCGCTACATAGTTGAGGTGGCATAGTTAAGGTGGCGCAATTTTTGGATTATTCATTACGACGGATGCTTTAGGCCGCGTCGTTTAATGCGGAATTGGCGGATCAGACGCAGGCTCCACCAATACCCCAGGAAGGCGAGCCCGACGGCCCAAGGCACACAGCCCAGCAGGATGGGCGCCCCCCAGGCATCAAAGATACCTACCGCATAGACCCACAGGGATTCCAAGAATGTGGCGTCAGCCTCTAACAAATTGACCAATCGGTCCGCGAACATGGCATAACCGCCTACTTCGCCCCAGCGGCCCAACATAGCCTCACCCGTTATCAGGAACAGATAGTAGATGGGCGGTACTGTGAAAATATTGGTCAACCAGGTCCACAACATGCCGACCACAACGTTGAAATCCCAGCTTGGGCGCACCACGCGGACGATGGCCCAGATGGCGGCGACAATGGCCATTTGAATACCGACCGTCGGCGTCATGGCGACCAACAAGCCGACGAAAACACCCCGCGCCGTATAATCCGCCGCCGCCGGTGAACGCAGTATGGGGATCACCAGACGCAGACGCAGCAGCCGGCCCATACGCTGCCAGATGCCGTATTCTTGGCGTGGAATATTGCTGTCGTTCCCCATTACAGCATGCGTCTCGGCTTAGGCCCCAGAATCTTTACTGGCATTCTTGTTGGCTTTGTCAGTGTTGCGGTCGTTGTTGAGGGCACCGCGTTTGCCAACCCGCTTCATAACGGCGCTGCAAACGAACAGGGTCGCCTCGCCAACATGAATATGCCCCCGGACAAAGGCCATACTGCCCGTACGGCGCACCAGTTCCGAGCGCGCCTCGATTAGATCACCCGCGAAAGCACCGGCTACAAATTCAGAATTAAAAGATACCGTGACATAGGCATCGTCGGCTTCCCCTTTTGCCGTCACCGCCATGGTCAAATCCGCCATGGTCATCAACAGGCCACCATGGATCACCCCATAGGCATTGGAATGACGCTCTTCTGATGCAAGGACGAAATGATGGCTGCCGTCTTCCAACAAACGCCAATAAAACGGCCCGGCATCGTTTTCAAAGGGGTCGATGGGATCGTAAATCGTATAGCCATCTAGTGGTGGAGCGGTTTCGTGTTTTGACATTTTATAGATCTGGAATCCTGTACGCGGGTTTCAATGGGACGCCTTATATGGATGCCCTAAATAGACGCCCTAAATAGACGATTGGGCCCGGCTTTGCGATTGCTTAAACTGGTCCTTGCCGATATTGGCAGCCCGCTGCACCGCCTCGCGGGCACCAACCCGTTTGAACCAAGCACGCAGATTTGGGAATGTTGTCAGGTCAATGCCATAGGCTTTGTAGCCCCGGATCCATGGCCAGCAAGCCATATCGGCTATGGAATAATCCCCGGCCAGGAAGTCACGATCCCCCAGGCGGCCATCCATGACGCCATACAGGCGGACCACCTCGTTGGTATAACGCTCAACAGCATAATCGATCTTGTCCGCTTTGTAGTTGCGGAAATGGGCCGCCTGTCCGGCCATGGGGCCCAGGCCCGCCATTTGCCAATACAGCCATTGTTCCACTTCCGTGCACTGGCGCTGTTCGACGGGATAAAACCGGCCTGTCTTGTTGCCCAGATATTGCAGAATTGCACCGGATTCAAAAACTGAAATCGGCTCTCCATCAGGGCCGTCAGGGTCGACAATGGCTGGCATGCGACCGTTCGGCGCGATAGCCAGAAATTCAGGTTCAAATTGTTCCCGTTTGGACAAATCAACCAGCTTTATCTTGTAGGGCAGGTCGCACTCTTCCAACATGATGGCGATCTTCCAGCCATTCGGCGTGGGCCAGAAATAAAAATCGATGGGCACCATATGCGTTCATTCCGTTGTGTTTGGGACTGCTAATATACTGCAACTTCGCTGACTGCGCACCAACAGGCACTATTAACATGACAAAGTTATGGTAGGTTGCAAGATCATTCGCAAGCGGCAGGGTATACCCATGAAGATCGCGACGGCAGTTTTGGTATTTTTGATGGGCGTCGCCACCCCGTTTTTGACCGATAGCGCATTGGCTGAAAGCCGCTACGGCTCCTGGCAACCGCCACAACAGGTTAAACAAGATACCGAAGGCAAGCTATTGCAGGAATTGCGCGCCCTGATCCGGGATGCGGAAAAGGCCCGTGCGGCAGACCCTCAGTTTTTGCGGGATTTACGCGCGTTGGTGCGCCGCCACTCTAATCCTTGGCCGGTGGCTTTGATCCACGATGATTTCTCCGACGGCGATTTCACTTACCAACCCACCTGGACTGTTGCATCCGGTCATTTTCGTGTGCGCCGGGATGGTGGATTGTTCAGTACAACCGATTATGAACAGCGATCGAAAAAAGGCGATCGCAAATTGGATAGCAAGGATATCGCGGCACAGATTCTTGGCCAATTGTTGAGCGGGGGACAAAATCAGTCGGGGCAGCAAGCATCTGATGAACAACGTGGCCCTGGCGAAATATTTCTCAACCAACCCATCTCCAACGCGTTTTCCATTGCGGCGGTGTTCGCGGGGCGGAAGGGCGAAGGGTTCGAGCTGGGCGTCTATCAAGGCGATCAGCGGGCGGTGGGCTATCGCCTGATCTATACCCCCAATGACGGCCTGTTGTTGTTGCGCATCAGCCGGCGCGGCACGGAGGTGCTAAAGCGGCGTAAACCTGGCGCCCATTTGCTGGACGGCAGTGAACATAAACTGACCTGGAAGCGGCACAAAAATGGTCGGATGAATGTGCGCATCGATAACACCAAGCTATTTGAAGCCACGGATCAGCGGTTCCATGACCCCTTTGATGGCTTTCATCTATTTAACCGCGGTGGCGAGATGACTTTTTATTCCATAGCTGTCGATGGCGCGCGGTAGCACCTGAATGGTGAGGAATTCTGGCCTCGGCGCACTGCTGAAAGTCGCCGACTTTCGCAAGGTTTGGGGCGTTGGCGCTTTGGGTGGCGTGGTCCGTTGGCTGGAAATGCTGGCCTTTGCGGTTTACGTCTTTGATGCCACGAATTCCCCCTTCCTCGTTGCCTTGGTGTCTTTGTGCCGCATGGCACCTCTGGCTTTGTTGGGTGCCGTGATGGGCGCCTTGGCGGATCGGTTCCCGCGGGAAAAGATCGTTTTGGGCGGTCTGATTGTTATGCTGGCCGTCAGCCTGGTGCTGGCCTGGCTGGCCTATTCCGATCATTTGCAGATCTGGCATTTGGTGGCAGGCGCCCTGATCAATGGCTGTTATTGGTCCACGGACATGCCGGCCCGGCGCACCTTGTTGGGGGCAATTGCCGGTTCGAAGCGGACGGCGGCAGCCATGGGACTGGATGCCTCCACCAACAGTCTGACCCGTGCCGTGGGTCCGGTCACGGGTGGTTTGCTGATCGCATTTACGGGCCTGGAAGGCGCGCTGATATTGGGTGCGGGCCTGTATATCCTGGCAATTATTCTGATCGCGTCCCTGCCACGTCAGGAGAGTGGGCAGACAAGGCCCTCTGTTGGGATGTGGCAGACCTTGAAAGAAGGTTTGGCCTATGCGGTCCAAGACAAGGCCATTCTGGGCATTCTGATCGTAACGGTTATCTTCAATATCTGGGTCTTTCCCTTCACCTCCATGATCGCGGTGATTGGCCGGGACATTCTGGATCTTGGCGCCTTTAATGTCGGCCTGTTGATGAGCATGGAAGGTGCTGGATCATTCTCCGGCGCCTTGGCCGTGGCATTTTTGGCCCGACCATCGGCGCACGCCCGGATTTATTTTTTTGGCGCGGCATTTGGTGCCGTCTGCGCCATTGTATTTGCCCTTTCGCCCTTGCCGCTATTCTCTGGCTTGATGTTGTATCTCGCCGGTGTTGGGGCGGGTTGTTTCGGTTCCATGCAGGCGACCCGAATGCTGTTGCTGGCACCGGCCGAGGTGCGCAGCCGCCTGATGGGTGTGCTGGCGGTGTGCATCGGCATCGGACCCATAGGGTATGCCCACCTGGGTTTGATGGCGGATTGGCTGGGTGCGGTCACAGCTGTCACCGTCATGGGGGTGGAGGCATTGATTGCCTTTGCCCTGGCTTGGTTGTTCTGGCCTGCCATTCGCTAGTACAGTTATAATGCTCGCAAAAGAGTGTCGATTTGTAATCACGTTGGGAGGTTGAGATGGATCTTGGACTTGTTCTGCCGCAGGATCGCATAAACAGTTTGGTGAAATCCGGTGTTTGGATTGATCGCACAATTCTGGATTTTCTGGATGATGTGTTGGCGCGCAACCCCGACCTGCCCGCAATTACCGACTATAACGGCGAGACGGGTCAGAGCACGACGTTAAGCTATGGTGAGATGGACCGGCTGTCGCGACGGCTGGGCCTGGCATTGATTAATTTGGGCGTTGGCGTTGGCGATGTGGTTGCCGTACAGCTGCCCAATTGGTGGCAGTTCAATGTTCTGCATCTGGCCTGTGCCCGGATCGGGGCCATCACCAATCCTCTGATGCCCATATTCCGTGAACGTGAATTAGGCTTCATGCTGGCCTTCGCCGAAAGCAAGATTGTCATCGCGCCCAGCAGCTTCCGGGGCTTTGCCTACAAGCCGATGATCGACAGCATTCGCGGTGACTTACCCAATCTGAGCCACGCCCTTTATGTGAACGGCGAAGGTGGGGATGCCTTTGAAAATTTGTTGAGCGAACCCTTGGAAGAGCGCGAGGATGCGGACGCCATTCTGGCCGCCCGCCGCCAAGGTCCCAACGACGTCACCGAAATCATTTATACCTCCGGCACCACGGGGCAGCCGAAAGGCGTCATGCACACGGCGAATTCAACGTTGAGCACCTTGACCACCTGGATCGCCCATCATCAATTGGACGGCGACGACCGTATCTTTATGGCCTCCCCCCTGGCGCATCAGACCGGCTTCCTCTACGCCATTCTGACGCCCATCATGTTGGGCATTGAAGTTGTCTTGCTGGATCGGTGGAGCGCGCCTGTGGGCGTGGAACTGATGGTGAAACACGGCAGCACCTTCACCATGGGGGCAACACCTTTTCTAAGCGACGTTGTCGAAATGCCCAATGTGCAGGATTTCGATCTTTCCAAATTGCGCACCTTTGTCTCTGCCGGTGCGCCCATCCCACCGGCACTTGTGCAAAAGGCGGCGGCGAATTTCACCTTCAAAGTCCTATCCGCCTGGGGCATGACGGAATGCGCAGCGTCCACCGTGTGCAGCCCTGATGACGCGGCGGAAAAATCCTGGACCACCGATGGCGGGCCACTGCCCCATACGGAAGTGATGGTCCAACGCGACGACGGCAGCCCGGCGCCCCAAGGCGAGGAGGGTTTTTTAAAAGTACGCGGACAACCAATGTTCGTTGGCTATCTGAAAAAGCCCGAACTCCACGGCACCGATGCGGACGGCTGGTTCGACACAGGCGATAACGCCTTCATGCATCCGGACGGCTATATCCGCATCACGGGCCGGGCCAAGGACATCATCATCCGGGGCGGTGAAAATATCCCCGTGGCGGAGGTGGAGGATATGCTGTATCGCCACCCGGCAGTGGCAGAAGTGGCCGTGGTGGGCATTCCCGATGACCGTATGGGTGAATTGGGCTGCGCCTTTGTTACCCTGCAGGCAGGCAATAGCCTGGATTTGGCGGGCGTTGTCAGCTATCTGGATGATAAAGGCACGGCCAAACAATATTGGCCCGAACACCTGGAAGTAATCGACGAAATGCCCCGCACCCCCAGCGGCAAAATTCAGAAGTTTAAGCTGCGGGAGATGGCGAAAGCATTCGCGCGATGACGCGATGACCGGGCTAAATTTAACTTTGGCGCAGATCACGTTTGGCCTGGGTTGAGTGGCAAGTGTCTCTACTGCAACAAAAACTATCCGGCGGCTTTCTCGAGGACGCGCTCCGCGGGGAGGCGGATTGAGACTGTGGTGCCAACCCCCTTCGCACTTTCTAGCTCCAGTTGCCCGCCATGTAGCTCAATCAGCGCTTTGGTCAAGGGTAGGCCAAGGCCGGTGCCTTCGTGCTTGCGGCTGAGCCGGCTGTCCACTTGCCCGAACACCGACATGGCGACCTCGACCTCTGCAGAGGACATGCCGATGCCGGTATCAGACACGCGGACGACCAATTCGTTGCCATGATCGTTGCTGGGTTCAATGCCGGCGTCGATGGTGATACGGTCACCAGCGTGGCAAAATTTGATCGCATTCGACAAGATATTCAGCAATATCTGTTTGAGTTTGCGGTCGTCGGCGAAGAGTGATGGCAACGATACTGGAATAAATTGTTCTATCTGGATGTCACCGTCTTCAGCCCGGTCTTTCACAATATTAATGCAGGCATTAGCAATCTCGCCGACATCAATGTGGGTCTCATCAAGCTCCAGCTTGCCAGCCCCGATCTTCGAAAGGTCCAGAATGTCATTGATGATATCCAGCAGATGGGCTCCGCTGGCGTTAATGTCCCTGGCATAATCTTTATAGCGAGGCGTGCCGATGGGGCCGAACATCTCGGACGAGATAATTTCCGAAAAACCTATGACGGCGTTCAGAGGCGTGCGCAGCTCGTGGCTCATGTTGGCAAGAAATTCCGATTTTATGCGATCCGCAGCCTCTGCCTGACGTAAGGCCTCGCTCAACTCAAGCTCCCGGTCTTTGAGTTCGGTCACATCGGTGCTGATGGCGACGATGCCACCTTCCCTCGTCCGGCGCTCTGTGGTGCGGAACCATCTGCCGTCGCTGTGGCGATGGACGGCTGGCGTGCCACCTTGTTTGTGGCGCATTTCCATGCGCCAACTGACGTATTCCTCCACCGGAATGTCGAAAGTACCGACCGCGCCGACACGATGGCGTTCGCGGAACAATTCCTCGGCCGTCGGCCGGTTCGGAAGTAGAGGTGCAAGCTCGGGGTACAAATTTGCAAACCGCTGGTTCCACAACGCGACTTTGTCGCTGCTGTCGAACAAAATGAAACCATCGGCGATGCTCTCTACCGCATCTCGTAGGCGTTCCTCCGCCTGCAGGCGCCAATGCGCCTCCCGCTCGCGCTCAACGATTGCCTGTTCCGCTTCCGCCAAAGCCAGTCGAAGTTTCTCTTCCACTTGCTTGCGATCCGTGATGTCCAGCGATATCGACACGACACCATTCTCGCGACGCAAAGGCAGAAGAGAGGAAAGGAAGGTCCGTCCGGGAAAACGAGGCGGATTAAATTCCTGGTTAAGGACCGGAACGCCTGTCCGCAAGACCTCTTCCGCCATGGACTGTAGGGTGGGGCCTTTGACGGGACGACCGACTTCGTCGACTTTTCGATTTATGAACTCTGATTTGTCGCGGCCATAGTCATCGGCCATGGTGCGGTTAACGAAGACGAACCTGCCGTCGGCGCCGCGGAAGGTAATGTGCGCCGGAAGATTATCGATGAGGGCACTCACCATCTCTGATTGACGGGTTGCTTCAGAGTCAGATTTCCGACTTGCCTCAAAATTTGGCCTGATGACCAGAAACTGGATGCAAATACCAGCGATCAGCGTCAATGCTAATCCGTTGACCAAAATACCCAGCCAATCCTGCGACGCTATACCGACGAAGGACAGCACAAGCATGACGGCCCCCTCAGTCAAAGCGATGAGGAGCGCGACCTTGAAACCAACACTGAAGCCTTTAAACATCAAGCAATTCTACTAAGTAACCGGTATCCGTTCCGTCCACTTAGCCATAACAATGGTTAATCTGCCGCTAATGCTTACTACAATTGGCTACACGCCGCCGGTTACATCAATGGTCAGGCCGGTTACAAAGTCGGCGTCCTGTGATGCCAGGAATGCGATCACCCGTGCCTGATCTTCTGCTTCTGCCAGGCGACGCAAGGGTGTTCGCTTGATCTCGACCGCTTGTTGTTCGGCGCTTCGCTTCTCCCAATGAGGCCGTATTCTTTCCGTCAGTGTTATGGAGGGCGCGATGGCGTTGACGTTAATGCCGGACGGTCCCAGTTCGATTGAGAGGTGTTTCGTGAATGCAATGATGCCGCCCTTTGCCGCCGCGTAGGCGCTGGAGCTGGCGCCGGCTAAGCCACGACCGGCGATTGACGATAGATTGACGATCTTGCCATAGCCGGCCTGCCGCATCAGGGGCACAACATTGTTGCACCATAAATAAGTGGCGTTGAGATTGAAATCGATCAGTTTCTGCCAGTCTTCAAACGACAATTCGTCAACTTTGGCGCCAGGTGATGCAATGATTGTGCTGCCGCCGACGGCGTTGACCAGAATATCAATATGGCCATGGGTTGCCGCAATTTCGCCGACGGACCCGCGTACCAAAGCTTCATCAGTCGCGTCGAGCATTTTTGTTACTAATTTTCCGGGTGCACTGGCCAAAGCGTCCGCCATCGCCTCCAGTCGCGCAACGTCAACGTCGATGACGATGACCGTCGCGCCTTCGCGAACCATAATCTCGGCTGTTGCTTTGCCAATGCCGGCACCACCGGCGGTGATGACCGCAACCTTGTCTTGAAAACGCATATTTCTCTCCCCCTCACTCAAATTTCAATCGAATGTCTTATTCCTGTGTGCCAAGCCGGCGCTTCAACAACCCAATGGTTTCCGCCAGATTGCGCTTTGAGGCGTCGGCACCTGAAAACTGTGTTGAGCCGTGAAACGTTCCAGCGTAGGAATGCAGCTCAACCGAGACGCCGGCTTGCAGCATTGCCATGGCGTACAGAATGCCTTCGTCCCGCAACGGATCAAATTCCATCGTGGATATGTAGGCCGGCGGCAGATTGGATAGATCGGTGGCGCGGGCAGGGGCTGCATAGGGTGAGACCTCGCCTGCATGATCAGGTCCAAGATAATGACGCCAGCTCCATTCCGCATTGGGGCGGTTCCACAGGGGCGTATCGGTAAAGGCGTTCATCGACGGTGTTTCAAGGCGGTCGTCCAATTCGGGAATTTCCAGCAGCTGGAAACACAGTGCTGGTGCGCTACGGTCCCGGGCCATTAGGGCGGTCGCGGCGGCAAGGCCACCGCCCGCGCTGTGCCCGGCGATGGCAATGCGTCCTGGGTCGATGCCCAAATCGGCTGCATGCTCCGCTGTCCAGCACAGTGCGGCATAGCAATCGTCAAGGCCGGCAGGAAAAGGGTTCTCAGGCGCCAGGCGGTATTCGACAGACACCACAATACAGCCAACGTCCGCCACGATCCGTTGGCACCACGGGTCCATTTGATCGATGTTGCCAAACAGGAAGCCGCCACCATGAATTTCAACCACGCAGGCGCGCAGCGCTTTCCCAGACGCCGCTGCGGTATCGTCGATCCCGCTCGTGGGTCGGTAAATCCTGATCGGTACGTCCGGTGCTCCCGCAGGGCCTGGTATCGTCAGGTCTTCTTTCTCAACATCGTCGCGGTCTCTAATTTTGCCAGCCGCTTCAGCGCGTAATGCGCGGATTTTCTGGACCTTCTCTACCGTGGAAAAATCTGACCGCGTGGGCAGTAGATCAAGGACATCCTTGAAGTCGTCGTCAAATGCGTAGGTACTCATGCACGTCTCTCTTTTTTTGGAGTTGCAAATTCGGACTAGACATCCCAACCGACCAAAATGGCACGCAGGGCCGTGACGAATGCCAGTGGTTGATCCATGGTCAGATGGTGCTGGCCATCGGGGATGCCGATCATGGGATTGGCCGGATCAAATATGCCGGCCATATAGTCCACGACCTCCGCACCGAATATGGCACTGTCGTCGCCATAGATCATGGCTTTGGCGCAGGAGAGTTGGCGCAGATAATCTTCCAGCGGTTCATCGTGTAACCCGGCGACACGGGCGGAGGGATCAAATTTCCAGGTATAGCCACCGTCGCATTCTTTCAGGGAATGGCGGGCGATGTGTTCGACAATATATTCGTTGTCGCAATATTGCGGTGGAATGGGCCGAAAGCGATAGACCATTTCCTCTTTGTCCGTGTAGACCCGATTGGGCGGTCGTTTGGGTGGATCAAACACCCTGGGTTTTTCACCGGTCGGTCGATTTTCCGGTCGTAACGGGGAATCGACAATCACCGCGCCTGATATTTCAGCGTCATGGGCGTGGGCGTAGCACATGGTCATGTAACCGCCGAAACTATGGCCGACAATGATCGGCTTTTCGCCCAAATCAGCATCGGCCAGGACAGCGGCGATTTCAGGCACATGTACCTTGCTGCCATATGCTTCGCGCCAGCCACTGTCACCCATGCCTGATAGGTCAATGGCCGCGATAGGCCGGTCGTTGCTGAAAAACGGCGCGATAAAATCCCACCAATGAGCGTGTGCGCTGGCTCCATGAATGAACAGGATGCCAGGCCGGTCAGAAACCTTTGGTCCCCAGCGTAAATAGTTGATGTCACAACCCATGACCTGCAACTGGTGCGCTGTCGGGGTGTTCTTCAGGGCCTGTTCAAACCAATAGGGCGGTTCCAAGGTAGGTGGATCTTGAGGCGCATTTTGGGGCGGCTCCATGGGCGGTTCTTCATACATTGCCTTGGTCCAATCGCTGATAGGTCTCAGGCTATCATACACGGCCCCTTTCGGGATGTTCGCAAATTCCTTGGCGCGGCAGCGACCCTGCCGCAGTTTAAGCTGTCCTTAACCATACCTCTGGGTACTGCTTTTTCACGTCGGCTCCACAGATCGGCGTTAGCACGGAGAGTTTAAGGAATGAACTGGGGCCGCTGGTCGATGCCTTCGCTGAATGGGACGCCTGGAACGGCGGTTGTCCTATGGGCAGTACCGCGAATTTCCTTGGGGTTTTGACGGATCTTGAATTCCTCGAACGGCACCATCCATCCAATACTAAAGCGGACAAGGAAGGCGAAAATGCCCCTGTCCGCACGCCGCAAGTCAGCGATGGGGAGCCGTTTTTTGAGTTCGCCGCCATATACAAGGCGATCCACGCTGCACAGGGGCAATTCGTGATGGTCGAACTGGGTGGGGGCTATGCGGCCCGGTCGGTGGACGCCTATCAAGCATTGCAACGCATGAACCCAATGCCGGCACAATTGGTCGTTGTAGAGGCGGAGCCGACCCATTTTGAATGGGTCAAACGCCACATGAAAGCCAATCATATTGATCCGTTGGCGCATTGGCTGATCAATGCGGCTGTCAGTATCGACAGCAATCCATTATTGTTTATGCGGGGTGAGGGCCTGTTTTACAACGGCATCGTCAGTGCCGGGGAAATCAACACATTGGTTGAAGATATCATTGGTAGGGGCAGCTCGGACCAGGTTCTGAAGAACCTTATGACGGGGGGGCGATGCGGGATGTATATTCCCTATAACAGCGCCGCCGGCGAGGATTTTTTTGATTACGAATTCGTCAGTGCCATGCCCTTGACCGATATTTTGGCACCATTGTCGCAAGTTGATCTCATCGATATCGACATTCAAGGGGCCGAGAATATTGTCATCCTTCCTGCCATGGCGATGCTGAACCAACGGGTCAAACGGATCCATATCGGGACCCATAGCGACGATATTCATAAAGGTCTGTGGGAGCTATTTTTCGAACATGAATGGATTTGTGACTTCGACTATGGGCCGGAGGGTCAGCACGACACGCCGTGGGGCCAATTCGAAACCATGGATGGCATATTGCATTTTTGTAATCCCCGCCTTTAAACGCCTGTACGCATCATCAGTTCGCAGCCGAGCAATACTGGCCCGGAGATCGGGAAGCTAAAGACAGCCGGCAATTGCTCAAAGTTGATTTATTCGCCCCGGCGACTACCCTTCTTACGATCAAAATCCATATTGATCTTTAGGCTTGAAATGGCGGGCCTAAATTTGGTGGGACATCAACTTATGAAAATGCAAACTGGCCTTGCAATAGTGGCGTCGGCAATTCTGCTGACGGCCTGTGGATCCCCCATTTCAGAGGAGGCAAAGCGCAAGATTAATGCGCCGATCAATTGTTCCACGGCGAAGCAGGACATAGTGACGCTTAAAAGAGAAAAGACCTCCGTTGCGTCCCAGGCCGCTGCGGGAGTCACGTCCGTCCTGCCAATTGGCCTTGTCGTTGGTGTCCTGAGCGGGACTGCCAAAGACAAGGCGAACGTCGCGACGGGGGAGTATAATGATATGATTGACGCCAAGATTGCGAAGATAAAACGGGACTGCGGCGCAAAATAAACCTTTGCTGCCAGGTGCGCCTATATTTGTTTCTTCACCTCAGTTTTAAGTGCATCTCAACAACGGGAAGCGTGCTGCATTGCGGGCGCTCTGTCCTGTCATCTGCCTTTGCTGTAACCTCGCATTTCATTCATCAATGACGGAGTGTTTGGTCGTACATATCATGAGCGAAATTGAAGCAGCACAGCAGCAACAGGAAACCCGCGATAATTGGACCTTGCGGGCCGGGCAATGGAATGAACAGGCGGACCATCTGGCGAAATTGGCCAGGGGTCTGAGCGAGCCATTGATGGCTGCGGCAGGCGTTCAACCCGGACATCAGGTTTTGGATTTGGCCTCGGGCGTGGGGGAGCCGGCGTTATCCATGGCCGCCAAAGTTGGCGCGGCGGGACAGGTGACAGCATCTGACCTGGTTCCGGAAATGTTGGCGGGCACCGAACGCCGGGCCAAGGAACAGGGCGTCACCAATATGGCGTTTCAGGTCACGCCCATGGAAGAGCTGCCGTTCGTTGATGACAGCTTCGATGCGCTGACCTGCCGTCTGGGTTTGATGTACACTCCATCACCCGAACGCGCTCTGGCCCAGGCCCGTCGGGTGCTGCGGCCCGGCGGCCGGGCTGCCTTTTTGGTTTGGGGGCCGAAGGCGGACAACAGCCAGTTCATCATTGTCGACAGGATATTGCACGACGTCGCGGGGATCGATCCCCATGAAGGTGCCTTCACCCCGACCCGCCTGGGCGAAGACGGCGCGTTGAACCAATTGTTCGAGGCGGCGGGTTTTCAGGATTGGGAGGAGCTGCCGTTGCGTTTCAGCCCCCGGGTCGCCCTAGAGAGCAATTTTTGGCGGCCGCAACTGGCCCTGCGGATCGGCGACAACCTTAAAACCATGAGCGAAGCTGAATACCAACG
>JAPKBD010000082.1 GCA_028824965.1 Alphaproteobacteria bacterium | reverse complement strand
CCAATAACAGTGCCACGGCCATATTGGGGAAGTCTGCGAGTGTGGGCATGATGCTTAATCCTCCGGCGAAATAGCCAGATGAGTATTATGCCTGTGGAATTGCGACAATTCTGTGACGATAATAACCCTTATGGGTTAAACTGCAACGCAAACGCCGAATTAGCCGGGCTTTCGGCCTTGTGTGTAGCGGCGGTAGGTGCGCACGGCGAGGCCCGAGATACCGTCAGGCATAAAGAAAATAATCGCCAGGACGATAAAGCCAAAGGGCGGGACTGCCAGGGATGCGGGCAGGGCACCTGTGGCACCGGGCAGGAACAGCACCAATAAAGCGCCCATTAACGCCCCCCAGACGGAGCGGAACCCGGCCATAACCGCGCCCACCAAAAGGGTGATGGAAAAAAACAAGCCATAGGAATCCGGTGCAACAAAATCCGTCAACAATCCCGTAACCGCACCGCCAATGCCTGCATACATGGCCGAAACGCCGAAAATTTGCGTTTTGAACATGGCGACGTTGATGCCCATGGGGGAGGCTGCGATTTGGTTATCGCGGATGGCGGCAAGCGCCCTGCCGGTTCGGCTGTTGGTCAAATTGCCGGCGAACCAGAAAAACACCACCAGGATAATCAGCGCGATAAAGTACCAATATTGGTCGTCGGTCAGGCCCGTCCAGTCGGGTGGGTCGGGGCGGTCGAGGTAGACGCCGCTGACACCACCCGTCCATTCCTGAAATTCTTCCAGCTTCAGGATTTGTGGCAGCACCAGGGACAGGCCCCAGGTCATCAACATCAAATGTATCAAGGTCAGGCGCAGGGCCGGCCAGCCGAACAGAAATCCCGCGATAAATGAAACCAACGCGGCCAAGGCTATGGCGCTATAGGCCGACAGGCCAAGGTGGTTCATGGCAATCGCGGTTGTGTAGGCGCCGATGGCAAAAAACGCCCCATGTCCGATTGAAAATTGCCCGCTTAAACCGGTCAAAAGGTTGACGCCCAAAACAGCCATGGCCATCGCCCCTGCCATGGACAGGCGGTAAGTGGTGTATCCGTCCAGGATAAAGGGCAGGATCAACGCTACGGCCATAAATGCCGCAAAGGCATATAATTTCAGAGACTGGGGAATGGCGTGTGGATCGCCCCGTGAACCGCTCTGTGGACGCGTCGTCACTTACCCGGCCCCCGCTGATCGGGCCGCTCGGCTACCATCAGGTGCGTTGATACAGGGTCAGGAATCCACGCACCGGCACCAATACGCGTGCCGACGACGGGTAACATAAATACTGTCACGTTGACCCCAACTCGCCGCCTCAGAAAGTATCTCTCTTATAGCGGGCCGGGGCTGAGGAGTCACCTATTCTGCGGCATTCGAAATACATGCCATCAAATCACGATATTCCGCCGTATACTGGCCGCGCTTTTGCGCCAGGGCCGCATCGCGCATCTCAAAGCCGTTGCCCTGGTGGGCTGTCATTTCAGACACCGGCGTCGGCCGTGTCACCGCCGGCCAATGGCCGGGCTGTGGCAGCGCGCCTTCGGCCACGATGGCAAGCGGCCTATCATCGGCAACGGCGGGCGGTTGGGTGACCTTCATGATATCCCAGCTAATCTCCAGGGGGATATTGTTGGGATCAAAGAAATAGATCGACCACATAGTGCCATGATCCACGGCATCTGAAACATCAAAGCCCGCCGCTGCCAGCTTATCCTTGGCGGCAAACAGATCTTCCCGGCTTTCAGTGGTCAATGACACATGGTCAAAGCCCAATGGCTCTCTGCTGGGAGAACCGTGGGCTTTTGCCTTCATGGGCTGGGCACCATTGTAGGCAAAAAAGGCGATTTGCGCCTCTCCCAAACGGAAAAAATAGTGGCGATAGCCATTGTGGCCGATGCCCGCCTCCAACGTCATGCCCAACAAATCCCGGTAGAACCGGATAGTCGCCTCCAGATCATGGGTGATAAATGCCAGGTGATTGATCCCCGTTAAAGCCATGACAGTATTCCTTTCCCCTAAAGTCTTTCTGCGAATGTTGACGTGCTGGATCAAATGTGGGGTCGGGATGGGACGGTACAAGCGCCATGACATGTTTTCCGTGGAAACAGTCTGTTGCCTGATATCGCCTTACGCCACAGCTCTGGCCAGGGCGCAGAATTCTTCGACGCTTAAGTTCTCCGCCCGCAAAGTTGGCTCCAGGTTCGCGGCTGCCAGCAATGCCAGGGGGTCGCGGCTGACTTGTTTCAGGCTGGCGCGCAGCATTTTGCGCCGCTGACCGAAGGCTGCTGCGACCACCCGTTCCAACACCGCCTGCTCAGCCGGCGCACGGGGTTCGGCCAATGGCTCCAATCCAATTACGGTGGAGGTAACCTTTGGTGCAGGCGTAAAGGCCCGTGGTGGTAGATCAAACAAAGCTGCGGCCCGGCACCGCCATTGCACCATGACGGACAGGCGGCCATAGGCCTTGCCGCCAGACGGTGCGATGATCCGCTGGGCGACCTCCTTTTGGAACATCAACGTCATACTCTCGAACAGATCCAATTGATCCAACCATTTGAATAATAGTGGCGTGGAAATATTATAAGGCAGGTTGGCGACGATCCGGCTGGGGCGGGGCGTCAGGGTGTATTCGTCTATTTCCAGGGCGTCGCCCTCTATCAATGTCAGGCGACCGGGTACGGCGGCGGCAAGTTCTTCCAGGGCATCGAGGCACCGGCGGTCACGCTCTATTGCGACCACATGGCCCGCGCCCTCCGCCAGCAGGGCCCTGGTTAAGCCGCCGGGGCCGGCACCGATTTCCAATACGGTTTTGCCGGTAATGTCGCCACCCGCACGGGCGATCTTGCGTGTTAGGTTCAGATCCAGCAGGAAATTCTGCCCCAGGGCTTTTGTCGCGCGGATCTCGTGTGCGGCCAAAACATCCCGCAGGGGCGGTAAATCATCAAGGAAAGCCGCGGCGTTATCAGGCACGTGTCGTGCCCGAATGGTTGCCCTGTGAATTACCCTGTATTTGAGGTCGGCCCCGGTGACGGGCGATCAAGCCCGCATAAGCGACGGCGGAGGTTAAGCTCAACGAATTAGCCGCCCCGCGCCCGGCAATATCCAGGGCTGTACCATGGTCGGGGGAGGTGCGGATAATCGGCAGGCCAAGGGTGACATTGATACCATAATCAAAGCCCAGCGCCTTGACCGGGATCAGGGCCTGGTCATGATACATGCAGATGGCCACATCGTATTGGGCGCGGGCCGCTTCATGGAACATGGAATCTGCTGCCATCGGCCCCATCACCTGGATGCCCTTGGCGCGCAGCTGATCGATCGCGGGCTGGATAATCTTCGCCTCAGCATCGCCCAGGTCGCCTGCCTCACCCGCATGGGGGTTCAGTCCGGCAATGGCCAGGCGCGGCGGGGAAAAGCCCAGGTCACGGTCTAGGGCCGCCGCCGCGATGATCGCCCGTTCCACAATCATCTCCGTGGTCAACGATGCCACCGCATCTGCCAGGGGTAAATGAATGGTCACCGGCACCACTTTTAGGCCAGGACAGCTCAACATCATCACTGGCGTTTGCCCGCCGGACAGGGCGGAAAGAAATTCCGTGTGGCCGGGATGTTGAAAGCCTGCTGCATGCAGGGTCGACTTCTGGATCGGGTTGGTAACCACGGCACTTGCCTGGCCGGTCTGGACATGCTGGACGGCGGTTTCAATGGCGTTGATTACGGCAGGGGCGTTGGCTTCATTCAATTGACCTGGCACGGGACGGGCCGCCAGCGGTTGGGCTAGAACAGGCAGGCCGCGTTCGAAATGTGCTGTCGCCTCACCTGGGTTCGTGATTTCGATTACAGGTGTGGGCGGCGGCGTCGCCCGTGACCCCACCTTGCCGACATTGGCATAGCTGACGGCCGCCAAGTCCGCGGCCGTCGCGCGCACATGGTCGGGATCGGCAATCAAATAAAAGGGCGGCAGATCATAGATGGCCCGCCGGTTCCAGGTCTTCAGGGATATTTCGACGCCGATACCCGCCGGCTCCCCCATTGTCATGGCGATTGGGGTCATGGCGATTGGGGCCCTATGGGTCATCAGCGCAATTCCACAACCGCCGATCGACGCAAATCCCGCAAATACCTTTGTGCCAGCATGGCAAGGCGTTGTTGGGCCAGGTTATTGGAAATGCGTTCCCGGTCCGGGCCCTTGGCCTTAATTTCCTCACGCGCGCAGACCATCAACAGCATTACAGCACCCTTGCCCTGGATTGGAGTGCTAAACCGACCGATGGCAAGATCCTTTACAGCCGCAGCGATTGGCCCCGGCAATTCACTTAGTGCCACTGTGCCCAAATTATTGGCGCGACCATTTTGAAGTTCCTTTGCGACGCCGTTGACGTTATCACAGCCCTGTACATTTTCAGCTACGGTGGCAGCCAATTGCATCTTTGTCTGATAGTCCCTGTCCGTTGCGTCTTTCTCCACGGGTAGAAGGATCTGCATTAAACCCAGTTTGACGCTGCCCTGGCTGCCGGGCGCAATCTTCCGGCTTTCATGAAGGTAAATCAGGTAGTAGCCGCCAACAGTCCGGATCGGTTCAGACATCATCTTTACGCCCAATTTCGCAATGACCTGATCCAGAGTGTCATGCAATTGCCCCGGCTTTATCCAGCCAACGGCGCCGCCCTGGGCCGCGGTGGCACCACGGCTGAACTGCCGGGCCATGGCCGCGAACGATGCACCATCGCGCAATTGATTTAACAAACCAATGGCGGCGCGACGGACTTCCTCTTCCTGCTCAGGAGTGTCTATGGGCAGAAATATTTCAGAAATCTTGTGCTCCGTCTGTCCGGCGCTGGCCTTTAGGCGAGCCAGAACTTCGTCGATTTCCTCATCCCCGATCTGCACATTCCGACCCAACCGGCGGCGGACCAATTTAGACCAGGAAATTTCTGCATTGATCTGCGCCTCAAGTGCCGAAATGGGGACTTTCCGCGTCGCCAAAAATCTTTCCAGCTTGCCTGGCGGCACCTTGTTCTGCTTTTCAATAAACCGATACGCCCTTTGTATATCCGACTTGCTGACCCGGATGGAATGGCGCTTGGCGGCTTGCAGTTGCAGGCTTTCATCGACCAGGCTGCGCAGGATTTGCTGGCGCAGGCGGCGGCGCAGCTTTTTTGAATCCTTTAGATTGGAGGTGGAGATGACAAGTTGTATCCGCTGCTCCACATCAAAGCGCGAGATCACCTCATCATTCACGATAGCTGCGATGCGTTGGACGTCCTGTGCCTGTGCCGGCGCGCTTGCCAGGTAGGCGGCAGTGACACATGCAGCCAGCAACAGGGCGGACATGACACGTCCCCGAAAAGCGAAGGTATCCAAAGCGAGGGCCTCTACAGCCAATGCCTTTACTGTCTCTATCGTTCGTCTTTGTTTCAAATGCGGCACCATCAGGCGGACATCCCCCGGCGATATAAGTCCATGGTCATCAATTTGTCTTCGGCCTGCCTGCGTTGCAAATTGTTCTACAGATCGTCGTTGCAGTATAGCCCGAATATGCTGTTTCTCATACTTTCAGGGGCGCTTCAACATTTGGTCGTGCCCAGCGCGCTGCCAGCACCGTAACCGTGGCCATCAACATGAATAGGGGCGCAAACCAGAACAGCAGCCGTGGCTCTCCCTGGTCCATCAACCAGCCGAAAAAGACCGGCGTAATCGCACCACCTATATTTAGCCCGGTTGAGACAAAGCCGAATACCTTGCCCATCGACCCCTCCGGCGTCACGGCGCGCACCAGCATATCCCGTGATGGCATGATGACGCCGAAATTCAAGCCCGCCAAGGCCATGGCTGCAATGACCCAGCCAGCCGACAGCATCATATTACCGACCCCGAATATGACCACGGCGGTGATCAAAAAGCCAATGACCGCAACCCATTCATGATGACGGGTTCTGTCTGCAATCTGCCCACCGATTAGAACGCCCACGGCGCTGCCAACCAGAAATGCGGTCAATGCCATCTGCGCACCCTTGAGGGAGATATCCTGGATTGAAACAAAGGCGGCCACGGCAAATGTGGAGATCCCGCCTTGGGACATGGACAGCATAATGAAGAACAAAAAGCACATGAAAATCGGCATGGAAAATAACAATGCCATGCCGCTTTTCTCCGAGGCTGCGTTGGATTGCCCGGATTTGTTGCTCTCTGGGAGTTTGTCGGCGGTATTCTTTGCCTCTGCAGCCTCAACTGCCTTGGTTGGTTGCGTCGTGCTATCCGAGAGATAGCGACGCCCCAGCAGCAATGACAGCAACACCGCAAGACCAACAACACCCGTCAGCATGAGCCCAACGCGCCAACCCCACTGCATCGAGGTATAGGCCATGACCAAAGGTGCGACAGCGCCGCCGGCAAAGCCTGCGAATGTATGCAAGGAAAACGCCCGGCCAATGCGTTTGGGCGAGATGGAGGCTGACAACAAGGCGTAATCAGCCGGATGGTAAACGCTGTTTGCGACACCTGCCATCGCCGCCAGGACCAAAATCGCGCTGTAGGTGCCAATCGCACCCATGGAGAAATAGATGATTGTCGATGCGGCAACGCCATAGGTCAGCAACCGACGTGCGCCTATCCTATCAACCAGGAACCCCATAGGGACATGGGTAAGGCCGGAGGAGAGGTTGAAAATTGTAATGATCAGGCCAAGCGCTGCGTAACTTACCGCAAAATCAGCTTTCAATAGAGGCAGGATCGGGGGCAGCAGGAAAATCAGATAATGGCTAAGGAAATGCGCCCCGCCAACCAGGCCAATAACCTGGCGGTCAATCTTTTGATCAGCAGTTACAGCAGTGCTTTCAGCGGCGCCGTTGTCCGCATCTGTGCCATTCGCGGCAAGAGCATCATTTGCGCCCGCCGAGGCACCGTTCCTTGTGGTAATTGTCATGGCACTGTACTAACTGTTTTAGGGAGCGCTGTCACGGCTGCTTTGACGGTTGTTTGCTCTACGCTATTCTGTGCGTCTAATATAAACTATTCGGCATTTAACACATTTTTAGTGGAACCAACCTTTGCCTGAAGCACCCGTGCCATCATCAAATCTATCGCCAGTATCGGCCCCCTCGATCCTGAATGCGCTGTTGCTTCGGGTTCCGACATCGGACCGTATCGCGATTGAAGAGGTCCTTAATGTTCGGACCACGCAAAAAGCCGATGATGCGCTGGCCGCTTTGCTGGAATTTCCCGCTGATGTGGTCGTTGCCGATATCGGGACATCAGATTTTGAGACGACGGCCCTGATGCGGGCCTTGCGTGACCCTGTCACGACGCCACGCAAAGGCATTCCGGTTATTTGCCTGTTGTCGGAAAGCAGTCCCGAACGGGTACGCACCCTGGTCAAGGCAGGCGTGGATCATGTGATGATAAAGCCGATTTCAGCGGAAGCATTGCGCGAGTTAGCGCAGCATTTGTGCGATTCCCCGATGGAGCAGATAAAGGTGCCACGATATGTCGGCCCGGACAGACGCCGGGTGCCGGATAATTCTTACACCGGACCGTCCCGCCGCGGCAACGAATAGGCCCCTAACGGATCTGGCCAAACGGGCTTGGCCAAGCGGATCCAGCCAATCGAACCTGGCCTCAATATTTAATGTCCTGTCGCACCTTCTCTAAGAACGAATTTACGGTCGCAATAGGGGCATTCAACCCAGCCCTTGCTGCCCATATTCAAATAGACCGCAGGATGACCCAATACGCCGCCGCCGTCACAGCGCGCCGTGGTCTGATCGACTTCAACAGTTTCCGGCGCTTCCCGCACGTCACTGGCCATGTTATTTTCCGTTCGCATAATTCATCAGTGTAAATTTCACACGTTTATCAGTTCCACGGATCATTGACCCGTTCGTTAGGCGGATGATACCCATTGCGGCCCGACAATCAACAGGCAGGCCATGTCAAAGCATTCTACGACCGCAGATATTAATCTTTCCCGAAGCACCTCTCAACCGGGGTTGCTGCCGGATCTGGCCATTAGGGCCCGTGGTCTGCGCAAGACCTATGGTGGATCGAAAAAGATAGAGGCCCTGCGCGGCGTTGATCTGGATATTCCCCGTGGCGCCATAGTTGGGCTGTTGGGGCCCAATGGGGCCGGCAAATCCACCTTCATAAACATCCTGGCCGGTTTGGTCATTAAGTCGGCAGGTGATGTGCGGATTTGGGATTTCGATATTGACCAGGACAGCCGCCGGGCGCGCAGTGCCATTGGCGTGGTGCCCCAGGAAATAAACATCGACGCCTTTTTTACCCCACGCGAGTTGTTGGAATTTCAGGCCGGCCTTTATGGTGTGCCCCCGTCGGAGCGGCGCACGGATGAAATCCTTAAGGCGGTGCATCTGACGGACCAGGCGGATTCTACCTCGCGCAGTCTGTCGGGGGGCATGCGCCGGCGGGTTTTGGTGGGCAAGGCCATGGTGCACAGCCCGCCTATTCTGGTCCTGGATGAACCCACTGCAGGTGTGGACGTGGAGCTGCGGCAACAGCTATGGGATCATATTCGGGAATTGAACCAGGCAGGCGTTACGGTTGTCTTGACGACCCATTATCTGGAAGAGGCGCAACAACTTTGCGATTCCATTGCCATCATCCATCATGGGGAATTAGTCGCCCATGACAGCACGGATCGATTGATAGAGCGTTTGGACCGTAAGGAACTGACCATCCTGCTGGCCGACGACCTGTCTGAAATGCCCAAGACCTTGGCGGCCTTTAATTGCCAACTTCATCCACCGCGACGGCTGTCGATCCACTATCGGCCATCAGAAACCGGGATTGAGGAAATTCTGGCTGCTGTGCGCCAAGCCAACCTGACTATCGCCGATCTAACTACGGAAGAAGGCGATTTAGAGGATATTTTCCTGGCCTTGACCAGACGGGTACCGTCGGGCGATTAGCCCGGTTATTAATTAAGACGGCGACTTTTAACTTGCCAGGCGAAGGATATCCATCACTTCTTCAGGGCCATGAACCTTGCGAGGATTGGTGTGCAACCAGCCGTCATGCATAGAGTTCTTGGCGATGACATCGAATTGATCCTCGCCCACATCAACCGCGCTTAGGCTGCGCGGCAGACCCAGGCCGGCGACGAATTCATCCACCACGTCGCCCGCAGCCCGGCCTGACTGGCCGAAGGCTTCTGAGACCAGGGCCTGGCGGGCAATATGATGGGCTAATGCATCGCTGTTATCAGCGGCGTTCCAACGTAATACAGTCGGCAGCATGATGCATGACGTATAGCCATGGGGCACATCACAGGTGCCGCCGAGAATATGGCCGATGGCATGGCTGGCACCCATGGGAATACCGCCGATAACAGCTGTCATGGCAAGCCAGGCACCCGTCAGACAATCCATGCGCGCTTCCAGGTCGCTACTGTCGGCGCGCACTTTCGGCAGGGCACGGGAAAGGAGGCGTAGGGCATGCAGCGAGGCCCCGTCGCAATAGCCGTTGGCGCGAGGCGAACAGATCGCTTCAACACAATGGTCAATGGCCCGCACCCCGGTGGAAAGCCACAACCATTCGGGCGTATGCACCGTAGGTGCTGGATCGAGTATGATCGCGCGCGGCACCAACAGGGGATGCAGGAAGCCTTCTTTGATCTTTGTACGAGGATCGGTGCAGCCGCCCAGGGTGTTGAATTCACCCCCGGATAATGTCGTTGGGACGGAGATTTGCCGTACCTTTGGCCCCGCGAACTTCGGCACCCGCGCCTTGCCATCCGCCGTCGTCTCGATGCGGTATGCATCCAGGCCTTCAACAGAGGTAACATCATGCTCCAGACAAATTTGCACCACCTTCGTGCCGTCGGTGACGGAGCCGCCGCCAATGGTGACCAGCAAATCCGTATCCACCTCTCGTGCCGCATTGGCGGCAGCAATCACAGCATCGCGAGGACTGTGCGCCGGCATGGCATCGAAGCTGCCGGCATAATTGGTTCCCAGTAAATCGCGGACCTTGTCAATTTCGTCCGTGTCCCGGTCCAGACTTCCGCTGACGATTAAAAATACACGCTCCGCCGAAAGGCGCGCGGCCTCCTTGGCAATTGTTTCAGCAGCGGGCGATCCAAATATGACCTGCTCCATCGCCGTAAAGCGAAACCGTCCCCTATTGATCATGCCGTCGATCTTTCTAAGGCACCCAGGCGATGCGCAACGTGTTGGTCGCACCTGGCGTCCCGAAGGGAACCCCGGCTGTGATAACCAGGCGGTCGCCGGACGAGGCGATGCCCCGATCAGCGGCTACCCGGCAGGCCCGGTCAACCATATCTGTGAAGCCGGAGGCATCTGCACTGTGCACGCAACTAAGGCCCCAGGCCACGGCCAGACGGCGGGCAGTGATGAGGCTGGGCGTCAAGACCAAGGTCGGCACGGGGGGCCTTTCCCGCGCCGCACGCAAGGCGGTGGAGCCCGACGTCGTATAGGTCACGATTGCCGAGGCTGAGATCGTTTCGGCAACTTGGCGCGCGGCCGCGGTAATGGCATCCGCTGATGTTGCCTCAGGGTCCGCGTGTTCCGCGTCCATAATTTTGTGATAACTTGGATCCCGTTCCACCTTTGCCGCGACCCGATCCATCACCTCCACCGCAGCCAGGGGGAATTGGCCCGAGGCTGTCTCCCCCGACAACATCACCGCATCCGCACCATCATAAACAGCTGCGGCGACATCGGAGACTTCGGCCCGTGTGGGCACAGGGGATGAAATCATGCTTTCCAGCATTTGTGTTGCCACCACGACAGGTTTGCCCGCACGCCGGGCCCGGCGCACCAGATCCTTTTGCAGGGCGGGGACCTCCTCCACCGGTAGCTCCACGCCCAAATCGCCACGGGCGACCATGATCGCGTCCGACATCTCGATTATTTCGTCAATTTGGTGCAATGCAGCAGGCTTTTCGATTTTTGCCATGACCGCAGCGCGGCCCGCGATCAGACGCCGGGCCTCCGCAATATCGTCGGGCCGTTGCACAAATGATAGGGCGACCCAGTCCACACCTGCATCAAGGGCGAAGCGCAAATCCTTTTGGTCCTTGGCAGTCATCGCCCCCATGGGCAGGAGGGCCTGGGGTAGGTTGACACCTTTGCGGTCGGTCAGGCGGCCGCCTGTGATAACGGTGCATTCCGCCCGGTCGCGACCAAGTTTTTGCACTGTCAGACGCAGCTTGCCATCGTCGATCAACAGATCCATGCCCACTTTCAGGGCCGCGAAAACTTCTGGGTGGGGCAACGGTGCTCGTTTGTCATCGCCGGGGGTATCCTGAAGATCGAAACTGTAGGTGCTACCCTCCACAAGGTCGATGCCAACACCACCACCGTCACCACCAATGGTGCCAACGCGGATTTTGGGACCCTGCATATCAGCCATGACGCCGATCGGCATGCCTACAGATTTCTCAACCTCCCGAATAGCGCGCAGCCTGGCCAGATGGTCAGCGTGATCGCCATGACTGAAATTCAGGCGAAACAGGTCCGCGCCCGCCGCATGAAGGCCGGCAATCGTTTCAAGGTCCGAGCTGGCGGGGCCCAAAGTGGCGATGATTTTTGTTGATCTGTTTCTTTGCATGCGCGCAGTCTACACGGGATCGCCAGAGCATGTTTAATATTAACATGTTCAATCTTTCAAAAAGAGCAATTGAACCAATCAATCGAAAATTGCTCTAACGTGCATCGATCAAAATTGCACGAAAGTCATTTACATTGGTCAGGGTCGGGCCGCTGATGACCAAATCCCCCAAGACTTGAAACAATCGGTAGGCGTCGTTTTTTGCCAACAATGTGCCAGGGTCCAGGCCCTCGGCTGCTGCGCGGGCCAGGCTGTCAGGCAGAACAACGGCGCCCGCATTGTCTTCCGTGCCATCAATGCCATCCGTATCGCAGGCGATGGCGGAAATACCCCGCGCGCCGCCTAAACTTAAGGCCAGGCCCGCCAGATATTCAACGTTCCGGCCGCCACGGCCATTGCCGCGAACAGTTACCGTGGTTTCACCGCCCGACAACAAGGCGACCCGTCGGCCCTGTTTTTGCGTCGCCAGGGCCAGCTCTCCATGTGCGCTCCCCAGCTCCCGCGCTTCCCCTTCCAGATCATCGCCCAGCAGGACCACGTCATAACCGGCGGCCTGCGCCTTGGTAGCTGCTGCGGCAATGGATTGGGCTGGGGTTGCGACCAGCACCGTCTCGCACCTCGCGAATGCTGCAGCCCCTGGTTTGGGTGTTTCGACCTCACCCCGTTCCAGATGCAGGCGCACAGCCTCTGGTGGGGCTATATCATAGCGCGTCAGGATCTGCCGCGCCTGGGAGAAAGTGGATGGGTCCGCCACCGTGGGGCCGGAGGCGATAATCGATGGATCATCTCCGGGCACATCGGAAATCAGCAGGCTGACGACACGGGCCGGTGCCGCAGCTGCTGCCAGCCCACCGCCCTTGATGGCGGAGAGATGCTTGCGCACCACATTCATCTGATCGATTGGCGCACCACTACGAAGCAAGGCCTGATTAACCGCCTGTTTGTCAGCCAAAGAAAGACCGGCGCTGGGCAGGGTCAGCAACGAAGATCCACCGCCTGAAATAAGCACGACCAGCAGATCGTCTGCGCTCAAATTTTCTGCCATTGCCAGCATCCGTGCCGCTGCTGCCTGGCCGGCGGCATCGGGAACGGGGTGGGCTGCCTGAACAACTTCAATGTAGTTGGTCGGTACTGCATGGCCATAGCGGGTTGCCACCAAGCCGGTAATATTCCTATCTGACCAAGTATCTTCGACCGCCTTGGCCATGCTGGCCGCTGCCTTGCCCGCGCCCAGCACGACGGTACGCCCCAGGGTACGCCCCAAGGTGTGATTTTGGGCATTTCCAACAATTAAGTCCGGAAGATGGGGAGGCAGGCATATGGCGGGATCCGCAGCCGTAACTGCAGCCTGAAATAATTCCAATAAGAGATCGCGTTCTGTCTTCATTGTGCGATCTCCATCAATTGCCTGGACTAAATATCTAGGCGGTTTTTTCAGCCTTCAGCTTACCGATATCACCATGACCAGCCCGTTCGACCAAGCGTTCTTTCGGGAAAGTCAGATTGATGGTTGTACCTTGTGCAGCGTTATTGTCGATAGATAATTCACCACCGTGGAGATGCATGAAAGATCGCACCAGGGGCAGGCCCAGCCCGGTACCCTGATGCTGCCGGTGTAAGGGGCCTTCGATCTGGCCAAACGGCGTCAAAACCTTGGCAACATCTTCAGCTGCGATGCCAACGCCTGTGTCGGCAACTTGGATCAGCAGACCGCCGCCCATGGCTTCATCCTGGCGCTCTGCCGTGATGGTGATCGTGCCGCCGCTGGGGGTGAACTTGACCGAATTTGAGATCAGGTTAATCAGCATCTGTTGGACAGTACGCAGATCGCCGCGCAGCCCGGGAAGATGGTTGCCACATTCCAGGCTTAAGGTCAGGCCCGCATCCTCGGCTAGGTGGGTCATCATGGATTGTACGTTGGTGAAGGGGATATCCAGCTCGAACTCTTCTTCAACGAGTTCTAATTTTCCAGCCTCAATCTTTGAAAGATCCAGGATCTCCGTGATGATGCGCAGCAGATGGCTGCCGCTGTCGTGAATATTGCCGGCATATTCGTGATAGCGTGGGTCGCTGTGATTGCCAAAACTTTGGTCTTTCAGGATATCTGAAAATCCTGAAATCGAATTCAGCGGCGTCCGCAATTCGTGGCTCATCAAAGCCAGAAATTCCGATTTGGCGCGGCTGGCGGAAAGGGCCTCATCACGGGCCGTTGCCATTTCAGCCTCATGTTCCTTCATATTTGTTATATCAACATGCACGTTGACATAGCCGCCCTGGCGGGTACGCCGGTCCGTCGTAAGGGTCCATAGGCCGGAGGTGTGTTTTTGTTGAAAGCTGCCCGCCCCCTCCAGATGATGGCGAAGACGCCACTCTCGAAACGCATCGTCCTGTAAATCACAGCCTTCGCATTCAAGCGGCGTTCGCATCAGGCGGGTTATCTC
>JAPKBD010000081.1 GCA_028824965.1 Alphaproteobacteria bacterium | reverse complement strand
GCTACTTGTCGTTGACGACGAACCGGATTTTGCTGATTTCGTAAAGAAGACAGCAGAAGGGTGCGGCTATGAAGCATCCGCTTTGTCGGACCCCAACTTGTTCAAAGACGCTTACGCGGAAATCAATCCCGATGTCATCGTATTGGACATGGTGATGCCTGATATTGAGGGTATTGAACTGGTACAATGGCTGGCCGAACAGGGCTGCAAGGCGAAGATCCTGGTGGTCACCGGCTATAACCCCTATTACGGCAAAATGGCCCTGGGCCTGGGCGAAGTACGTGGCCTGATGGTGGAAACACACCAAAAACCAATATCTCTCGCGACCCTGCGTGAGGCACTCTCCTGATCTCCTGCGATGTTTGCGGCGATCATTGGAGCGGCGATTACAGCGTCAATTAAGGCGCAATTAAAGCATTGGGGTCTGCATTGCGGTCTGGCCGGTCACGGCCTATTCTAGCAACCAATAGATCTGAATGAATGAGCTGACATTTGCCGCCCCTTGTCCGGTGGCATTTTATTGCAGGGAGAGTTAACGGTGACCCAGGTTTTAGATGGTGTACGGGTGTTGGATTTTGGCCGCTATATTGCCGGGCCGTGCTGCGGCATGATGCTGGCGGATTTGGGTGCCGATGTCATCCGTATCGAAAAAATCGATGGCAGTGAGGACCGTTTTACAGGCCCCATCGGAGATGGGCCGGAGGGAGAGGAAAGCGTCGGTTCCGGCTATGTGCATCTAAACCGGAACAAGCGCGGTTTGACATTGAACCCCATGAAGCCCGAAGGCCGGGACATCGTCAAAAAGCTGGTGGCCACAGCGGACGTTGTCATCGCCAACCTGCCGAACGACACCTTGACCAAAATGGGCCTGGACTATGACAGTCTGTGCGCGATCAAGCCTGATATTATTTTGACCACCGTTTCAGCCTTCTCCACCACCGGTCCCTACAAGGACCGGGTTGGTTTCGACGGCGTTGCCGCCGCCATGTCCGGCATGATGCATCTGTCGGGCTATGAGGATGAACCGATGAAGGCGCACACCCCGTGGGTCGATTTTGGCACCGCATCGGCCGCGACCATCGGCACGTTGTCAGCCATTTTGCACCACCGTGCCACGGGTGAAGGGCAGCGCGTTGAAGGCAGTCTGCTAGGGACGGCGTTATTGTTCAACAACGCCGCCCTGATCGAACAATCCATGATCCAGGCTGACCGGGTCGGGTCCGGCAACAGAGGTCAAACATCTGCCCCCTCGGATGCCTTTAAGTGTCAGGATGACGAATGGCTTATCGTACAGGTCGTTGGCCGGCCGCTTTATGAACGCTGGGCCAAACTGATGGGCGAGGATTATTGGCTGACCGACGACAAATTCAAGGATGACCTCGCGCGCGGTGACAATGGCGTCGAAATCTCCGCCCGCATGCAGAAATGGTGCGGTGAACGTACCCGGGAAGACGCCATTAAGGCGCTGTCAGAGGCGCGCATTCCCACCGGCCATATCTATAAACCGGCGGATACCCTGAAAGACCCACAGGTTTTGGGCGGCGATTTCCTACAGGATGTTGAATATCCCGGCACAGACAAACCGGCGCCCGTGGTGAAATTGCACGTACGTTTGTCAAAGACGCCAGCTTCGATCCGCATGCGCGCGCCGACCCTGGGCGAACATACGGACGATATCATGCGTGATTTGGGCTATGACGACGGCGCAATCGCGGAACTGCATGAAAAACGCGTGATTTAACCGCGACGTCAAAAGCACCTAAACGCACAAAAAAGGCCCCGCCTCCTGTATGGAGAGCGGGGCCCATTTTTGTCCGAAGAGAACCCAGACGAAGCCGGTGCGAATTAGTCGCTGGCGGCTTCTTCTTGAACGATCTCTTTGCCGGTTTCCTGATCGACCATTTTCATGGACAGGCGAACCTTGCCCCGATCATCAATTGCCAGGCATTTCACAAAGACCTGGTCGCCTTCGTTGCAAATGTCATTCACAGTCTTGACCCGGTGTGGGGCCAGCTCCGAGATATGGCAGAGGCCGTCACGGGCACCCATGAAGTTCACAAAGGCACCGAAATCGACAACCTTCACAACCTTACCTTTGTAGATCATGCCAATTTCAGGCTCGGCAATAATACCGGTGATCCAGGCAGTGGCCGCATCGATGCTTTCCTGGTCGGGAGAAGATACCCGCACGGAGCCATCGTCAGAGATATCGATCTTGGCACCGGTTTCTTCCGTGATTGCACGGATGACTTTGCCGCCCGTACCGATGATCTCACGGATTTTGTCCGTTGGCACTTTCATCTGATGGATTTTTGGTGCGCTGTCCCGCAGCTCACCACGATGCTCACCCAAGGACTGTTGCATCTCGCCCAAGATATGCTTGCGGCCTTCGTTGGCCTGGGCCAGGGCCTTACTCATGATCTCTTCGGTGATACCGGCGATCTTGATGTCCATCTGCAAAGACGTGATACCGTTTTCAGTACCCGCCACTTTAAAGTCCATATCGCCCAGGTGATCCTCATCACCCAGAATGTCCGAAAGGATGGCGTACTTGTCACCTTCCAGGATCAGGCCCATGGCGATACCGGCCACGGCGGCTTTCAAGGGCACGCCCGCATCCATCAAGGACAGGGAGGAGCCACAGACAGACGCCATGGAGGATGAACCATTGGATTCCGTGATCTCAGACACGATGCGGATCGTATAAGGAAAATCATCCTTGTTCGGCATAACCGCATTCATTGCCCGCCAGGCCAATTTACCATGGCCGATTTCCCGCCGGGAGGTAAAGCCAAAGCGGCCGGCCTCGCCTACGGAATAGGGGGGGAAGTTGTAATGCAGCATGAAATGCTGACGGTAGGAACCAGCCAGGGCATCCATGATCTGCTCATCATCGCCGGTACCCAAGGTGGTCACGACCAGGGCCTGGGTCTCACCACGGGTGAACAATGCAGCACCATGGGTGCGGGGCAGTACGCCAACCTGGCATTCGATCTGCCGCACGGTGCGGGTATCGCGACCATCAATACGCTTGCCCGAGTCCAGGATCTGGCCACGCACAAGGTTCTTTTCCAACTTCTTGAAGGCGCCGCCGATTTCGCCCGCATCCGGGTCTTCCGCCAATGCTTCGTAGGCCTTGGCCTTAGCTTCAGACAACATGTTGGAGCGGGTCTGTTTGATGGGTTCTGCATAGGCAGCCTTCAGATCGTTACTGATGGCATCGGCCACGCGGGCCTCGATGCCGGAATGATCTTCGGGCTCGGCCAGCGGCCAGGGCTCTTTCGCGGCCACTTCGGCCAATTCGATGATCATCTGAATGACCGGTTGCATTTCCTTGTGGGCGAACATCACAGCGCCCAACATGATATCTTCAGACAGCTGGTTGGCTTCTGATTCCACCATCATCACAGCGTCCGCTGTGCCGGCGACAACCATGTCCAGGTCGCTGTCTGCCATTTCGTCAATGCGCGGGTTCAAGACATATTCGCCATTGATGTAACCAACACGCGCCGCAGCGATCGGGCCCATGAAGGGCATACCCGAAATCGTCAGTGCAGCAGACGTCCCCACCAAGGCGGCAATATCAGGATTATTCTCCAGATCGTGGCTCATGGTTGTACAGATGATCTGGGTCTCGTTGCGGAAGCCGTCAACGAACAAAGGCCGGATCGGCCGATCTATTAAACGACAGATCAGTATCTCGCCTTCAGACGGACGTGCCTCACGCTTAAAAAAGCCGCCTGGAATTTTACCGGCGGCGTATGTCTTCTCCACGTAATTCACGGTCAGTGGGAAAAAATCGATGCCCGAACGAGCCTCGCGCGCGGCCGTTGCCGCGCAAAGCACAGAGGTCTCGTCATAGGTGACCATCACGGCACCGTCGGCTTGACGGGCAATATGCCCGGTTTCCAGAACCAGCTTGCGCCCGCCCCACATAATTTCTTTGCGATGAATATCAAACATCTTCGTTCTCTCTTTCTAAGCAGCCATGATGTCTTGCAAAACACCCAGCGCCATCGCCGGGCAAAACATGGCTTCGCTTACCTAATCTTTCGGTTTGCCATAATCCCCAATGAATTATAGCTGTCATTCCCACCCTAAAAACCCAGACGACCCAGAAGACAATGCATCAGGGTTTGCGTTACCGAAGCGGTAGCGCAGGGAGGTATTTTAATCAGCCTTGATATGCCGATATGCCCGCCGTTGTTTACAGACTTGTTTAACGGCGCAGGCCTAGTCGTTTGATCAACGCTTCATAACGCGTTTGATCCTTACGCTTTAGGTAATCCAACAAACGACGACGGCGGCTGACCATTTTCAGCAATCCGCGTCTGGAGTGATTATCCTTTTTGTGTTCCTTGAAATGGTCGGTCAAGGTCACGATACGGGACGTCAGAATGGCCACTTGGACCTCTGGTGAGCCTGTATCGTTTTCCGTTTGCTTGTATTCGCCAATCAATTCGGTCTTGCGTTCAGCCGTAATCGACATCGAGATCTCCTATCAAAAATAAAGTCTTATAAATTAAAAACACGAACCGGTCGGACTTCCCCAGCATGAATTTTCGCCAGTGCTACCGGCTTGCCATCGGTCGTCGCGTATACAGTTCCCTCGACGCTATGCGGAACCCGGATGGTTTGTCCAAAACGTAAACGTTCAGCCTCCGGACCGGTTACAGGCAACGCCGGGATGTCGGCCAGCGCAGCCTCGACCGGCAAAAGCAGGTCGTCGAGCGCCTCCTTATGCCCCATGTCTTCAAGTTTATCCAGCGAAATCGCCATCGATTCGTCGAAGTGTCCAACACAAACCCGGCGCAGTTCACTAACATGGCCAAAACAGCCCAAAACCCGGCCTAAATCACGGGCCACACCACGCACATAGGCGCCTTTTCCGCAGTGCATTTCCAGCACCGCGTGGTCTGGATCGGGGCAATCAACCAGGTTCAGATCATCAATTCTAATGGGACGGGCGGCTAGAACCACTGTTTCGCCGCCACGGGCCAGATCATAGGCCCGGGCCCCATTCACCTTGATCGCGGAATAGGCAGGGGGCACCTGTTCAATATCGCCAATGAACTGGGGCAGGGCCGCCTCAATCTGCGCCTGGGTTGGACGGCTGTCACTTTCGCTGACCACCTTGCCCTCGGCGTCGTCCGTATCACGTTCCTGGCCCCAAAAAATGGTAAAGCGATAGGACTTAGCCCCATCCATGGCAGCCGAAACCGCTTTCGTCGCCTCCCCCATGGCAATGGGCAGAACACCTGTGGCCAAAGGGTCTAGGGTACCCGCATGACCGGCCTTGGCCGCGTCAAAGGCGCGCCGCACTTTAGCCACGGCCTGGGTGGACGTCATACCAAGGGGTTTGTCAAAAATGAACCAGCCGTGGACGGGCCGGCCGCGCCGCTTACGCGCCATAATTAGGGGCCAAAATACCGGCCATGCCTATGCGTCATCGCTTTCGTCGCCGTCGTCTTTGCTCGCATCACCGCTGGGATCCGTATTTTGATCACTCACTAAATCCGGGGCAACATCGCTGCGTTTGAGCAGGCCTTGGACGTGCGCGGCGTTATCAAAACTGCCGTCGACGCGGAAATGCAGCCGCGGGGCGTATTTCAGGCTCACCCGCTTTGCCACCTGCCCGCCTATCCAGCCACCGGTATCCTTCAATGCCTGCAGAATTTTGTCTGTATTCTTGCCGCCAAGGGGCATGATGTAACAGGTCGCCTGGCGAAGATCCGGGCTCAAGGCAACCTCCGTCACCGTGATCGTGACACCGATCAGGTCTTCGTGATGGATCTCTTCCCGGGTAAGAACCTCCGCCACCGCATGGCGGATCAACTCACCCGCGCGCAGCTGACGTTGCGAGGGACCACGTGCACCGCCACCCGATCTAACTGTGCGTTCGCGGTCATCACCATGGGTATCGCGATAGCTTGCCATTATTCCGACCCTAGTTCCGACTCTAATTCCGCCCCTGAGACTATCTATCTTCGCCGCTATACCGCCCAATATACTGGACTAATATGCGGGGCTATAAGGAACGTTGGATTTCCTCGACCTCGTAAAATTCGATTTGGTCGCCGGCTTGAATGTCCTGGTAATTCTCCAACGCAACACCGCATTCATTGCCTTCACGCACTTCACTGGCATCGTCCTTGAAACGTTTCAAGGATTTCAAACTGCCCGAATGAATGACCACATTGTCCCGCAGCAAACGCACAAGGGCCTGACGGCGGGCTATGCCTGTGGATACCCGGCAACCAGCAATCTTGCCAATCTTCGAGACATTGAAGACTTCCTGCACATCAGCACCGCCAATGATGGTTTCGCGCACTTCCGGCGCCAACAGGCCGCTCATGGCCTGGCGCAGTTCATCGACTAATTCATAGATGATGGAGTAATAGCGGATTTCGACATTTTCCTGCCGCGCCATTTCCCGCGCCTGGGGATTTGCCCGCACGTTAAAGCCGATGACCACCGCGTTGGAGGCACGGGCCAGATCAATATCGGATTCCGTAATGCCGCCAACCCCACCGTGGAGCAACCGAGCCGAAACCTCGTCATTACCCAGATTTTCCGCTGCCGCGCTGATCGCCTCCAATGTGCCGCGCACATCGGCCTTGACCACCAGGGGGAATTCCTTTTTCTCGCTGGCGGATAGATTGGAAAACATCTCTTCCAGGCTACCGCGTGCACCTGCGGTGGCGCGACGTTCCTGCTCCATCCGTTGGCGATATTCGGCAACTTCACGGGCCCGGCCTTCGGTCTCAACAACGTTGAATTCTTCACCTGCATCAGGTGCACCGTTTGAGCCGAGGACTTCCACCGGCACAGACGGCCCTGCCGTTTCAATATTGTTGCCATGACTGTCGATCAACGCACGCACCCGGCCCCATTGGGCACCGGCAACGAAGATATCGCCGATCGACAAAGTACCGCGCTGGATCAGCACGGTCGCAACGGCGCCACGCCCTTTGTCCAGCTGCGCCTCTACCACGACACCTTCGGCGGGCCGGTTCGGGTTGGCCTTCAATTCCATTATTTCGGCCTGAAGGTTGATGATTTCTTCCAAACCATCCAAGTTCTGCTTTTTGATCGCAGAGACTTCGACAATCGGGACATCGCCACCCATTTCTTCTGGGACGATCTCATACTGCAGCAATTCCTGCTTTACCTTGTTGGGATTGGCATCAGGCAGATCCATTTTGTTAACGGCCACAATAATGGGGACATTCGCTGCCTTGGCATGGTTGATCGCCTCAATCGTTTGCGGCATGACACCGTCATCTGCAGCCACCACCAGGATCACCAGATCCGTCACCTGGGCACCACGGGCGCGCATGGCGGAAAACGCCGCATGGCCCGGTGTGTCAATAAAGGTGATTTTGGCACCGGCTGGTGTTGTGACTTGATAGGCACCAATGTGCTGGGTAATGCCGCCTGCTTCACCCTCCGCCACGTCACTTTCACGAATGGCATCCAGCAACGACGTTTTCCCGTGATCAACATGGCCCATCACTGTGACAACGGGTGCACGCAGCACCAAATCAGTATCGTCGTCATCATCGCCATGCAGGCCGATTTCAACATCAGATTCCGATACCCGGCGTAATTTATGGCCGAACTCAGCCACCACCAACTCCGCAGTATCGGCATCGATGCTTTGATTGACCGTGACCATAACGCCCAAACCCATGAGGGAGCGGACCACGTCCACACCGCGCTCGGCCATACGATTGGCCAATTCCTGTACCGTGATGGTTTCAGGCACCACGACTTCACGCAGGATCTTGCGCTGACTGTCGCCGCTATCGGCCACCAATTGCTTACGCCGTTCCCGCTCCCGCCGGATGGAGGCAAGGCTGCGAACCCGTTCCTCCCGATCCGCCAGGGCTTCGGTAACGGTAATGCGACCGGCCCGACGGCGCGGTTCCGTACGCGCTCGCGGCGTAGGCTTTGGCCGCTCCAACGTCCGGTTTTGTGTCCGACGGCCAGGTTCCTTGGCTTCCGCCCCTGCTTGCTGGGGACGTCGGGGGCTATTCGTTTCAGCAGCAGCTGTTACTGCATCGGCATTAACCTTGGCCTCAGTTTCCGCCAATTTACGGGCGGCTTCTTCCTCAGCCTTTTGCCGCGCGTCGCCCTCTGTCTTCTTTCGGCTTTCCTCTTCCAGGCGCCGTTTTTCCGAAGCTGCACGCTCGCGGCCCAGGCGCTCATCTTGAGCGGCCTGACGACGGGCATTGTCCTCCGCCCGCGCGCGGGCGGCCTGGTCAGCTGCCTGCGCGTTCTCTAGCGCTTTTGAACGGGCCGATTTTTCTTCGCTCGACAATGTGCGCAGCACATGTCGGGTCCGACCACCGCCAGCATCAGCCTTTTTGGGGCTTCGTTTTGCCGGCGCAGTGGGTGCTGCCGGTGCCGCCGTCGCGGCGGGTGCAGCAGGCGTCTTGGCAACAGATTCTTCTGCAACCGGGGCCGCAGGGGCTTCAGCTACTGCTGGTGCAGCGGACACAACGGGTGTCCCGGGCGCAGGCGCTTGTGCCGCCGGTGCGGGGCTGGCTGGCGCCACCGATGCATCGGGTGCCGGCGTTACAGCCGCCACGGCTTCAGTTGCCACAGCTGTAGGTGCTTCAGCCTTGGGGCTGGTGCCGGCTTGACTGCTACGCGCTGGCGCACGCCGTCGCCGCACCTCAACCTGAACGGTTTTACGTCCGCCGCCCATGCCGCCACGCGACGGCGCAGCTGCGCCCTCGCTCGGTTTCTTAAGGCGAAGGGGCTCTCCGCCCCCAAGGCTGAGGGTTTTCTTCTTACCCGTATCACTCACGTCGTCTTGTCCTATCTCTTTCCAGGCGATCCCTGACATCAAATTTTTGTCTTTGCAAATCAAATGCAAAAACGAAAACCCATTGCCAAAAACACGCATCCACAGCTAAACGCCCCGGTTGACCCTATGCCAACCGAACGGTTCAACTGCGAAATTCTTCCAGCCGGCGGCATTCGATCAAGAAGCGATCTGCCAAACCACCGGCCCGTAGGGCAGCATGTACCACATTTTCGCGGCCTAATGCCAAACTCAATTCATCTACACGAAACAAATTAACAATTTTTCGTCCTGCAGATGCCGTATCACCATCACTTTGGTCGTTCTCATTTGACTGACCGCGGGGGCCGCGAAGGCCGCTCAACAGTTTTTCCCGACCTTTTTCCGAACTATCACAGGCCGAAACAACCATTGCCCTTGGATCATCGGCCAGTAAAGATCGTACTTTTTCGTAACCAAGAGCCAATTGCCCGGCACGCCGGGCCAGCCCCAACAACGCCAGACTACGCCGCACTAAAGCCGCCTCAATCTGATCCGGCAGGTCCGCAGCTACAGTCACCGCAGATTTGGCCGCACGGGCGAAAAGGCGCTTTTTTACCGCCTGTTCCAGCAATTCCCGCCGTCCACTGATCCAGATCCCCCGACCAGGCAAATCCCGGCCCAGATCCGGATAGATATTACCTTCCGGTCCGACAACGAAACGCAACAGACCGTCAATGGGCATGGAAACGCCGGTCGCAATACAACGTCTTTCGGGGCCATGTCTTTCGGGGCTATTCTTTTGCCCCTTTGACGTCAATTCGACCGTTTCCATTGCCATTGCCCTACCCATTACGGCAGCCTTCAGGCCTCAACTTCCGTTGTTTCCGCATTTTCAGCGGCTTCGGCACCTTCGGCATCATCCGCCTTTGCCGCTTCTGCCGCCTTGTCTTCATCTTCGAACCAATGGGCCCGCGCCGCCATGATCATTGCGGATGCGCTTTCTTCATCTAGGTCAAAATCACGCAACAGGCCATCGCCTGGATCCACCAACTCATCCGTGGCCAATTCGGCGAAATCATCCAATTCCTTGATGCCGTTTTCACCCAAAGCCACCAACATACCAGGCGTCAGACCTTCAAGGGTCGCCAGTTCCTCCGTCACGCCAAGTTCGGCGCGCTTTGCGTCAAATTCTGCGTCGCGGGCTTCCAGATAATCGTTGGCCCGTTGTTGCAAGGCCTCGGCCAGGTCTTCGTCAAAGCCTTCCAGCGTCGCCAGTTCTTCGATCTCTACAAATGCCACTTCCTCAACGGAGGTGAAGCCTTCTGTCGCCAACAACTGTGCCATCATCTCGTCAATAACCAAGGCCTCTATGAACAATTCACTGCGCAGGCGCAGCTCTTCCTGACGACGTTCAGATTCCTCCTCCTCCGTCAGGATATCGATCTCCCACCCCGTCAACTGTGACGCCAGGCGAACGTTCTGGCCGCGACGACCGATGGCCAAGCTTAACATTTCATCAGGCACCACAACTTCAAACTTCTGGGCCTCTTCATCCATCACCACCTTGACGACTTCGGCAGGTGCCAGGCCATTGACCAGGAACGCTGCCGGGTCTGCGACCCATTGGATGATATCAATTTTTTCACCCTGCAGTTCGTTGACCACCGCCTGTACCCGGCTGCCCCGCATACCAACACACGCCCCCACTGGATCGATGGAGCTGTCATTAGAGAACACGGCAATCTTCGCCCGGCTGCCCGGATCACGGGCAACGGCCTTGATCTCGATAATACCGTCGTAAATTTCCGGCACTTCCTGGGTGAACAACTTGGCCATGAACTGAGGATGGGTACGGGACAGAAAAATTTGTGGCCCGCGCTGTTCCTCACGCACATCAAAGATATAGGCCCGAATGCGATCGCCTTGGCGCAGGCTTTCACGCGGCAGCGCCTCATCCCGGCGCACAATGGCTTCGGCCCGGCCCATATCGACCAAGACATTGCCGTATTCCACGCGCTTGACGACGCCGTTGACGACTTCGCCGATGCGATCTTTGTATTCCTCAAATTGCCGCGCCCGCTCCGCCTCGCGCACTTTTTGCACAATGACCTGTTTCGCGGTTTGGGTCGCGATACGACCGAAATCAATGGGTGGCAGGGCTTCGGAGATTAGATCGCCAACACGGGCATCGGGGTTCCGGCCCTGGGCTTCGCGAAGAAGAATTTCCGTCGCCGGATTTTCCACCGCCTCGACCACATCCAACAAGCGGGACAGACCAATGTTACCGGACTTGCGATCGATCTCTGCCCTGATTTCATTTTCCATGCCGTACTTGGAACGGGCAGCCTTTTGGATCGCCTCTTCCATCGCCTCTATGACGATTTCAGCGTCGATGGATTTTTCCCGCGCAACCGCGTCAGCGATCTGCAGCAGCTCCAACCGGTTCGCGCCTACGACTGTTTGTGCATCGGCCATTATTTTTTTCTCTTCTTCAAAGTCTGTCGGATTAAGTCATCGGTCAGCACCAATTTGGCCCGCGCGATGGAAACAAAGGGAATGGCGAAGTCTTTTACGCTTTCGTCACTGTCGGTCACACTGATGTTGACGTGCTCATCATCGGCGCGCAGCAAACGACCGACAAAACGCCGGCGGTCATTGACCGGGGTCGCTGCTTCGACACGTGCCTGATAGCCAATGTAACGCTGAAAATCTTCGACACTGACCAGGGGCCGGTCCACACCGGGGGAGCTGACTTCGAGGAAATAGGCCGATGAAATCGGATCCTCAACATCCAGAATGGCTGAAATTGCCCGGCTCAACTGGGCACACATATCGACATTCATCTCGTCGTCGTCGCCCAAGGGTTCCGCCATCACCTGCAGTGTGGGCTGTCCCCCGCCGCCATCAGGATTGCCAGTCAAGCTCAACTGAACCAGGCGAAAGCCCATGGCCTCAACCGACGACGCGATTAAGCGTTCCACTTCACCTAATTGATGGTTTGCTTCCGTCACTTTACGTTTTAATCCCGAACTATCGACCGTAGCGCATCCAGATCACATCCAGATTGCCGTCAAATCGACGTTAAATTGCTGCTAACCTTCTTCACTAACGCTAGAAAACTGCCCAAAAATGCAAAAGGCGGGCCGCTGGCCCACCTTTGTTACTGCCCCGCTGGTCGCCAGGCTATTTGTTAAGTGCCTATATATGACCACCGACGGCGCAAAGCAAGCATTAACGCTATGGCAGCAATTCAGGATCAATCCGGGATCAGGCCCCGATCAAATCTGGCGTTGATAGCTGAGGAATGCAGGCGGGCGCCCGGCGGCAATACCTTTTTCTTCATAGCGGGTTGGCGGCCAGTCATCCGGGCGCTGGCGCCAGTCACCAGGCCGACGCGCCAACCATTGGAACTGTTTGGCGGCTGCCATATGAGCCAAAATCCAACGGCAATAATCCACATGATCGGTTGCAATACGCCACAGAGCACCTGGTTTGAGCACGCGGGCCATGGCAGCAATATTTTCCGGGGCAACAAAGCGACGCTTGTTATGTCGCCTTTTGTGCCAGGGATCTGGAAACAACAAAAACCCACGATCAATACTGCCCGGCGCCAGGGCATCCAACAGCAATCCAGCGTCATCCATGACAATACGGATATTATCCAGATTATGGTCATCGACGTCCGTCAACAGGCGCGCGACGCCGTTGATAAACGGCTCACACCCGATAATACCCACATCCGGGTTTGCCCGGGCCTGCGCTGCTAAATGCTCCCCCGCGCCAAAGCCTATCTCCAACCAAACCGCACTGACGGGACGTGGAAACAGGCTGCGAGGATCCAGGCTGCCATCGGCATATTCACCTGGATCAAGTTGCAGTTTGGGCAACAGACGTTCAAGAACATCGCGCCGGCCGAGGCGAAGGGGTTTCCCCCGACGCCGGCCATATAAGGTGCGAAGTGGAGGGCTAGCCAAGAAGGGGCTTCAAGTCCTCAACCAGATTAAGCCGTTCCCAACTGAAATGGCCTTCATCCGTCGGCTCCGGGCCGAAATGTCCATAGGCCGCGGTCTTGGCATAGATCGGTCGGTTCAGGGACAGCATGTTGTGGATACCACGGGGGCTTAAATCCACATTTTTGGAGAGGAAGCTGATCAAACGGTCCTCATCGCAACGGCCCGTGCCATAGGTATCCACATAGATGGACAACGGCTTGGCCACGCCAATGGCATAGGACAGCTGAATGCAGCAGCGATCCGCCAGGCCGGCACCGACAATGTTCTTTGCCAGATAGCGGGAGGCATAAGCGGCAGAGCGGTCAACCTTCGTTGGATCTTTACCGGAGAATGCGCCGCCACCATGAGGTGCGGCACCGCCATAAGTATCTACAATGATCTTACGACCCGTCAGACCGGCATCACCATCCGGGCCACCAATAACGAAGCGGCCTGTGGGATTGACGTACAATTCGTCTTCCGGGCACATCCAACCTTCGGGCAGGACTTCTTCAACATATTTGCGGACCAGATCGCGCACCTCTTCGGTGCCCGCTTCTTCCGTATGTTGGGTCGAGACAACGACCGAGGTCGCGCCGACCGGTTTGCCGTCCACATAGCGCAGGGTAACCTGGCTTTTTGAATCCGGGCCGAACTGAGGTGTTTTACCGGCATGGCGATCCTCCGCCATACGGCGCAGGATGGCGTGGGAATAATGAATGGGGGCTGGCATCAAGACGTCCGTCTCGGTGCAGGCATAGCCAAACATGATGCCCTGGTCGCCGGCGCCAATGTCCTTGTTACCGGACGCATCCACACCTTGAGCAATATCTACCGATTGGGGGTGGAGGTGAACCTGGACTTCGGCATTCTTCCAATGGAAGCCATCCTGTTCGTAGCCGATGCGACGAACCGTATCACGGGCCGCCTGTTCCATGGCTGCCTTGTCGTTGACAATCTCCGAGGGGCCGCGCACTTCGCCGGCCAGAACAATCAGATTGGTCGTCGTCAGTGTTTCGCAGGCAACGCGGGCATTGTCGGGGTCCGCTGCCAGGAACATGTCAACAATCGCGTCAGAAATCTGATCGCAAACTTTATCGGGGTGCCCCTCGGACACGGATTCTGAGGTAAAGAGATAATTGCCACTCGACACGATGCGCCTCCAGCCAGTTAAAAACAGTGATCATTTTGGCGCTATATCCACATGATATCGGCCAGAGAAAAGCGTTGTTGCAGGCTTTTCGCTTTCGGTCAA
>JAPKBD010000080.1 GCA_028824965.1 Alphaproteobacteria bacterium | reverse complement strand
CGGCAAGTGGCCGCAACCGCGCCCAACTATTGACCGCTGCCCTTTTCAGCAGCAGCGGTAAAATCGTCAATACCGATGGCTGCACGCCAGCTGTCGGTTGCTGCTGCTTTCTCGTCCTCAAGGGGGATACCGGTCGAATCGGCGACGCGATCGATAGCATCAAACAACGCGGCCACAGCGGCTGTATCCGTCAATGCCGCCCCGCCCATCGTCTCTGCAATCGCCGTCCGTGCCGCCGTCAATTCGCCAGGATCATCGCCCGCGACCGCATCGACAAAGCGTACAAGCATGGCCCCATTGGGCACGCCGCCGTCATTGGAGGCATCGTTCCCCGTCATAATCGAAAGATCGTAATCACCACCGTCATCTTTGTTGCTCGCACGGAGCAGCTGCCCATGGCTGGTGGTTCAGTAAACGCACTGGTTCAGGGCTGATATACGCCCTGCCACCAGCTCTATCTGGGCATGATTGATGGCGCGGAATTCATTATCGAAATCCCGCATGGCCTGTGGCGCCAGATACTGATTGACCACTAGGTCGAAGAACCCCTTTACGCAGGCAGGCACCAAACTCATGGCCTGATAAATATGCGCCGCCGTGGGCCGGCCCGCATACAAATCCTCATCCACCGTGCCGATGGCCCCCTGGGGTGGCAGGGTATGGACCCAGGCCAGCTCCCGAGAGGCAGCGACAGGCCGCAAGCGTGATGGTTCACCCGGCTGTGCGCTGGGCAAAGGCCAGGGGTCCAGACCCAAACCTATGGTGAAGGTATCAATGGCGACCAAATTGGCGATGACGCCAACGGTCTCCACATAGCGTTCTTCAACCATGCCCTGGTCTGCCAGGCCTTGAAACCAGGATCGGCTTAGACGGCCCGGATCCGTGCGGATACGATGGATTTGCTCCACCTCCAGCGCGGACAGCTGGCCAAGATGGTCATGCTCCCCCTGCGCCGCCTCGGGCGACAACGCGTCCTTGCGCGCGGCACATAATTTACAACTCCCGGCGTTGCGCGCCTCTGCCGCCACGGCCAGGCGCTCCGCCCCCGTTAACCAGGTGCCGGGCTGCCCCAACTTCTCCCACGTCCGCACCTGTGCCGCAGTGATATCGTCACGCACGGGCCAGGGCAGGTTTTCATAGCTGATTTCTGTCATCTGCTTTCCAATTCAGTTATCTCTGCAACACACTATACTTGCATTCCTGAACTGGTAGGTGAACTCTATGGCAGATCAAAAAAATGGGAGGCGCAAAAAATGACACTTATCCTCAGCAGCCAAAGCTTCAACGACGGCGACTATCTTGGCAACGACCATGTCCTATCGGAGGCCTTCGGCTTCGGATGTGCGGGCGGCAATCAATCACCACAGCTGTCCTGGTCCGGCGCACCGGAAGGCACGAAAAGTTTCGCCCTGTCCTGCTTTGACCCGGATGCCCCCACGGGCAGTGGTTTCTGGCATTGGGTGGCGGTAAACATCCCTGCCAACGTCACCGAACTGGCCCTGGGTGCAGGTAGTGGCCCAGGTGATGGCGGCGGCATGCCCGACGGCGCCTTGCAAACCCGCACGGATTTCGGCGCGCCCGGCTATGGCGGCCCCTGCCCGCCCGAAGGGGATCATCCGCACCGTTATCTGTTCACCCTGCATGCGGTCGGCTTGGACACATTGCCGGTAGAGGCGGATACATCCGCCGCCGTGGTCGGCTTCATGTTGCACTTCAATACCATCGAAAAAGCCGCATTGATGGGGCTCTATAAACGTTAGGCCGGGATAAATCTTAGGCGGGGGCAGACCTTAGTCCGAACGGACTTCCGGTCGTTCAATCGCGTAGAGCGACAGATCAAACGTCGTCCGGCGGGTTATGGACCAACGCTGTATGGCCTCGACATAGGTCATGCCGCAATGTTCCATGACGCGCCAGGACGGCTCATTATCAGGCATACAGGCGGCCACAACCCGGCGCATGGCCAGGGCCTCAAACCCCAAGGCAATGGCCAGGGCGGCAGCCTCACGGGCATAGCCTTTGCCCTGGTAAGGACGGCCCACCCAATAGCCGATTTCACCCTCGTCCGTGCCATTGCGGGTCAGGGATATGACCCCCACCAGATCGCCGCTAACGCGCGCCACCATGGCCAGAATAATGCGCCGCTGGGATAAAAATTCGTCCTGGGCAAAGACCATAAAATCACGCGCCATCGTCATGTCATAAGGGTGGGGGATATCCAGGGTCCAGCGGGCCACGTCCCAGTCCCCCGCCAGGGTGGCAACCTTCGGTGCGTCCGTGCGCTCCAGAGGCCGCAGGATCAATTGCGCACTCCGCAACGGCAGGCGAAACGGTAAAGCTTTGGTCTTTGTTGGGCGCATGATCCGACCCTGGCCCTATAACAAATCGCGCAGCATGGCGACCAGGGGACGGTCCGCGGCTGGCATGGCGAGGTCTCCCATGCGCATGGGCCGTAGCCATTGGATCGCCTGGCCCTCAACACCCCGTGGGGTGCCTTTCCAGACCCGGCAAATAAACAGCGGCATCAGCAAATGAAAATTGTCGTAGGAATGGGAGGCAAAGGTAAAGGGCGCCAGGCAGGCCTGGGTCACATCGATTTCCAACTCTTCCCGCAGTTCCCGGATCAGGGATTGTTCCACCCCCTCGCCCGGCTCCACCTTGCCGCCGGGAAATTCCCACAGGCCCGCCATGGCCTTACCCTCAGGCCGTTGTTGCACCAGCACACGGCCATCGATATCCACCAATGCAGCAGCGACAACCAATAGGGTCGGTAATTGGGGCAACTGGCCTGTCCCGGACAAGGTTGGCATCAGGACCGGTAGTCGGCGTTGATGGCGATATAGCCGTGAGTCAAATCACAGGTCCAGACCCTGGCCTTGCCCCGGCCCACACCCACATCAACAACAATGTCGATAAATTGCCCCTTCATATGGGGGACCACTTGTTCTTCGCGATAGTCGGGATGGGGATGTCCGGCCTCTGCAATCACCACACCGCCAATGGTAATTGACAGTTTGTCGCGATCAGCCTTTTCCCCGGCCCGTCCTACGGCCATGATGATCCGGCCCCAATTGGCGTCTTCGCCTGCAATTGCGGTCTTCACCAAAGGGGAATTGGCAATGGTCATGGCGATCTGCCGGGCCGCCTTGGCTGAGGCGGCACCAGTTACGTCTATGGTGATGAATTTCGAGGCGCCCTCGCCATCCCCCACAATCTGTTTTGCCAGATCCTGACAGACCGACAACAACGCGACCTTGAAAGACGCCAGTCGCTTATCCTTGGCATCCGTAACTTTGCCATGTTTTGCGCCCTGCCCCGTTGCCGCCAACAGCACGGTATCAGAAGTTGAGGTATCGCCATCCACCGTGATGCAGTTGTAGGATTGCCCCACTGCCCAGCGCAGCAGGTCATCCAACACACTGCTGGGCAATTTCGCGTCCGTGAACAGGAAGCTTAACATCGTCGCCATATCCGGTGCGATCATGCCGCTACCCTTGGCGATGCCGGCAATAGTGACGACCTTGCCATCAATCTCCGCTGTCGCCGATGCGCCTTTGGGAAAGGTATCTGTGGTGCAGATGGCCTTTGCCGCCTGGCTCCACCCCGCATTCTTCGATTGATTGCCTTTCAATTTGCCATGCAGATCCGGCACCGCACGGACCAATCGATCAACGGACAAGGTTTCACCGATGACGCCGGTGGAGGCGACCATGACCTCACTCGGTTTACAGCCCACCGCATCGGCGACCGCTTTAGCAGTTGCTGCCACATCATCCATGCCTTGACGCCCGGTGAAGACGTTGGCATTGCCCGCGTTGATGACAACGGCCCGGGCCTTACCTTTGGCGATATGTTTACGGCACCATAAAACCGGCGCGCCAGGCATGGTGGAGCGTGTGAAGACACCGGCGATGGAGGAGCCCGGCGCCAGCTCCATCAACGTCAAGTCCGCCCGCTTTCGATAGCGCTCACCTGCCGCCATGGCCCCAAGGCGTAGTCCTGCAATGGCAGGCAAGGCTGGAAAGCGGGCCGGTGCGAATGGTGAAACAGCAGGCGACGTGGTCTTTTTGGCCATAATTGGTCCTTACAAGTAGACGCTATTTAGCTTGCGTGCCGATGGGCGGCGTTGGGCCCGGCGTACCATCAAGCTTAAACATCTCGACCTTGGTGGCCTTGGACAAATCAGCCAGGACCTGCTCGGCGATTGCCTGGGACATGGCCTGACGGATCTCCGGTGCCCGCTCGGCAAATGTTGGTCCTTTGATTTTTCGCCGGTCAACAACCTTGATCACGTGCCAGCCAAAGCCGGTTTTCACCGGGGCGGAGACATCACCGACCTTTAAGGCAAAGGCTGCATTGGCGAATTCAGGCACCATCTTGTCCTTGGTGAAATAGCCCAAATCGCCGCCCTTGGCACCGCTGGGGCCTTTCGATTTTTCCTTGGCCAGGGCCACGAAGTCACCGCCCTTGTCCAGGGCCGCGACAATGGCGTCCGCCTCTTCCTGGGTTTCCACGAGGATATGGCTGGCGCGGACTTCCTCCGGCCCGCCGGTGCCATCTTTTTCCGCATAGTAGGCCTCTTTCATGGCCTTGGGTGTGGCAATGGCATTGATCTTACGGGTCAGGTAAACCTGCTCCAATATACGATCACGGGCCTGTTCCACCTGGGCCAAAACTTTTGGATCATTGCCTAGGTTATCCGCCTTCGCCGCCAGCAGCACCAAACGCCGTTCGACCAATTGCAGCAATAAAGGGTCATAAACTTTGCCGATTGCCAGGCCGCGATATTGCTCCGGCAGATATTGGTGGGCCAAACGCACATCCCGAAACAGAATTTCGCTGCCCCCGACCACAGCAACAACCTGATCATCGGGGACAACAACGGTTGTAGGGGCATCTTGCTTCAGCTTAACGCCAATATTTTGCGCTTGGGTCGGGGAAACCTGAACTAAGGTTATTGCAGCCAACGCGAGCAGCATCAGGGGCGCGAATGAAATTTTTCTCATAGTTTAGAAGCTTCCTATATCCAGTTAATTGGCCAGTTAGTTTTGGGATGGAATCCCTTCCATGCCCAAAACCGCATTGAACACGTGGCGCGTAATATCGATTATTGGCAGCCCGCACACAAGACGTTAAGACGTTATCTCACATATTCTTGTAACAATGGCTTTCGAGCCTCCGTTGACAGAGGGGCGGGTGGCCCTTATGTCTCATTGGTTGCGCGGCAATTTGCCGAATTTGTTATCTAATTTGTACTTTTTTGGGAATTTTTAATGGCTATTCTCGGCGGCATCGCAAAGCGCTTTTTCGGCTCCTCCAATGATCGTGTCCTCAGGCAACTGGATCAACCAATTGTCAGGATCAATGAGTTTGAAGCCAGCATCGAAGCCCTCTCTGATGAGGCATTGCGCGGCAAGACGGATGAATTCCGCCAACGCCTGCGCGCCGGTGAAACCCTGGACGACATCATGGAAGAGGCCTTCGCCACAGTGCGGGAAGCTGCCAAGCGCTCTTTAGGCCAACGTCACTTTGACGCGCAGCTGATGGGCGGCATGGTACTGCATCAGGGCAAGATTGCGGAAATGCGTACGGGCGAGGGTAAAACCCTGGTGGCCACCTTGCCGGTGTATCTTCATGCGCTGGAGGGCAAGGGCGCCCATGTGGTCACCGTCAACGACTATCTGGCCAGCCGCGATGCCAGCTGGATGAGTGTGGTGTACGAACAGCTGGGCCTGACCACGGGCTGTATCGTTCATGGCCTGGATGACGATGAACGCCGGGACGCCTACGCCTGTGATGTCACCTATGGTACCAACAACGAATTCGGCTTTGATTATCTGCGCGACAATATGAAGTTTGAGCGCCCGGCCATGGTGCAACGGGAGTTCAACTTCGCCATCGTCGATGAAGTAGACTCTATCCTGGTGGATGAGGCGCGGACACCGTTGATTATCTCCGGTCAGGCAGAAGATTCATCCGAGCTCTACACCATCGTCGATAAATTGATGCCCGCACTGGCTGAAAGCGACTACGAAAAGGATGAAAAGGCCCGCACGGTAAACTTCTCCGACGACGGTGCCGAAACCATAGAACGTCTGTTGCGCGAGGCGGACCTGTTAAAGAGCGACCACCTTTATGACATGGAAAATGTCACCATCGTGCATCACATCAACCAGGCCCTGCGCGCCCATCAGATGTTCCAGCGCGATGTGGATTATATGGTGAAAGACGACAAAATCGTCATCATCGATGAATTTACCGGCCGCGCCATGGAAGGCCGGCGCTATTCCGAGGGCCTGCATCAGGCATTGGAAGCCAAGGAAGAGGTTGAGATCCAGCCTGAGAACCAGACCCTGGCTTCCATCACCTTCCAGAATTATTTCCGCCTTTATCCCACCCTGGCCGGCATGACCGGCACCGCGATGACAGAGGCCGGGGAGTTCCTGGAGATTTATAAGCTGGCTGTGGTTGAGATTCCAACCCATCTGGACATGGTCCGTGATGACATGGACGATGAAGTCTATCGCACGGAGACAGAAAAATTCGCCGCCATTGCCGAATTAATTGCCAAATGTCAGATAAGCGGACAACCGGCCCTGGTCGGCACTGTGTCTATTGAAAAATCTGAAATCCTCTCTGATCTGCTGACCAAGAAAAAGATCAAGCATAACGTCCTGAACGCCCGTCACCACGAGCAGGAGGCCCATATCATTGGCCAGGCCGGCCGGGTCGGCGCCCTGACCATTGCCACCAACATGGCAGGCCGGGGCACAGACATTCAGTTGGGCGGCAACCTGGAAATGCGTATCGGTCTGGAAGCGACGGATGCGGAGGGGAATGTTGACGCCGCCAAGGCCGCCGCGATTGAGGCAGAGATTGAGGCTGAAAAGGCCAAGGTCCTAGGCGCCGGCGGTTTGTTCATCATGGGCACGGAGCGGCACGAAAGCCGGCGGATCGATAACCAGTTACGTGGCCGCTCAGGCCGCCAGGGTGATCCCGGTGCCTCGAAATTCTTCCTCTCCCTCGAAGATGATCTGATGCGCATTTTCGGTTCTGATCGCATGGACGGCATGCTGCGCAAACTGGGACTCGAAGAAGGCGAAGCGATCATTCACCCTTGGGTCAACAAGGCGTTGGAGAAAGCCCAGGAAAAAGTTGAAGCGCGCAATTTCGATTTGCGCAAAAACCTGCTGAAATACGACGACGTGATGAACGACCAACGCAAGGTAATCTACGAGCAGCGGTTGGAGTTGATGGACGCCGAAGACGTGGCAGAGACGGTCACGGATATGCGCCGGGAAGTCGTCGATAGCCTGGTGACCAACCATATCCCCGAAAAAGCCTATGCCGAACAATGGGACGCAGAAGGCCTGGCCCTGGAAGCGTTTGAGGTTTTTGGCCTGGAATTGCCGATCCCTGATTGGTGCGCCGAAGAGGGCATCGCGGATGAGGAAATTCGCAAGCGTATCACAGATATTACAGACCGGCGCATGGCCGAAAAGGCTGCCAACTATGGCCCGGACGTTATGCGTATGGTGGAAAAAGGCCTGTTGCTGCAACTGCTGGATCAGACCTGGAAAGAGCATCTGCTGACCCTGGATCATCTGCGCGGCGGCATTGTCCTGCGTGCCTATGGCCAGCGTGATCCGTTGAATGAATACAAGACGGAAGCTTTCACCCTGTTTGAAACCATGCTGTCAGACCTGCGCTATACCACCACACGCGTCCTGGCCCATATTGAGCTGCAGGCGGATCCGAACGAAGGCTTTATTTCCACCCAAGCACCGGCCCCGATGATGTTGGAAGAACAACACCTAGATCCCATGACCGGCATGAACGAGATGGACGAAGACGAAATGGCCATGGCCGGCGGTGGAGGTGGCGGTGGTGCCATCAACGGCACTGGGGGCAGCGGTGCGAACGGATCTGCGGCCCCACAGCCCGGCCCCCAGCCCGCACGGAGCCGCCAGGCCGCACCAACCCTGGACCCGGACAATCCCGCGACCTGGGGCAAAGTGCCGCGCAATTCTGCCTGCCCGTGTGGATCAGGCAAAAAATATAAACACTGCCATGCCAACTAGACCAATCTAATACAGCTGTCATGATGGATCCGGCGCAATAGTGGACACCATCCGTCTTGGCGCAGTCACCATCGACCGAATTGTCGAAACTGAGGGCTTGGGCTTTTACCCCGGCTTTTTATTTCCCCAGGCTGATCTGGATGCCCTGCAGGGTGAGACCGATTGGCTGGCACCACGGTTTTATGATCCCGATAGCGGCCGTTTGCGGCAGTCCCTGCATGGTTTCCTTATCCGCACGCCGCGTCATACGGTTTTGCTGGATACCTGCGTTGGCAATGATAAACCGCGCCCATCGTCGCGCGCCTGGCATATGCAAGACCTGCCCTGGCTGGATACTTTGCGAAAAGCAGGGGCCGAGCCCGACGCGATCGACGTTGTCCTGTGCACCCATCTTCATGTGGACCATGTGGGATGGAACACGCGATTGCAGAATGGCCGATGGGTGCCGACCTTTCCCAATGCCCGGTATTTATTTCACCGTGACGAATACGCCTATTGGGATGCGACACGGGACATGGACCCTGCAATCGGATATGGCCGAACAGAAAACAGCTTCGAAGACAGTATCCTGCCGGTGGAAGAAGCGGGCCTGGTGGAACTGGTCGATGATGGCTATCGGATAGATGAATATCTGACCGTCACATTGATGGCAGGGCATTCGCCCGGGCACATCGTTTTGAACGTGCACGACGAAGACGGTGCCGTGCGGGGCATCTTTACGGGCGATATTTTGCACCACCCCATTCAATGCAGCTATCCCGATTGGAACAGCCGCTATTGCTTGGACACCGACGTAGCGCGGCAAACCCGCAAACGGTTGGTGGATCAATGCACCGATGTGGATCGTCTGATCCTGCCCACCCATTTCGCAGCACCCACCGCCGGGCGCATCATCTCAACGGGAGCCCGTTCACGCTTTTCGACGGAATAGCCTTTCGACGAAACAGCCCTTATTCTGCAGCCTGTGGGGCGTCACCCTCCGATACGTCCGGTATCTTCGCAGCCTTCCGTCGTGCAAAAAAGGCCGACGTACGAGCCCCCAGCGCCAACAACGACGGCGTTAAGAACAGGGTCAGAATGGTCGCGAAACTTAAGCCAAAGGCCACTGCTGTTGACAGCTGCACCCACCATTGAGTGGACGGCGCGCCAATAGAAATATCCCGTGTGACGAAATCGATGTTGATTTGAAAGACCATGGGCAGCAGGCCGAAGATGGTGGTGATCGTGGTCAACATCACGGGGCGCAAACGTTGCGTGCCTGTGCGCACCACGGCCTCCATCGGTTCCATTCCTGATTTGACCAATCGGGCATAGGTATCGATCAACACAATATTGTTGTTCACCACGATGCCCGCCAAGGCGATAACACCGATCCCCGTCATTACGATGCCGAACGATTGCCCGGTTATGATCAATCCGGCCATCACGCCCACCGTGGACATGATCACTGCCGTCAGGATCAACAGGGCATGATAGAAACTGTTGAACTGGGTGATAAGAATAATCACCATGACGAACAGGGCCACACCAAAGGCCTTCTGCAAAAACGCTGCCGCCTCCTTTTGATCCCGGTCGGCACCGCGAAAACGAATGTCGACATCCCCATCGAATGCCTGGGTCGCCATCCAGGCGCGGATTTCGTTGACCTTGTCGTCAGGCAGCAAGCCGTCCGCCACGCTGGCCTGCACCTTGTTCACACGCTGTCCGTCACTGCGTCTGAGCAGACCCGAACGTTGCTGGGGCGAACGCTCAACGAAGTTTGAAATAGGCACTTGGCCATGGCTGGTCTGCACCCGCAACATATCAAGCTGGTCGATGTTACGGTATTGATCTGGAAAACGAAGCCGGATCTCCACCTCCTCGTCCGCATCATCGGGGCGGTATTCGCCCACCTTGATGCCGTTGGTGACCAGCTGGACGACTTTGCCCACAGTCAGAATATCCGCGTTGAAGCGGCCCGCCTGGGCCCGGTCCACCCGGACCTGCCATTCGATTCCCGGCAGGGCGCGGCTGTCTTCCACATCCAACAGGCCATCTATGGTTTCAAGCTTGTCACGGAATTGAGCCACCAAGGGCGCCAACTTCTCGGGGAAGCGGGAGCGGAATTCGATCTGGATATCCTTGCCCGTGGGTGGGCCCACATCAGGCTCCCGCGGTTCCACCCAGACACCGGCCAAATGGGCCGTGCGTTGACGCACATCCGCCATCAACTGGGCCGATGTGGGACGCTTGTCCCAATCCGCGAATTCAACAAAGATCGTACCGATCACGTCCTGGGCCTGGTCCTCACCACGGGCTGAACCACCCGTGCGGGCATAGACGGTCCGAATGCCGGGCAGGGTCATCAATTGGCCCTCAACCTCACGCACCAGGACATCCTTTTCCAGGGTCGATAGATTGCCGCGGGCATGGACGTGGATCAGGCTTTGTTCCGGTTCCACATTGGGGAAGAATTCAACCCCCTTGCCTTGGGAAAAATACGCGACATAAACACTGATCAAAATGACGATGGCAGACAGTAGCACCAGGATAGGCCGGCGGATCAAAACCCACAGGATTCGGGCGTATAGGCCAGTCAGGCCGGGCAATTGACGCACATCACCACCCTCGGAAACAGCCAGGGCCGCCAGGACCTCCTTGTTGGCGGAGCCCGCTTTGCCCATCAAGCCACCCAATGTCGGCACAAAAATCAAAGCCATCAACAATGACCCGGTCAAGGTCATGACCAGGGTGATGGGCAGGAATTTCATGAATTCGCCGACAACGCCGGGCCAGAAAATCAGCGGCATAAAGGCTGCCAATGTAGTCGCGGTGGAGGCGATGATGGGCCAGGCCATGCGCTGGGCCGCGAGTATATAGGCGTCCTTGCGATGCAAACCCTCGGCCAGTTTTCGATCAGCGTATTCGGTCACTACGATGGCCCCATCCACCAACATCCCCACGGCCAGGATCAGGGCAAACAGAACCACAATATTCACGGTCAAACCCATGGCATCCAAAATCAGAATGCCGAACAGGAATGATGCCGGGATAGCCAGACCAACCAGCCCAGCCGTGCGCAGGCCAAGGGCGGCCACAACAACGATCATCACCAGCAAAATGGCGCTCAGGACATTGTTCTGCAGATCATCCAACATACGGCGGATGTTGCGGGATTCGTCCTGAATGAAATTGACTTGCACGCCCACCGGCCAGCTTTTGGCCCGTTCAGTTACCAAAGCGCGGACCTCGTCGATGGTGGCGATCACATTCTCGCCCAGGCGCTTCTTGATCTCCAACGTCACACCGGGCTGCCCGTTGATGCGGGCATAGGATGTGGCATCGCGAAAAGTCCGCCGTACGGTTGTGATATCGGCCAACGTAATGACCCCATCGCCCACCGACTTAATCGGCAGGTCCAGAACGTCCTTGGCGTTTTCAAAAAGCCCGGGAACCTTAATGGCAAAACGGCCCTTTCCCGTATCCATGGAGCCGGCTGCGATCAACTGATTGTTCCGGGTCACGGCCCGGACAAGTTCTTCCTGGCTGATGTTATATGTTTCCAAACGCACGGGATCGACCAGAACCTCCAGCATCTCCTTACGGTCACCGACAATATCGGCCTCCAACACGCCGGGCATCGCCTCCAACTCATCTTGAAGGTCACGGGCCAGACGCAACAGGGTGCGTTCGGGTACATCACCGGCCAACGTCACGACAAGGACCGGAAACAGGCCGACGTTGACTTCATGGGCGGTGGGTTCGTCTGTTTCATCAGGCAGATCCGGTTTGACCAGATCGATGGCCTGGCGCACCTCGCGCATGGCCAGATCCACGTCAAAGCCCGCGTCGAATTCCAACAATACCGAGGCATTGGAGGTTTCGGCCCGGCTGCGCATTTCCTTGATGCCCTCGATCGTGCGCAATTCCTGCTCCATAGGACGGACCAACAGGCGCTCTGCATCCTCCGGAGAGATACCGTCATGATGCATGGAGACATAGACGATGGGGATATTGATATCCGGCTTGGATTCCTTGGGGATCGTGAGGTACGAGCCCAAACCCGCGATCAGCACCAGGACCAGGATTGAAAGGAGTGCGCGGGAATGGTGGACCGCCGCAGCAATGATATTGTTCATGACGCAGGCGTCCCGTCAGCCGTTTTCTTGCCCCCGTCCCCAGGTCCCTTAGCTGCCCCGTTTGAAACCCGCACTCCATCGCCCTGGCGGACAAATTCCTGACCGACCACGATCAACTCCACTGAACGGGGCAACCCAGCAACCCAAACGCCGTCCTTGACGCTGTCGACAATTTCAACCGGATAGAAATTAACCTTGCCCTCCGCCCCGACACAGCGGACGCCAACAACGCCCTTGTTATTCAAGGTCAGGATCGCAGGGGTGATCAAATGCGCTGCGATTTGATTGGTGGGGAAATGCAATTCCGCCGATACGCCGTCGCGCAATTGCCGATCAGGGTTCGGCACCAATAGTTCGACCCGGAATGTACGTGTGGTTTCATCCGCCCTGGCAGCGATATAGCGAATATAACCTTCCACGTCCTGGCCGGTCACAAGGGTGGCACGGCCTTTCTTTTTAACGGCCAAACGGCCGACTTCATTTTCGCTGATTTGGGCGACGACCAGATATGGATCCTCGTCCACCAGCATGGCAACGGCGGTGCCGTCCTTAACATAGGCGCCTAATTCTACGGGGCGATCATCGACGATCGCGTCAAAAGGCGCGCGGATGACGGTCCGGGATAATGAGACCTGCATCTGTTTTACCATGGCCTTCGCCCCATCCAATTTGGCCTGGGAGGCGGCAAATTGCGTTTCCGCGCGATAGCCTTTGCTGCGCAGTTTTTTAGCTGCCTGGAATTCAACCTCGCGCTGGCGCACCAGGGCTTGAGCCTCCGCCATGTGGGCGTCGCGATCTGCCACGTCTATGCGCACCAACACGTCGCCACGGCGGACCCGGCTGCCTTTTTTGACCGCAATTTCTGAGATCCGCCCCTTAATCTCAGATTTCACAGTGAGCTTACGCTTCGCCTCTGTATGGCCCCGTGCTGTAATCTCGCGCCAATGTTCCTGGGCCTGGGATGATTGGGTGCGCACAGCCGTCAGGGCCACAGCGCCTAGTTCGGCCTTACGATGGGCCACAGAGGGCGCCTGGCCGGACGCTGATGCGCCGTCCATTGTATCGCCGCCGCCGATTGTACCACTCAAAACCCAGCCCGCCGCAATGACGGCAATAGCAATGGCAAGAAGATAAGATTTTCGCATGATATTATTCCAACGAGTTGCAGCTTAGAATTTTGGGTCTATTCGCCTGATGAAGCACGGTCATTACCGAGCTGTGCCATCAAGGCTTCGCTTTCAACCAAATAACGGTTTTCTTCAAGATAAGTCGCCGCAGCTTCATATAAAGCCCGGCCATAACCGGCGACGAAACGTTGCGCCGCCGTACCTTGGCCTTCTTTTTCATTCAATTCGACGGCGTGGGTTTTGTGTTCGTTGATACGACGATCGATCATTTCACCTACCATGCCGGCGGGCAGCAAGTCGGCAAAACACATGGCGACCAAAAACTCAGACCGCACCCGGTCACGCCCCGGCAGGTTGTTCAATTCCTCAACCAAGGTCAAACGGCCATCCACAGTCAGGCTGTAGACTTTTTTATCGGGCCGTTTTGCCTGTGTTTCCGTTTCGCAATGGACCAGACCTTCGCTCTGCAAACGGCTAAGCGCGGGGTAGATGGACCCGAATGAGGCATCATAGAAATGGCTGAAGACATCTTCGAGGCGCTTTTTGATCTCGTAGCCCGAGGCATCGCCCAAGCTCAATACACCCAAGCACAATGTACGTACGTCCATCACATACCAACCTCTTTACCAGCATCAAAATTGCATATAGCAATTCGATATATTAATGTAAAGAGTAAGCAACAATAATATTTGGGGCTGACCCAGATAACTATGATTGATTTTCTTTAACCCACTGTT
>JAPKBD010000427.1 GCA_028824965.1 Alphaproteobacteria bacterium | reverse complement strand
CCCTGCCCGGCGGTCACCGCATTCACCGTCTGCTCCGACTTTTTGTCCCACATGGAAAGTTCCCGCTTAATTGGCGCAGTGTCGGGCTTTTCCTTGCAGGCCTGCAGGAACAACCGGCGTACGGCGACAAGATGTTCCCCGCCGCAGGCAAATCGCACGCTGTCGTCTGCCTCACCCGGCACCATACCGCCCAGGGTCTGCATACCGGCCAAAAGATAGGCGATGCGATCGGCAATACCGTCATACTTTGCAAACGAGCGGATCCGATAGGACCACACGCCGGCATTTTCCGTCGCATATAGGCCAATGGAGACATCGCGAAAATGCTTGTCGGTAGACACCAGCTCCACACGGACACCCAAACCTTCGAAAGGATCTGAAAAGGTATCTGCCATGAAAGTCCTCCGAATGAATAACACCCCTGGCATGGGGACTTGACGCAAAGGGACCAAAAGAACAAAATTGGCCAGCTGGTCAGACCAATTTTAATCTAACTTGTTTGCGCCTGTAAACAGAAATAGATGCCCTAAGTCAAAACCATGAACCAAAACATCTCAGCACCAGACCCCTATCAACAGGTCAAACGAGCCACGGTCAGTGACGCCATCGTCGATCAATTGCTGCATCTGATCACGACGGACGTGCTAAAGCCGGGGGAGCGTCTGCCGTCAGAGCGGGATTTGTGCAAACGTTTCGGCGTTGGCCGCACGTCTGTACGAGAGGCGCTTAAACCCTTGATCGCCATGGGCGTTCTGGAAGGCCGGGTCGGCAGCGGTACCTATGTGGCGGCAGAGGCTGCACAGTTTCAAAAACCCCTTAAATGGGGCCTGTTGAGCAATCTGCAAGGCCAGGATGATCTGGTGGAAACACGGGCCATGTTGGAAACCAACGCCGCCTATTGGGCCGCCCTGCGCGCAAAGCCCGAAAATCTGTCCGCGATTGAGGCAACGGTGCGCGGCATGGCGGAATTCATCGAAGATCCGGCAAAGTTCCAGGAATTTGACGCCAACTTCCATTTTGAGATCGCCCGCGCCACCCAGAACAAGATCCTGTTCCGCCTGATCAACGTCATTCGCGGCCAGATCCAAACCTGGATCGGTGAGCGCATGGCCCTCGCCCCGGACCGGGTCGCGTCATTGGCTCAAACCTCCCTCACCCAACACCAGGCCATATTCGAAGCGATCAAGGCGAGGAACGGCGAGGCCGCACGAAGCACCATGGCCCACCACATACAGACTGCGACGGACGATTTGCAGGTTTCAGAGATAAGTAAACTGTCACCTTAATCCAAACGCAAACGGCGATCCCGAAGAATCGCCGCTCACTTTAGTTTGTGTGTGTCGTTTAGGTTAGGCAGCTTTCGCCTTGCGCCTGCGATATCCAGCAAATCCAAGGCCAGCGAGTGCGGTGACGAATAGAGGTAGGGCGGCTGGGACGGGGACTACAGTGTTTACGTTGATCGTGGCCCCCTCAATGTTGAAGTCAATAAATTCGAGCTCGATCGGTGCGGCCCCCGCCAAAAATCCTCCTGGCGTCAGAATACCTTGGCCTGGCGACAAGGCCTGTAAGGTCAATCTGAAAAGATCTATCGATACGCCCGCTCCAATCGGTTCAAAGCCGACCGAGAATGGGAAAGCGACCGATGAAATTCCCACCAAGCCACTCTGACCCGTTAAAAAGAACGGCAATGTGCCGTCTTTCACTTGCAATGGATCATCGACCGTAACAGGATTGCCGGAGTGAATATCAATTGCTTCAACGGACGCCAACGTTGTCACCGCGTCAGCAGCCGGCGACCTGGTGTCACCGTCCAAACCAACAACCCCTGTACGATTTTGCAATGCGGCCATGGTTGGTTAGTTTAATATAGTCCGCAAGTAAAATTGTTATAGTTGCTGCCGGCAACGGCGGCGGACCTGTTTCGGTTGTTTTGCTTAGATAGGCCCCGTTGCCTCGTCCAGCCATTCACGGGTGGGGTCATCTACGTTTGGTGATAGGGCATCATAGACTCGTTGATGGTAGGCGTTCAGCCAGGCTTTTTCGGGGGCTGTCAGTAATTCGATCATCATGGCGTTGCGATCTATGGGGGCCAGGGTCAGGGTCTCAAACTCCAGCATTTGGCGTTCGCCGCCCGGGATATCCGACCCTACCTCACGCACTGCCAGAAGATTTTCGATGCGGATGCCGTAGGCTCCGGTTTTGTAGTATCCCGGCTCGTTCGAGACCACCATGCCGGGGCGCAGGTCCTGGGTTTGCTGCCGTTTTGAGATGGAGTGCGGCCCCTCGTGAACGTTGAGGTAGCTGCCCACACCGTGGCCCGTTCCGTGGTCGAAATCCAGCCCCGCCTGCCACAAGGCGTGGCGGGCCAGCACATCCAACTGTGCGCCGGTGGTGCCAACGGGAAAGCGCGTGGTTGCGATGGCGATGTGGCCCTTGAGGACGCGGGTAAAGCGGTCCCGCATCTCATCGCTGGGGGTGCCGATGGCGATGGTGCGGGTGACGTCAGTGGTACCGTCGAGATATTGCGCGCCTGAATCCACCAAATAGAACTCTCCCGTGCCCAGGATCCGATTGCTGTCCGGCGTGACCCGATAATGCACAATCGCGCCGTTCGGGCCGGAACCGGTGATGGTGGGAAAGCTGAGATCCTTGAAATGGTCGCCGTCACGGCGATATTCCTCCAACTGCGCCTCGGCCCCCAACTCGTCCAGCTCTCCCTGAGGCGCGAAAACATCCAGCCAATGCAGGAACCGCGCCAGGGCTACGCCGTCACGGGCATGGGAGGTTCGGGCACCGGCCAGTTCAACG
>JAPKBD010000079.1 GCA_028824965.1 Alphaproteobacteria bacterium | reverse complement strand
CGCATGCGGTCCATAATAACACCTCATCGGCGTTATCTGGGTCAGCCCCTTATTTAATTGATCGCGCGTTAGCGGATATAGATATGCACTTCGTTGCTTGCGGAATTAGTCGAGGACGAGGCGGATAAGGAAATCCGGCTGGCGGGAAGGCCCATATCCATCAACGTTTTCAGCACCCCGTTGGTGTGCTTTTTGATCGTCGATTGGGCCATGGCCTGCTCTGACGCATTGCCCTGACTTGGCGTCACTGCGACCAAATCAAAATTCGCATCAGGGCGCATCTGCAGGGTTTTTGACACCGCTGTATACAAAGCATGTTGATACGGCACGTCGGGCCGGTCAAACCGGATTACCACCAGGGCCTGACGGCCACCTGCGACAAAACCACGGCGCGGCGTGCTGGAGGTTGAAAACGTGGTCGGCTGCGCACCGGAGGCAAAGGCCCGCGCCATAAGGCTGCTGCCGTGCAATTCACCATTCTTGATGGATGACGACAGCGTGGTCAGATTGCTGCGTTCACCGGCCACATATGATGTTTGGCGCGCGACATCTTCGTTAATCTCCCCCAACAGGCGGTCGATCAGAACGACGGCGCGGTTGGTTTCGTCTTCCAACAATGCCAGTTGCCTGTGGTCTTCATCAATCGCACCGGACAGGCCGTAGGCGGCACGGGCCGATTCAAGCACATAGGCCGCGAGGGAGGAATTGGAGGCGATCTGATTGGCCAGGCTGTTCATGGTGGCGATATCGCCACTAATACGGTCCAGTTCCGCCTGGGCGGCGTTCCACTGGTTGACCAAAATGGGATTGCCCGGCGTGGTGCCCAGTTGCAGGCGCGCAGTGATCGCCGCCACGGTGCCATGATAACGCTGGGCGTTATTGGTCGTGGTTTGACGGATCTGTTGCAGCTGCCCGTTCTGTTGCCCCAACTGGCCCTTCAGGCGCTGTAATTCACCGCGCAGCTGACCGGCTTTTTGCCCGACCAACGTTCCCGTCGGCTGGCCGGTCATGTGGTTCCCTGCCACCATTCTTGGCGCCGGTGCACCCGACATAGTCGGTGGCGGCGGCGCGCTGTAGGTTGGTTGGCTATTCATCTCGGCCCGTGAGGGCGGAATGGATACTTGTTGGGACGCATTGCCGGCCGGTTCGTCACCCGTCAAAGACGGCCATAACGAATCCGATGCAAAAGAGCATCCTGAAAGCAAAATTGCCGCCCCAAGGACAGCCACCGTCGACCTGCGCAAATTCACTCTCCCTGACAGGCGAACCAAAAAAACCATTTAAACTGAAGTCCTTATCACTTGGCCACCAATTACCTTAGACACTTGTGTCAATCGGTTCAGTATTAGTCGATTCGACTTACAGGATACAGCCTATTCCACATGATTTATGCAAAAAAATAGCCTGCACCCCTGCATTGAGCTCCAAGATAGCCCTGAAACCCTTAATTTTTTCAATCTAATCCGTCAAACTATCTTATCTGCGAGATACATTTCGCACACGCAACAAAGTTTACCCAATGCGTGCGATTGTAACAAGCGATCTTGATAGGCACGTTATTACCTTCGCAGACGGCAACTATGCGCACCCAGATCGCCTAATCGGGCTTTATCGGATCGGGACAACATTTTTTTCAATAAGCTGCGCCATGGCGCTTGCCATGTCCCAGGCTTTTGTTTAGGTAGGCGGCTCCGCAGGGTTGTTCGTTTAGGCATGACACTGCGGCTGTGCGCCCGTAGCTCAACTGGATAGAGCGTCTGACTACGGATCAGGAGGCTGGGGGTTCGAATCCTCCCGGGCGCACCAACAATTTCAATGGGTTAAGCGTTTGTCGCCTGGCCCATTTTCCTTCTAGGAAGCACATAGGAAGCACGGAAGCAAAGAAACATGCTCCTGAGGTTGGGCGCATGACCCTGAGCAATACGAAGCGGATCATGGGACATCGTAGCCATATGCTAAATTTGTAAACTTCATCCCACCCCCATCTGCTAAAGCCCTTACCCCCATCCCCCCCGGCAATTCCCAAACACCCCCTTTAAGGCTCGTATGGGCCTGCTAGACGTTGATGGTGCCGGGAACTTCCAACTAGGCTATCGGACGTTAGGCCGGCATCGCAAAATATTAATGCGGCAGACTTCCGAGAGAAACCGCCGCTCCCATGGTGAACTTCCTTAGATCCGATCTACCACAATTTATTCAGAAATTGCCCAAATTGGGATCCTTAGAAATGAGTCTCAATCAATGCAAGTCGATATAATTCGCCTATCCGTCATCTAAAGGCAAATAGGATTGCAGGTCTTCGATAGGCATCGCCGCCTTAATTTGCCGGCCCGCATCAAGGCCGTTCAGCATTGGCATGGAGATATCAGCGATGACCACATCGGGCTTTTGTTGCTTTGTCATTGTGACCAGATCGCGACCGTTATCCGCAGTGCCCAGAATATCGTAATCACCTTCAGGGACGTGGATGAGAGCTTCCGTCAACATCTTATGATGGTCTGCGAGAACGATGCTTGCTCGTGCCATAGACATACCTGCGCTTTCCCAATCCGTCGGTGCATTCATCTTTTGAAATGTACCAGCACGCGCTAATGTCAAGATTGGCGCTCAATTCTTAGCAAGCATCGCCGACTGCCGGAGCCAATCCAACATGCGCGATCACCGAAGCGGGCAGGCGGTAGAGTAATCTTTAAAAGACTGAGAAACCCTGCGCATACTCCAAATACAAATCTTTGGCCCGGCGCCCCATGGGGCCGGGCTGAAGCTCCCGATTCTCAAACTGAGTGACGGCCTTTACTTTGGCATTGTTGCCGGTTGAGAAGATTTCATCCGCCGCCATCACATCGTCCACAGTCAAGGTGCCTTCGATCACCTCAACGCCATCTTCACGCAGCAATTTTATTGTGCGCTGACGGGTCACGCCGTTCAGGAAGGTGCCATTGATAGCCGGAGTAAAGACGACGCCGTCCTTGGCCATAAACAGGTTGGAGGAGAGGAATTCCGCCACATTGCCGTTGGGGTCAAGAATGATCGCGTTGTCAAAACCGCGCTTTGCCGCATCCGTCAAGGCGAGCGCGGTGTTGGGATAAAGGCATGACGCCTTGGCCGTGGTGGGTGCCATGTCACGGGCCGGGCGGCGGCGGGACGACAGACAAACCTTGAACGGGCCATCAGGTGGGATGGGGCTGTTATAGATCGCAATAACAAAGGCCGTACTGTCGGCTTCTGGGATCAAAAAACCTTCCCGGGCATAGAACATGGGCCGGATATAAAGCTCCATATCCCGGGGCAGTTTACGCACGCCTTCCCGGCACAACTCGGCAATCTCGCCCGGCTCCAGTGTAGGGGCCAGCAACATGTTCCTGGCCGAGACGCACAGGCGGGCGCAATGTTCCTCCAGATCCGGCACCAGGCCACGCAATGAACGGGCCCCATCAAAGACCACGGAAGACATCCAAAAGGCATGGTTCATAGGCCCGATCAGCATGGGCTGCTGATCGTGCCAGGCACCGTCGTGATAAAATACTGCTTCCATGGGGGCTATTTAGCCTCATCCGCAGCGTCCAGGGCTGCCAGCATTTTAGGTGGTGAAATGGGCAGTGATGTCATTCGCACACCCGTCGCATCTTCAATTGCGTTTGCAACAGCCGCCATAACAGGCACGATGCACGCCTCACCCACACCCTTCACACCATAGGGATGGTCGGGGTTTGGCACCTCAACCACCACGGCATCGATCATGGGCAGGTCGGAGGCCAAGGGCATACGGTAATCCAAAAACCCTGTGTTCTGCAATTTTCCGTCTTCGCCATAGATGTACTCCTCGTTCAAGGCCCAACCGAGGCCCTGGGCGACACCGCCGTGGATCTGCCCTTCAACATAAGACGGATGAATGGCCCGGCCCGCATCCTGGGCCGCGGTGAAACGGAGAATTTTAATGAAACCTGTATCAGGATCCACCTCAACATCACAAATCTGCGTCGCGACGCCCGGCCCCACCCCTGTGGGGTTGACCCCGGCGCTGCCGACGATGGGCCCGCCCGTTGCTGATTTTTGTGCCGCGATCTGAGCCAACGACAGCGGCTCAAACTCACCCACATTCGAGGAGGCCGGTTTGGCATAGCCGTCTTCCCAAATCACACCTTCGGGGTCCACATCCCAGATCCTGGCAGCCCGCACACACAGTTCGGCGATGACTTCCTTGGCGGAATTGATCACCGCCAGCCCCGAAGCCAGGGTCACCCGGCTGCCGCCCGTGACATGGGTGTAGCCAACGCTGGCTGTATCGGCCACGGTTGCGCGGACCTGATCGTAATCGATGCCCAGGGTTTCCGCCGCCATGATCGCCATGGATGCCCGGGAGCCACCGACATCGGGACTGCCCGTCGCGACCACGGCTGTGCCGTCATCGTTAATCGCCATGGTCGCAGCGGAATCCCCACCGCCATTAAACCAAAAGCCTGACGCCACGCCCCGGCCCTGGTTCGGACCCAAGGGAATTTTATAGTTCGGGTGATCCATCAACGCCTCAAGCGTCTCAGCGTAACCGATGGAGTTGAAGGTTTGCCCAAATATGGTTTTGGAGCCATTCCGCGCGGCGTTTTTCAAGCGGATCGCCAACGGGTCCATAGCGATTTTCCGCGCCAGCACATCCAAAGCACTTTCCACAGCATAAGCCGCGATGGGGGAGCCAGGCGCCCGGTAGGCAGCCGCCTTGCCCCGGTTTACCACCACATCATAGGCAATGGCCTTGGCATTTTTCAGATCATAACGGGAAAAGGCACACATGGCTGCGCCAATGACAGGGGCGCCGGGAAAGGCACCGCCGCCGAAATACAATGTCACCTCAGCGGCGCAAATGGTGCCGTCTTTCTTGGCCCCCATCTTCACCTTCATAACACTGTCCGACGTTGGACCCGAGGCCTGGAAAACTTCGATCCGGGACATCACGATGCGCACCGGCAGGGCGCATTTGCGGGATAACGCCAGGGCCAATGGCTCCAGATAAACAACCGTCTTGCCGCCGAACGCGCCGCCAAGCTCCGATGGCGTCACCTTCAAATCCGCGTGGTTCATACCCAACAGCTTGGCGCAGATATTACGGGCCACGAAATGACCCTGGGTGCAGGTCCACAATTCCGCCTGGCCATCCTGGTTAAAGCGGGCGGTGCAGGCGTGGGGTTCGATATAGCCCTGATGCACGGCCTCGGTGGAGAACTCCATCTCCACAACTTCATCCGCGTCGGCAAAACCGGCGGCGTTATCACCAACCTCAAAATCCGCATATTTGGCGATGTTCGATGGTTTCGTCGGGACCGGGTCCATGCCCATGGTGATCTGATCTTCAAACAACAAAGGCGCATCAGGCTTCAAGGCCTCGCCAACGCTGGTGACATGGGGCAGAACTTCGTAATCCACCTCGATCAATTTCAGGGCTTGATCAGCGATAGCGGTGGTTGTTGCAGCAACAGCCGCCACCGCATGGCCTTCATACAGCGCCTTTTCCCGGGCCATGACGTTGCGGGTGATATGGTGCATATTCTGCTGCACACGCGCCGGGCCGGCGTAAACCGATGGCTGGTCCAGAATATCGGCGGAGGTTATAACAGCCTTCACGCCCGGCAATGCCTCTGCCTTTGAAGTATCGATACTAAGAATGCGCGCATGGGCGTGGGGAGAGCGTAAAACCTTACCGACGATCATGCCCGGCAGGACCAAATCGGCACCATAACGGGCCGCGCCCGTCACCTTTTCCACCCCATCGGGGCGAATGGGACGTTTGCCGATCCAATTGAACTGCTGGCTGTTATCGTTCATGTCTGTCTTCCCTTGGAATACGCGAATTTTTTATAGGGTTGCGGAAATGATACTGCCCCAAAGGCGGTTAGCACAAGCGGCCTAACTTAGAGTTTTGGGGGGCGTTGGGGCATCTTCGCGCAAAAACCCCTGTTGTTTCAGCTCTGCCCAAAGGTCATCCGGGATGTCCGCAGTGAAATGCGCTAAATTGGCCGTGATCTGATCGGGATGATTTGCACCGGCGATTACAGTGGCGATAGCCGGATGGTGAAGCGGAAATTGCAGGGCGGCAGCCGCTAATTCGACATTATGCCGGGCACAAATCGTCGCTATGGCCCGAATTTTGTCGAGGACGGCCCCATCAGCATTTTTGTATCTTTACTGCGCGCTTTCATGAGCCCCGGTCGCAAGTATACCAGAGGCAAAAGCGGCACCAAGTACGACCGAAACATTATGCTCCAGACAAAGGAGTAGGTCCTCATCCAACGCAGGTTGATCCAGCAAATTATAGGGCGAGGCAATGAGGAAATAATCCATCTCGAACCGTTGCACAAAGCGTGGGATCATGCCGGTTTCGTTGATCCCGGCACCAATTGCCTTAATCTCACCCTGATCCTTCAACGCCTGCAGAGCCGCAAATCCACGGCCCTCATCCAGTTGCCCCAACGCTGCCAAAACACCGTCGTCGGATTTCTGGTGCCGGGGGTCAAGGTCGTGGATAGCCAGGAAATCTATATTGGGCAGTCCCATGCGGGTCAGGCTATCCTCATACGACCGCATCACACCGTCATAGGTATAGTCAAAACGCAAATCGAAGGGCGGCCCACCCCGCCAACGCTTCGCCCAGGGGGAATTTGCCTTAAATTCCGCCACGTCGCCGGGCCGCGTGTAAACCCGTCCAACTTTGGAAGACAGAACGAAGCTCTCGCGCGGTTTGTTACGCAGAAACTGCCCCAGTCGATGTTCGCTTTTGGTATTGCCGTGCCAGGGCGCGGTATCAAAATAACGTACGCCGCCATCGTAGGCAGCGGCCAATGTCGCCTGGGCCTGCTCATCGGAGGTAATTTCAGTCGCATCCCCCAGCGGAACACCGCCATATCCCAATTGCGTGACCGAAACGCCGGTCACACCGATTTCGACTTTTAGCTTTGAGTCCATGCTGGCTTTATCTTTCGATCAATGATTATGCGGGAGAGGCAGGTCATTGTTGGGATCAAACGGCTTAACCTTATTGGCGTCCCATTGCCAGAGCACCAAGTTGTATCCTGCAGTGCGCCGCTGGGAGGGCACCAGAGCACCAACAGCGTCGAGGTCCAACAATCGGTCAACGACCGGCCATGTCGGCGGGTCCAGGCCATCGATCAGCAGGATTTTTTTCCACGGGCAATCAAGCACCCCGCGCGCCACATCAAAGACAGCACATTTTTCACGATCGCGCAGGTCTGCAATTTGGTCGATTAACACATCATATCGGCAAAATGTTCCCGGCCTGTCGGGCAGGTCCTGTCCGTATTCAGCCAACGCCGTTTCCAGATCCGATGACATGTAAAGCGCATCCTGTCCCCGCCGATTAAACCGCCCACCATATACCGCTGACCCGGCACCGCTCAACGGTGCGTAAGACCATTTTGGGGCCATCAGACGCCAGAAAGATTGATGGATAGTAAGAAACGGCAATTCCCGTTTAGCCATAAACGCCGTGGGCCAGCATGCGAAGGTGCGCCTTTACCGCCTCTGCCTCGCCATCAGTGACGAGTTCCTGGGGCGTTTTGAAATCAAAATCAACAAGTGGTTGATGTAGAAACCAGGCCACAGCCTTGCCCTGCGATGCAGTCAGTTCTGTGGCAATGGACAGAATTTCAACGACCGGACGCAACGCCTCCTGCACCTTGGAAGAGGTTGGGTTTCTGGTCAGGGTATTGCGGTTGATATGGGCAAGCCGGGACAACGCACCGACTTCCAAATGCAGGTAATCGCCCAGCGAACGCGGATTTATGGTTCCATCCGTCGCGCTGGTGACACGTTCAACAACATCAACAAGCATAATATTTACACCCAAGCGCAATTTCCAAGCAATATCATGCTAATAATAAGCATAAATTATGTAAATTTCAAGCTCGCTACAGGCTCGATTTAATCATAAACTTATCCGCGTTGGGGAGGGTTTCGAAGCCGTACTGCTGGTAAAGACCATGGGCATCGTCCGTGGCTAGAAGGAACCGCCGTACATCGACCAGTTCGGGATGGTTTACCGCGCAATCGACCACAAATTTGCCCAAATTACGGCCCCGCATCTCGTCCAGCACGAAGACATCTGACAACCAGGCAAAGCGGGCAAAGTCCGTCACCACGCGGCAATACCCGACCTGCCGCGCCCCGTCCTGTGAGAGGCCGTCTTCATACAGGCCGAAGTTCAAGGCGTTCGCCATGGATTTTCGGATCGTCGCCTTGGCTGTACCCTTGCCCCAATATGTCTCCGCCAGATAGTCGATGGTGAAGCTCATATCCAGACGCGTGGGATCGGTTGAGACGGTATAGCCGTCCCGCTGCCATTCCAAATGTTCCATTATGTCCTCAAATTGATATGTTCAAATGGTTCCGACAATTTTGATCGAAGAAGGGGCGGCAGCAATTCCAATGCCAGGCCACCCGCCACCGCAAGTTTCTCCACGCGACGCTATTGTAGCGCCGGTCGCTCCACCGATAATGCGCCTACCAGTTTGGCCGGCGTTTTTCGTTGAAAGCGTTCAGGCCTTCTTGAGCATCATCCGTCTCAATAATATTGCAGATGGTCTCCACCACGTTCTCGATACTACGACGGTAGTCGCCATCATTCGCACGCATGAAGGAATCCCGCCCCAGCTTCATGACAACAGGTGATTTGGAGGCGAAGTTGGCAGCCATTTTTCGTGCCTCTACCATGACTTGGTCATGGGGCACGGCCTTGTTGATCAGGCCCCTTTGGGCTGCCTCCACATAGGAAATTGTATCGCCCCCGAACAACAGTTCAAACGCCTTATGCCGACCAATTTGTTTCGGTAGGTGGACATAGTGCATGGCTGGGATCACACCGACATTAATCTCCGGGTACGACATATCACCTTGATCAGTGGCAATCAGGATATCGCACGATACAGCCAGCGTAACGCCGGCGGCCCGTGCTGGGCCGGTCATGGCCGCGATGGTCGGTTTGCCCATGCGATATTGCAGATCATGCATGGTAAAATAAAGCTCTGACAAAAACTTATGCAGATCCTGGCCCGAACCACCCCGGATCATGGCCAGATCCATGCCAGCACTAAATGCTGCCTCACAGCCCGACGTCAAAATTATCGCTCGGACCTCATCATCATCACAGGCCCGTCGATATGCAGCATTGATCGCTTGGGTCAACTCCATTGAAATGGCGTTGACCGGCTCCCGCTGCATAGTGATCTCAGCGACCCTGTCACGAACTTCATAGCGAACGAGTTCCAGTTCCGGCATTTATCCGATAATCCCTAAAAAACAAGCATATTCATATCATTGCTAGCCAGTTTGATGATCTATTTGGAGAAACAAGTCTCAAAATGTCTGCTTCATTTTGGCTGCGGCGACATCCGCCGACATATCCCGCGGATCTGTCGCAGTGATCGCCAATTCCGAGACCATGGCCCGGCGGGGCAGTGACACGGCCATCAAAACAGCGGCTGAAATATCCTCTGGCAGCATCATCTTGGCACGGGTGTCCACGTCAGGCGGCAGGGCCCGGTTGTCCAAAATGGGGGTATCCACCTCACCCGGGAACACGGTGATGCAGCGAATGCCGTAGGGCCGCATTTCCTGGGCCAGCACATTCATATAGGCGCGCGCCGCCACCTTGGCCGCGCTATAGGCCGCCCCCGCCATGATGGACGGACTGATCGCCGCCATGGATGAAATCATCACCACATCGCCCTGGCCTTTTTCGACCATGGCCGGCAACAGCGCCTTGGTCAAAAGCACAGGCCCCATGGTGTTGACGTCCATGACATCGCGCCATTCGTCCGCACCGATATAACGGCTGCTTCTGATTTTGGAACTGAAACCGGCATTGTTGATCAATATATTGATGGTGCCATGTTCCGTCAGCAACGCCTGGGCGCAATCCTCAATGGCATCAGGATCCGTCAGATCGCAGGTCACGGCACTGGCCGTCCCGCCCGCATCGGTGATCGATTTTACAGTTACTTCCAACGGGCCGGGCCGACGGCCGCAAACAATAACGTTCGCCCCCGCCGCGGCCAGATCCTGGGCAATAGCTTTGCCGATGCCCGTGCCGCCGCCTGTGACGAAGGCTATTTGTCCTTGCAGTGTACTCATGTCGCGCCCCTCTATCGTTCCATTGATTGAATGATGATTGATTGGTGATTGAATGCTGATATTCCTTGTGACAAATGTTATCATCTGCCGTAAGTCTTGGGAGACAGAATAATTATGACGATGAGTGAGACCACAAAATCGGGATCTGTGGCAGGGACCCCATCGGCGGGGCGATTGGACCATATTCCCGGTCACCTCGGCCTCCCAATTTTTGGCAGTACCTTTGAGTTCTTGAAGGACCCCTTTGCCTTTCACGACAGACGGCGGCAGGAACACGGATCAGTTTATAAGTTCGGCGTATTTGGCGGCCAGACCGTGGCCTTGTACGGCGCCGACGCTCTGGAATTTGTACTGATGGACCGGGAAAAGATTTTCGGCTCCCGCAAAGGCTGGCGTCTGCTGGATAAATTATTTCCCAATGGCCTGATGCTGCGGGATTTTGAAGATCATCGCAGCCATCGCCGCATCATGCAGGCCGCGTTTAAGCCAAAACCTATGCAAGATTATATGCTGCGCCTGAACGACGGCATCGCCAACAGCATGCAGGCCTGGTCGCCCAGCGATCGTTTTGAATTCTATCCCGCGATCAAAAATCTAACGCTGGAATTGGGGGCCTCGGTCTTTTTGGGTCTGGAGATAGGTGATGAAGCGGCCAAGTTAAACCAGGCCTTTGTGGATGAAGTCGCCGCATCCGTCGCGGTCATCAGACGCCCCTGGCCGGGCACCGCTATGGGCCGGGGCGTAAAAGCGCGGGCCTTTTTGTTGAATTATTTTCGCGATCTGATCCCGGTTCGCCGGAAAGGTGACGGCGACGATATGTTCAGCCAGTTCTGCAAGGCGACATCAGAAGACGGCGCATTTTTCAGTGACGATGAAATCGTCGATCATTTGAATTTTCTGTTGATGGCAGCCCATGACACAACGACATCTGCGCTAAGCACCATGGTCTGGGCCCTGGCCGCCTATCCGGACTGGCAGAATGCCGTGCGCGAAGAAGTGCTGTCATTGGGGACCGAACAGGTAGCTTATGCCGACCTGGACAAGCTGGAATTGACAGAGCGGGTTTTTAAGGAAGCCCTGCGCTTTCGCCCGCCGGTGCCGTTCATACCGCGCTTTGCCAACGCACCGTTTGAATTTGGCGGTTACGAAATACCCGGCGATACCTCAATCTCCGTCTCGCCGGGGATGGTCGGCATGACAGATGAAATCTGGACCGAACCCTCATTGTTTGACCCGGATCGTTTCTCGGACAACCGGGCTGAAGACCGCCGCCATCGCTTTGCCTGGTCACCGTTTGGGGGCGGGGCGCACAAATGTATTGGGATGCATTTCGCCACGATGCAGGTGCGTGCCTTTGTCCATCAATTCCTGCAACACTATCAAGTCGCCTTGCCGCCCGGATATACCCCGCGCTGGCAATCGATCCCGATCCCGAAACCAAAGGACGGTCTGCCGATCATCCTCTCGCGCACATGAGTTAAATCCGAGGTGACATATGAATGCTGCCCGCCAAGTCCTTGTCGGTTTCATATTGGCATTCGTTTTCGCGGGGTTCCCTTTCGGGGCATCTGCCGATGGATCCTGCGACCGCCCCGGCACACCGTTGGAGGCTAAGGCCCTGGCGGAGACGGCAGCAGCGCACCTGGCAGACGTTGGCATGGGCAAGGCCTTCAACGATTTTATGCACCCACAGGGCGGCTATATGCCCTTTGACCTGTATGTATTTGTCATCGACCGCAAGGGCCTGATGTGGGTCAACGGCCGTTTTCCAGGCATGATCAGCAGTAGTATTGGCGGTGCCAGCGGTGGCAGTGGCGGCCAAAACATCATGCAGGATGCCATGAAGCGGGCGGATGAGGACGGTTCGGCCTGGGTTGAATACAATTGGTACAATCCATGCACCGGTGAGCAAATGCCAAAATCGACCTTTATGTTGAAAGCCGGGGAATTTTTCATTGGCGTCGGTGCCTATGGTAGGTTGAGCGTATAAAAACAATTTGTATCGATTTGAGGAAGCATCATCGTGAACGATATTCGACATCAGGACAGATTGGGCTGGCGGCGAAAATTCGGCGTCGTGGTGCCATCCACCAACACCATTGTGGAACCGGAATTCCACGCCATGGCACCCCTGGGCGTGACCAATCACACGGGGCGCTTCTTGATCCCCAACATGGCCCTGAACAGCAACGAAGATTTCGAACAGTTGGTGGTAGAGATCAAGAAAACCCTTGATGGCGCTGTCGACGGCATAACGCCTGCGGCAGTGGACCACATCATCATCGGCATTTCAGCCGAGTCATTCTGGGATGGGGCAGACGGCGCGGATCAATTGCAAAAACGTCTGGAGGCCAAGGCCGGCTGCACCATGACCCTGGGATCAGCTGCCGCGCGATCCGCGTTGGTGGCAGTGGGTGCCAAGCGCCTGGGCATCGTCACGCCGTATTGGCCCGTGGCCGATGAAAAAGTGCGCGGCTATTTTGGCGAATGCGGATTTGAGGTCGTCGCCCTGAAGGGGCTGAAAGCCAACAGCCCCGTTAACATCGCAGAACAAAGCGAGGAAACCTTGCGCCAAGCAATGATAGAGGTGAACAGCGCGGACGTGGACACCATCATTCAGGTCGGCACCAATCTGGGCATGGCGCAATTAGCGGGGGAGGCGGAACGCTGGCTGGGCAAACCTGTCATTGCCATCAACACTGCCCTGTACTGGCACGCGCTGCGCCAGAACGGCATCAACGATAAAATTCCCGGCTGGGGCCGCCTGCTCATGGACTACTAGCATGGTCGAAGACATCAGCTATGGCATTTTTGACCACCTTGATCAGGGCCAGGATGATTTAGCGGCCCATTATGAAGACCGCCTGCGCCTGATAGAGGCTTATGACGCAGCCGGCTTCTACGCCTATCACCTGGCTGAACATCATGCGACACCCCTGGGCATGGCACCATCGCCGGGCATTTTCCTGGCCTCTGTTGCGCAGCGCAGCAAACGCCTGCGCTTTGGCCCCATGGTCTATTGCCTGCCGCTGTATCATCCAATTCGGCTGTTGGAGGAGATCTGCATGCTGGATCAACTCAGTGGCGGTAGGTTGGAACTGGGGGTCGGGCGTGGCATCTCCCCCATCGAGGTCGGATATTTCGGCCTGGATACAGAGACCGCCGCACCAATGTACCGGGAGGCGTTGGAGCTGATCCTAAAGGGCATGCAGGGTGGCGATCTGACCTTCAAGGGCGAACATTATCAGGTCACGGATATGCCCGTGACATTGCGGCCGCGGCAACAGCCCCATCCGCCCTTGTGGTTCGGCCTCTCCCACCCGGACAGCACGGTTTGGGCCGCGCAAAACGGCGTCAACGTCATCACCAACCGGGATGAGGCCGGCAGCCGGCAAATCACCGACCGCTATCGCCAGGAATGGCAGACAGCAGGCAACGATGCCGCCACCCTGCCCCGCATGGGTATGAGCCGCCACATCGTCATCGCCGAGACCGAGGCAGAAGCGTTTGATATCGCCCGGCGGGCCTATCCCATTTGGCGGCGCAGCTTTTACCAACTGTGGGACCGTCATGGCATGAAACCCATAAACGTGAATTTCCCCGAAAGCTTCGATGAATTGGCCACCCTGGGCCAGGCCATCGCCGGCACCCCGGATCAGGTCGCCAGTGAAATCGAGCGTCAGGCAAACGCCAGCGGCATCAACTATTTCCTCTGCCGCTTCGCCTTTGGCGACATCCGCTATGACGAAGCGAAACAATCCGTTGACCTGTTCAGCCGCTACATCGCGAAGAGTTGATTTTGTTGAATCCGCTATAAGTATATTATGGTTAACAAGATTCTTGGGGGCGCCGGGAATAATCGAAACCGGGTTTGTTTCGATAGTGTTGGGTATAGAGTGATGAATATTTTTCGGCTGATTATTCCAGCCCTTTTGGGGTGTCTGTTTGTCTCTCCGACCAAAGCGCTGACAATCGATATAATCAATACAAGCGCGTCCGGGGCGGGTATGTCCGCAAATGCCTTCAACGCATTTGAAAGAGCGGCAGATACCTGGTCGGCCCTGTTCACTGATCCTATTGTTGTCACAGTCGATGTTGGCACCGCGTCCCTCGGATCTACTA
>JAPKBD010000078.1 GCA_028824965.1 Alphaproteobacteria bacterium | reverse complement strand
CAGCGAAAAGCGTTTTCATGACTTTGCCTAGGCCAGCGCCGACTGGTTTTGGGAAACTGATGACAATCATATAATCACTTATGTTTCAGGTGATTTTAGGGCGACATTAAATCTCACTACGAAGAGTCTGGAAGGCAAAAATTATTACTGTATGATCGCCAGCACCGCTGCAAGTACCGATGATTATGCCATCCTGCGGAAAATTCACGCCAGGGAAGGCTTTCGCGATTATATTAGTTTGTTCCGCCTGGCGGACCGGGAACCAATCTGGATCCGCTCCTCCGCTATTCCTATGCGCGACCAATTGAACAATTTTATCGGCTATCGTGGGACGACGACGGATATTACACAAGAAGTGGAATCTCGGCGACGCTTACAAAGCAATGCAGATCGATACCTCAACGCGATCGATAATATGTCCGAAGGCGTCGCCCTTTGGGACAGCGACGACAAGTTGGTCATCTCAAACCAGCGGTTTCGCGAGTTCAGCAGCGTAGACGATCACGATTTTGATCTTGGCATTACGTTCGAAGATTATTTGCAGGCGGCCATGGCCTCAGGCAATTTTGACGGGAACGAGAGCGACTGGACTACGGAATTTCAAGACCGGCTAACCAGCCATAACAATCCCCCCAGCGAAATCGAGGTCCGACGCAATACCGGCATTTATAGTGTCCGGGAACAACGCACACCGGATGGCGGAACCATTACCCTGGCCTTCGATGTCACCCAGCAGCGGCAATTTGAAGAACAGTTGCGCCAGGCCCAAAAGATGGAGGCCGTGGGGCAGTTAACGGGCGGTGTGGCTCATGATTTCAATAATCTGCTGGCCGTCATTTCAGGCAACCTTGAACTACTGGACAATCGCGCCAAGGACGACCCCGACCTATCGCGCTTTATCTCCCGTGGCTTGCCCTTTCAGTGAAAGATACGGGCAGCGGTATGCCAGCGGAGGTTATCGCACGGGCCTTTGATCCGTTTTTCACGACAAAGGAAGTGGATCAGGGGACGGGCCTTGGACTGAGCATGGTCTATGGCCTTGTCCAGCAATCCGGCGGTCAGGTTCATATTGAAAGTACGGTGGATCTTGGCACAACGGTTACCCTGTATTTGCCCATCAACAGAGATGGAACATCCCAGGTCGTCGCTGACGTCGCCATGCCTCGGATCGAAACCGGACAGAACAAAATGATCCTGGTTATTGAGGATGATCGGGAGGTGCGGGAGGTTGCCGTAACCATGCTGCAACAGCTTGGCTATCAGGTGTTGCAGTCAGATATCGGCGCGGATGCGCTAGACCTTATTGCCGAGGTGGAGCAAATCGACCTGCTGTTATCAGACGTTGTGTTGCCCGGCGGGATGAGCGGTAGAGCCTTGGCAGAAGCTGCGCGCAACCACCGGCCGGGCCTGAAAATTCTGTTCATGTCTGGCTATGCCCGTGATGCCTTTGATGCAGACGGCCGCCCGGATCCAGGTGATGATCTGTTGCCAAAGCCTTTCCGCAAGGCAGACCTGGCCACCGCCGTCAGGCGTGCCCTAGACAGCTAGCGCGCGATAACGGACGCTGAAGTACGAATGCCAGCTAGTTAAATTTGCATTGGCAATGTTCTTTTTTTGGATATTGACAAAAGAACAAAACGTGAATATACATGATGGCAACAAACCCGGCATACGGTCGGCGTTGCGGCAAGTGGCCCCGTCCCTGCCCCGGCAGCCAGATCCTATAGCCGGGTTTCGTGTTTTGGTGCTCAGTTTTGATGGAAAGTTTAAGTGGAAGGTCTAGGTGGAAATTTTTTGTGCGCCGATGCGACACATTAATTGGAAATCAATGTGCGACTATATATCCTAAAGTTTGATTCGGTTTTACGTTAGGTTCTAACAAGATAATTCCTGGCGAATTTTAAGGCAGTAGAATAAGCACAATGAACGATCTGTTCACACAGCCCGGAAATAAAATAACTGGCAAGAAAAGCACTGCCGGCAAAACATCCAGCACGACCAGCACAGCCAGTTCCAAAGACGGCAGCTATACCGCCAAGGATATCGAAGTTCTTGAGGGGTTGGAGCCGGTGCGCCGGCGTCCGGGTATGTATATCGGTGGCACCGATGAGCGGGCCCTGCATCATTTGGCGGCCGAGGTTCTGGACAATGCCATGGACGAGGCGGTTGCAGGCTTTGCCGACCGGATTGAAGTCGCCCTGGCGGCGAATGGCAGCTTAACCGTGACGGATAACGGGCGCGGCATACCCATTGACCCGCACCCAAAGTACAAACCGAAATCTGCTTTGGAAGTTATTCTGACCACGCTGCATTCGGGCGGCAAATTTTCCGACAAAGTTTATCAGACCGCTGGCGGTTTGCATGGTGTGGGGATCTCCGTCGTCAATGCCTTGTCGTCGCATCTGATCGTAGAAGTGGCCCGCGACCGGCAGTTATGGCGTCAGGAATACAGCCGCGGCGCGCCCACGACCAAATTGCAGGACATGGGCAAAATAGCCAACCGTCGTGGGACCACCATCACCTTTTTCCCAGACGATGAAATCTTTGGTGCAGGCGCCCATTTTCTGCCCGCCCGTTTGCATCGCATGGTCCGCTCCAAAGCCTATTTGTTTCGTGGCGTAAAGATCCATTGGTCCTGTGCGCCTGAGCTGATTAAGGGCAAGGATCAAACACCCGAAGCAGCTGTTCTGCATTTTCCCAACGGCCTTGTCGATTTTCTGGCGGCCTCGTTACAAGACGGCCCCACCGTCACGCCCGAGCCTTTCAACGGGCGCACCGCACTGACGGAGGCGAAGGGCGAGGTTGAATGGGCCATGCACTGGCCGGTGGAAAGCGAAGGCTTCCTCCATTCCTATTGCAATACTGTCCCGACCACGGAAGGGGGCAGCCATGAGGCTGGTTTGCGCGCCGCCCTGACCAAAGGCCTGAAAGCCTACGGCGATATGGTAGGTGTGCGGAAAGCCGGCCAGTTGACCGGTGATGATATTCTGGGACCGTCTGCGGCTATGCTGTCGATTTTCATTCCGGAACCGCAATTTAGCGGGCAGACAAAGGAAAAATTGTCATCCCCCGAAGCAGCCCGATGGGTTGAAGTCATTGTACGGGATCATTTTGACCATTGGTTGTCCGGTGATCCGGAAAACGCCAATCGTTTGCTGGCGTGGTCCATTGAACGGGCGGATGAACGCCGCCGCCGTCGGGACGAACGGGATATTAAGCGCAAATCAGCGGCCCGCCGGGTTCGATTGCCGGGTAAATTGTCGGATTGTTCGCAAAATACCGCCGCCGGCAGTGAAATTTTCATCGTTGAGGGCGACAGCGCAGGGGGTTCCGCCAAACAGGCGCGCAACCGAAAAAACCAGGCGATCCTACCCCTGCGTGGCAAAATCCTGAATGTGGCATCCGCCAGCGCTGATAAACTAAAGGCAAATCAAGAGCTTAGCGATCTGTTGCAGGCCCTTGGTTGTGCCACCCAGGCGCGTTATCGGGAGGATGATTTACGCTATGACAAGGTCATCATTATGACCGATGCGGATGTGGATGGGGCCCATATCGCCTCTTTATTGATGACATTTTTCTTCCGTGAATTGCCGGATTTGGTGCGCCAGGGCCACCTTTACGTGGCCCTCCCCCCCTTGTATCGCATCAGCCAAGGCGGCAAGACCTTATATGCCCGTGACGAAGACCATAGGGTGGAGTTGCTGGAGACCGAATTCCAGGGCCGTGGCAAAGTGGATATTTCCCGCTTTAAAGGCCTGGGCGAGATGCCCCCGGCGCAATTAAAACAAACTACAATGGACCCAAGCAAACGCATCCTTTTACGGATTATATTGCCCGAAGATGGCGGGCAGACGGGTGAGTTGGTGGAACAATTAATGGGCCGCAAGGCAGACGCCCGATATCGTTATATTCAGGACAACGCTCGATTCGTTACAGATCTGGATGTTTAGTCGTACAGTACCTATATCATAACTGTGCTTTTAGAGATATGGGAGCTTGGCCATGATGAATTTCGCGCGCTTGGGACTCTTGAAACTCTGTTTGGGAATAGCGTATCTGGCTGTTGCCTCGGCGGCTGGTAGTACCGGTAGTACGGGGGCCGCCTGGGCCGCCACCATCAGCAAAGATGATCAATATCCATTCTATGAACCGGACCTGGTGCAATACGTCGCCTCCAAGGGGAGCTTCCCCGTAGTGGTGGTCGCCAATCCCTTCGGTGCCGGGAAAGACGGCGCCCTGCTGGCAGGTCTTGAGTTACCCAGCTATTATCCCCCAACGCCCTTTATCGCCACCACGCCCCAGAACCGTGATGATGGCCATATCGTGCTCGTATTCGCACCGATCACTGCGGCCAACGGCTATGACACCTGTCGCACGCCGGCCAGTCAGACAATCACCGGCCAAAAGGGGGATACGACCAACAAAACGCTGCGCCTACAGGCAGCCTTTTGCTACGACGATGAGGTGGTCAGCGAGGCCTTCATGGAAATGCCAAAACCTAAAGGTCCGCACGACCAAAGGCTCACCCTGGCCATCGATCAATTTCTCGATATTCTATTGCCGAGCCAAAGCCCAAATATAGGTACATGCAGCGCCGGTGGCGGGAACTGTTAGCGGATCGGTGATCAGCCAGTTGGTCAGGTTTTCAGCCAATCTCGCATGGCCTGATTGACCGCTTCCGGTCGTTCCAGCGTGCTTAAATGGCCGCAATCTTCGATCACGCAAAGGTTTGATGTGGCAATGGCAGCATGCATTTCCTCGTGCCGGGCCAACGGTGTCAGGACATCCTGTCGTCCCACCAGAATAAGGGTTGGGCATTCGATATCGCCCAGGTCGCGGCGATTGTCAGCGCGCCCAATGACGGCAGTTTGTTGGCGAACAAAACCGTCCTGTCCCACATCCAACGCCATTGCCTTAATCGCATTAACCAACGCGGGATCACCAACCCGGTCGGGATGAATATAATTCGGCAGCAAGCGATCCGTAACGCCCAAAAAGCGCCCTGATTGTGCTTGTTTGATAAGATTTCGACGCAAGGTACGGCGCTCATCCGTATCCGGGTTCGCTGTCGTATCAAATAGGCCCAGGCGATCAACCCGGTGCGGGGCCCGGCGCATAATCTCAAACGCCACATACCCACCAAAGGACAATCCCGCCAGGGCAAACTTTTCAGGCGCGCTGGCCAGAATGGCCCCTGCTATGGCACCAATATCCGTGTGACGCCGATGTTCCTCGGTCACCGTAATATCGGCAATGTCGCCCAACCCATCCACTTGGCACTGCCAGAGCGCACTGTTACAAAGCACGCCAGGAACCAAAATCAACGGTATACGCCGTGTATGCGTACCCAGGCTCACACGTAGGCCCCTACACTGACAGGTTCCAAAATCTGATTATCCATGACTTTTGTTGTTCCATTCTGTGGGCAAACATTTGCGGACAAGCCGCCAATGGCCCATCATGGCAACGGACAATCAATACGCGTAGGTGGGATTTTAGACAATGAGAATCGTTATTAACGGCCAACAAGCATTCGGCAAAGACGTCCTTGAAGCATTAATCGCGCGGGGTGACGACGTCATCGCTATTTATTGCGAACCGGACCGCGAGGATGCCCGCCCCGACCCTATCAAAGTGGCAGCCCTTGAACATAACCTGCCCGTCTATCAACCGGCATCGTATAAAAAACAGGAGGTCTGGGCAGAGTTCGCGACCCTGAAGCCGGATCTGTGCGTCATGGCCTACGTCACAAAGATTGTACCGGAAGAATTCCTCAACACGCCAACCCACGGCACCATTCAATATCACCCCTCCCTGTTGCCACGGCACCGGGGGCCCAGCTCTATCAACTGGCCGATAATTCAAGGTGCCGACAAGACAGGGTTGAGCATTTTCTGGCCGGATAATGGCCTCGATACAGGGCCGATTTTGTTGCAGAAAGAGGTCGACATCGGGCCGGAGGATACCCTTGGTAGCATCTATTTCGACAAGCTGTTTCCCCTTGGTGTTGCCGCGATGTTGGAAGGTGTGGATATGGTCAAAGCAGGCAATCCACCAAAAATCATTCAGGTTGAGGCTGACGCCACCTATGAAAGCTGGTGCAGGGACGATGATGTTGCGATCGATTGGGCGCAACCGGCAGCAACAATTCACAATCTGATCCGTGGTGCGAACCCACAGCCAGGCGCCTGGACAACCCACAACGGCGAACGCCTGAAAATATTTGACTGCATCCGCCTGGATACCACAAGCGGTGAGCCGCGTGAGCCAGGTCAGATTACGGCAATCTCCGACGATGGCATGACGGTCGCGACCGGGGCTGGACAAATTCTGATCGGCCGGGTTCGCGCCTCAGGCGCAAAGATCACCGCTGCCGAATATGTGGTAGAGGTCGGCTTGGTCGTCGGCATGCATTTGGGCTGATGTTCCGGGTCGGTTTTCAAACCATAAGGGCACTGCTAAGCGGCAGAAATCCCCGCAAAACACTATTGTATTCTTGACAGGTTGACAGGGAACGACTATGTCGCATTGCAGCAAACTTTGATTTGCCGAAAACAGGCTGGACATCCGGCCATTCTCTGTTGAGTTTATGGGTAAATTCCTTGTGGAGTTTATCGCTAAACCCCACAGGGAACACTTTGGATCCCTGACGATATATATTCACGGAATTTCATGCCTTTTGAAGAGCTTGGCCTAAGCACCCCACTATTAAAAGCGGTCGAAGAAGCTGGTTACAGCGAACCGACGCCTATCCAACGCCGCGCAATCCCCTATGTCCTGCAGGGACGCGACGTTCTGGGTTGTGCCCAGACGGGAACGGGTAAAACCGCATCGTTTACATTACCAATGATCGACATCCTGGCCCAAGGCCGGGCCCGGGCGCGCATGCCGCGTTCTTTGATCCTGGAACCGACGCGGGAATTGGCCGCCCAGGTCGCAGAGAATTTTGAGGTCTATGGTAAGCATCATAAACTGAATATGGCCTTGTTGATCGGCGGCGTATCTTTCGTGGATCAAAGCCGGATTATAGATCGTGGCGCTGATGTTCTGATCGCGACACCCGGCCGGCTGCTGGATCATTTTGAGCGCGGCGGTTTGCTATTGCGTGGCATCGACGTCCTGGTGATTGATGAAGCCGACCGTATGTTGGATATGGGCTTTATCCCCGATGTGGAACGCATTGTGCAATTGTGTAATCCAAAGCGGCAGACACTGTTTTTCTCGGCCACCATGCCGCGGGAAATTCGCCGCCTGGCCGATGTCTTCCTAAATGACCCCGCGGAAATTTCAGTCGCCCCGCCAGCCTCCCCAGCCGAAACCGTGGATCAGACCCTGACCATGGTCAACTCCCGGGAAAAAGACCGTGTGCTGCAATCTTTGCTGGTTTCCCAACCGGTCAAGAACGCGCTGATTTTCTGCAATCGAAAACGGGATGTGGATGCTGTTGCAAAGAGTTTAAAGGGCAAGGGTTTCGATGCCCTGGCCTTGCATGGCGATATGCAACAGAGCTATCGCATGCAGACCCTGGATAAATTCAAGAAAAATGAAGTTAAGATCCTGGTGTGCAGTGATGTTGCCGCCCGTGGTCTGGATATTCAGGGCTTAAGCCATGTATTTTTGTACGACGTGCCCATTCATGCGGATGACTACGTGCATCGTATTGGCCGCACCGGGCGGGCCGGAATGCCGGGCCGGGCGTTGACCCTGGCAACGAAAGAAGACGGCAAATACCTGGCTGCTGTGGAAAATCTAATTGGCAAGCCGATCCCCCGCTTTAACGTGGATGATCGGGAAAGCGACCGCAACCAAAGTGCGGATGATGCACCTGCTGAGACGGCGACAGAGGAAGTTGTAGCAACAGCGGCGAAAGACGCCGTGGTCGTTGCTGAAGCATCGCCGGAAGTCGTTGCAGCATCACCGGAAGTAGTTGCAACGCCGGTGGCACCTGTCGACGACGCGGTGTCAGCCGTAACATCTGAGGCTGTGCCTGCGCCAGAGCCAGAGGCAGCTGCAGAGACAACTATGGATGCCACTGCTCAGCCGGAACCGGTCGCAGCAACGTCAGCAGACGAAGAAACCAAATCTGACAGCCGGCCCAGCCGTGGTCGCGGCCGTGGAAGAGGCCGGGGCGGTCGTGGTCGCAGAAATGATGGCGACGACGGCAACGCAACGACGGATGGATCCGAAGCCGCAACCGCCAGCGCCCCAAATGCTGCTGCCAGTACGGATGCCGATGCCAACACCGGCGAGGCTAAATCCGAGGCCGGCGGAGGGCGTGGGCAACGCACCCCGCGCGCGCGCGGCGGCCGATCCGGAGGCCGTTCAGAAGGTGGCCGCTCTGAGGGCGGGCGCGGCAGTGGCCGCAATAATGAGCGTGGCGGCAATCGCAATGACGGTCGGGGTGGTAATCGCAATGACGGTCGGGGTGCCGGTCGTGAGTCTGGCAACAATGGCGGCCAACAAGTCGTTGGCCTGGGCGATCACATGCCGGACTTTCTGACCCGAGGCACAGGCCGTAAAAAGAAGACTGATAAATAGCGCCAACAAGGTACAATATGAGACCGGTTGATACCGAATGACCCTGGGAGGGAGTTGAGGCCATGCAGACCATTTTCGTTATGGCCAAGTGCGAATTGGGCGAAACCTATAACGTCGCTTCCTCCGCCGTCGAAGGCACGGACCTGATCTCCGAAGTGCACTCCATTTCCGGGCAATATGACCTGATGATGAAATGCTATTTGGAAGACGGTGCGGATATCGGGCATTTCGTCACGGAAACAATACAAACCCTGCCCGGCGTCAAAGATACCTTTACCCTGATCACCTTCAAGACCTTCGCCTAGCGACGACCTTTCCTGCCAACAGCATAGGATGGCTGCCATGAGCGCACCCGCCACCGCCAATACCGACGTTGCATCGGCCATCGCGGAGGCGCAGGCGCGTTTTGCCGCTGCCAATCCAAACAGCCAGGCCCAGATTGAAAAGGCGGCAGAGGTTCTGCCGGGCGGCAACACGCGCACGGTTTTGTTCTATCCCCCTTTTCCCCTGACCATCACCAAGGGCGAGGGTTGTCATCTTTGGGATCTGGACGATCATCAATACATCGACTTTCTGGGCGAATACACAGCCGGTTTGTATGGCCATTCGAACCCAATTATTCGCGCCGCGATTGACCGCGCCCTGAACAATGGCATCGTTATGGGTGGCCAAAACAAGGCGGAGGCCGATCTGGCTGCAGCCATCGTCAACCGCTTCCCCGCCATTGACCGCATCCGCTTTACCAATTCCGGGACCGAGGCCAACTTGATGGCGGTTTCCGCTGCCAGAGCCTTTACCCAGCACAAAAAGGTCATGGTCATGACCGGCGGCTATCACGGCGGCATTTTCTATTTCGCGCCTGGCGGCTCCCCCCTCAATGCGCCCTTCCCTTATGTCATGGGCACCTACAATGATGTGGACGGCTGCCGCGCCCTGATCCGCGAACATGGCAGCGATCTGGCCTGCGTTATCGTAGAGCCGATGCAGGGCGGCGGCGGCTGTATTCAGGGCACGCCTGAATTCCTCTCCATGTTGCGGCAGGAAACGAAAGAGGCCGGTACGTTGTTGATCTTTGACGAGGTGATGACCTCCCGTCTTGGACCGGGTGGTTTGCAGGGATTAACCGGCATCATGCCCGACATGACATCGTTGGGGAAATATGTCGGCGGCGGCATGTCCTTTGGTGCTTTTGGCGGCCGGGTCGATATCATCGACCGGTTCGACCCGCGCCGGGACGATGCCTGGCCCCACGCTGGCACATTCAACAACAACGTCCTGACCATGAATGCCGGCCTGGCCGGGCTAACGAAAATCTACACAACGGATGTGGTGGAAAGTTTCAACGCCCGTGGTGATGCCCTACGCGACAGCCTGAATGCCTTAGCGGAAAAACATGGCGCAGCCATGCAATTCATCGGCAGGGGCAGTATGATGGCGGTGCATTTCCGCCGTGGTGAAATCCGCAACGTGGAAGATGCTACGGCCGGGCGCAATGAACTTCGCCCGCTGTTGCACATGGATCTGGTGGCCCAGGGGATTTACCCTGCTGCACGCGGAATGTTCACGCTGTCATTAGCCCATACGGAAGAATCCTTCGTCGCGTTAGAGGCAGCAATGGAAGAATTCATGATCAGTCGCGCCAGCCTGTTGAGTGCCGGATAGACGTAAAAATATTTTAGTCGGGAGTACAAAATAATGGCCGTCGATAGCGATCTGCAAGAAATTCTGGACCTGATCAAGCAGGCGGACCGCCCGCCTCATCGCGAACTCCCCCTTACGGAGGTACGCGCCGCCTATCATGGCATGGTGGGCCTGTTTGATCCCGACGACGTTGCGATCCACCGTACTGAGGATCGCACGATTTCTGGTCCTGGTCCCAGCGCCGGAGACAATATCCCCATTCGGATCTATTGGCCCCGTGCGCAGACAGCGAACGAAAGCCTGGGCGTCTTCGTCTACCTGCACGGCGGTGGCTTTGTAATCGGCGATCTGGATACCCATGACAAGCTATGCCGGCGTCTGTCAACGTTGGGCGATTGCATCGTGGTTTCAGTGGATTACCGCATGGCGCCTGAACACCGCTTTCCCGCCAGCTTTGATGATTGCCTCGCCGCCCTGAATTGGTGTGCAGCCAACGCTGCCGACTTAGGCGGTGATCCCGGCCGTCTGGCAGTAGGCGGCGACAGCGCGGGCGGCAACCTGGCCGCGGTCAGTGCCATGGCGGCCCGTGACAATGATGGCCCCAAACTTGCCCTGCAACTGTTGATCTATCCCTGCATTTCGGACGCCATGGACACCGCCAGCCACACCGCATTTGGCGAAGGTCATTTATTGACCCGGGACAGTATGGAATGGTTTTACGAGCAATATCTTAATGGCGCAGATGTCAGCGCCGATCCCCGCTTTACACCCATGGCCGCTGCCTCCATGGGCGGATTGGCACCGGCGGAAATCATTGTCGCCGGTTTAGATCCCCTGCGCGATGAAGGCATCGCCTATGGTGAAGCCTTGGCCGCAGCGGGCGTTGCGGTCAACGTGGTGAATTTCGAAGGTGCCATCCATGCCTTCATGCAGTTCCATGGTGCTTCCGCTGCCTGCCGCGAGGGCGTGGCCCATTGCGGCCAGGTTCTGAAAGATGCGCTCTCCAACTAAATTGGCCGAAATAGCCTATCGCTTCAGCAACAAATTGATCAGCCCCTTGGCCTTCGCGCCATAGGGCGGGTTCAATATCCACATGGCATTCAGGCGGCTTTGATACATCACCGGCTTCAAATGTGAAAACGTGTCGAAGCCGTCCTGGCCATGATACTGCCCCGTGCCCGATGCCCCGACCCCGCCAAAGGGCAACGCCTCAACCCCGCCATGCAACAGGCAATCGTTTACCACTGCGCCGCCCGAAATCGTTTCCCCCAAAACCCGGTCGATCACGCCTTTGTTTTTGTCGTAGATATAAAGCGCCAGGGGTCTGTCACCGCAGTTTACATGGGCAATCGCGTCGCCTAAATCGGCATAGGGGATAACCGGCAACAAAGGTCCGAAAATCTCCTCTCGCCGAATGGCCATAGCCTCTGTGGTATTCAACACAAGGGTCAGCGGTAACTTACGCCCCGCCCCGCCGTCCATCCTAATCACTTTGGCGCCCTGGGTTTCGGCATCGGACAGCAAATTTTGCAGACGATCGTACTGGCCCCGATTGATGATAGCGCTGTAGTCCGGGTTATCGTCCAGGTTCGGATAGAATTTCGTGGCAACCGCCCCAGCCTTCTCAACAAAGGCATCCAGTTGGCCCTCGGGTAACAAAACATAATCGGGCGCGATACAGGTCTGCCCGGCATTGAATAATTTGCCTTTGATGATGGAGCTGACGGCGGCATCCATATTCGCATCAGGCCCAATGATCGTCGGCGATTTACCCCCCAGTTCCAGCGTGACAGGCGTTAGGTTAAGTGCCGCCGCCGCCATCACCTTGCGCCCCACATTCGTCGAACCTGTGTAGAGCAGATGATCAAACGGCAGGGCCGCAAATGCCGCGCCAATGTCGGGGCCACCACGCACCACGGTAATTTCGTCCACCCCGAACTTATCGGCGATCATCTCCGCCAACAGATCGGATGTGCGCGGGGTATATTCGGACGGCTTGATTATGGCCCGGTTGCCCGCCGCAACAGCACCGACCAGGGGCGATAGCGCCATCAGCAAAGGATAGTTCCAAGGCGCGATAATTCCCGCCACGCCCAGGGGTTGGGGCAACAAACGCGCCGTGGCGGGCCTGAAAGTCAGGTCCATTGACCGACGTCGCGGGCGCATCCATCTCGCCAGATTAACCTTGGCATGACGCACGGCGGATAGAGAGGTAAAGACCTCCGCCAACAACGTTTCCTCGCGGGCGCGGCCTGAGAAATCCGCATCAATTGCCGCTATGATCCGGTCCTGATATTCGCGCACCATACGCGCTATCCGGCCTAACCGATCCAGGCGCAGGGCACGGTCCGGTGTACCGTCCGCCAATTGTGCGGCTTGCATCGCCTGCAGCCGGAATTTCAATTCTTCTGCATGATCTTGGACCCGATTTTGATTTGCGGTAATTTCCGCGATGCTCATGGCCATATCCTTCCGCTGGTGGAGCATTTCATAGCACGATTGAAGCGTCCATTGCTCTTGTAGGGTTTTCAGATTTATTTTAAGCTTAAAACAAATAGGTGGACCAGACATGCAAACAGAGACAGCAGAAACAACGGACGATGCCACAGACGATGAGGGCCCCGTCCAACAACCCTTAGCTGGACGTCACGCTTTCATAACGGGTGGCAACCGGGGTATCGGCGCTGCAATTGCCGAACATCTGGCAGACCTTGGTGCGAATATTACCCTGGCCGCGCGGGATGAAAGCGCCCTTGAAGGGCAGCGCGCAAAACTATCCGCACGTGGCGATATCGCCGTTTTTGCCCAGACCATGGACCTGCGCGATCCGGCCTCTATTGCGGACGGTATTAAAGCCGCGCAGGACAGCCACGGTCCCATCGCCATCCTGGTCAACAACGCCGGCATTGCCCCTGCCGCACCATTGGCCAAGCTGGACCTGGAAACCTGGCAGGAAACGTTTGAAATTAACGTCCAGGCGGCCTTTTTGTTATGCCAGGCCGTGCAGGGCGGCATGAAGGATCTTGGCTATGGCCGGATCGTCAATGTGGCATCGACAGCCGGGCTGCGGGGTTATCCCTTTGTCTCCGCCTACGTCGCCTCCAAGCATGCTGTGATCGGCCTGACACGTGCCTTGGCGTTGGAGCTGGCCAAGGGGCCGATCACCGTCAATGCGGTCTGTCCCGGCTATACAGAGACTGAAATGGCCGCCAATGCCATCGCCAACATTCAGCAATCCGGCAAATCGGAGGCGGAGGCCCGCGCAATCCTGACCCGGGGTAATCCCCAGGGCCGTTTGATCCAACCCGATGAAGTGGCGGCCACGGTTGCCTGGCTGTGTCAGCCAACATCGGCCTCCATCACCGGGCAAGCCATTGCTGTCGCTGGTGGGGAAGTGATGTAAGCAATGACCACGCATGGCCAAAATTGTTCCGATAACAGGGTCGGTTCCGATAGACCGGGCGGTTCTGATAGCACGGAACGTTCCGATAAGCCGGAACTTCGCCTATGGCTGCGCCTGCTGACTTGTACCAATACGGTGGAGGGGGAAATTCGCCGCCGCCTGCGCCAGGACTTTTCCACCACCCTGCCCCGTTTCGATCTATTAGCCCAACTTGACCGTAGCGCTGACGGGCTGACCATGACGGAGCTATCCAATCGCATGATGGTCTCGAACGGTAATCTGACCGGCTTGGCGGATCGTCTTGTAACAGACGGTCTGGTGGTGCGCCGCCCCGACCCAAAGGACGGCCGCAGCACCCGCCTGGCCCTGACGGAACAAGGCAAGCAGCAATTTGATACTATGACGCCCGCGCACGAGGCTTGGGTCAATGATTTGCTGGACGGTTTAGACGGCGCGGAAATCAAGCATCTGCACGATTTGCTGGGCAAGTTGAAAACATCCGCACAAGACAGGCCAGCCTTATGAGCCCGGCCCTGAAATTGCTGGAGCCTTTGGATATTAATGGCATGATCCTGCCCAACCGGGTTGCCGTGCCGGCCATGGTGACCCGCCTGTCGGGGGAAGACGGCGTCATCAACGACCATATCATCGACCGCTATGTGCGCTATGCTGCGGGCCAGGCCGGCTTGATCGTGGTTGAGGCGACGGC
>JAPKBD010000426.1 GCA_028824965.1 Alphaproteobacteria bacterium | reverse complement strand
TAACTAAATTTGCGGGGGCAGCCATCGTGGCCGCTTCGTTGGGGTTTGCATCAAGCGCCCAAGCGGTAACTGTTTTATGATGCAGATATAACGGGTGATGTTATTTTTGGTAGCGGCAATGCCAATGGCGATTTTACGGTTGATCGTAGTAATAATATCGAACTTGGATTGCGGGCAAAATTGCGGTTTGATAGCAATAATGTTCCACAAAACATTTTTAATTCGAACGACCTCGCCACATATAACTTCAATGCTGGGACGCCGACGTCGGGTTATACCTTTGCTGAGGATGCGCAAACGCCAATCTGGGTTTTCGAGTGGTCCATCAATACAAATCTGAGCGGCAACGGCACGGACAACCTGGGTGATTTCACCTATAAGCTCGAACTTGATGAGGACGAGGGTGCAGGAGAGTCGATTTTTGCCGAACTTGATCCCATTTTTGGCTATGCTCCTCGCCCCTTTCCTGATCATGCGATTGGCGATAATGACACTGATAATGGATTGGGAACAACGACTACTTCCTTACTTAATTACAACACCCTAATTGGCGCCAATAATCTGGCCCAAAATTCATGGAGCTATGTGTTCTTTGCACCGCTATTTGATATCTTCGATCCCAATAAGGCTGGCACATACACCATTAGACTAAGCGCGTTTGATGGGGGCGTTGAATTGGCAAGTACCAGCATTGACGTTGTGGTATCAGCCGCACCGGTGCCTGCGGCATTGCCGTTGTTTGGCTCGGGTTTGGTCATTCTCTCCGGCCTGGCTGTCGCCCGGCGCAGACGCAAGAACAAGGCCGATAACGCCGCCTCTTAACAACGAAGGCCAAAACGAATTGGCCGGCAACCATAACAACGCCCCTTGCGGTTCTTCGTAGGGGGCGTTTTGGTTACCAGGGCCCGCGATAGCAGCGGGATCGGTGGATGGAGTGGGCCTTTCCACCCAACACCTTGTCATCGCCGCATGATAGATTTGTTGCGGAACGAAATTGTCGATTTCATGCAGAAATCCAGCTCCCACCATTGCAGCGCGGAAGAGAAGCCGGTATAGGAATGTGTGTCTGGGACACTCGTTCGGTCCGGGCACTAGGGAGGCTTTCCGCCGTGGATGATCTTTTACGAGAATACTTACCAATCTTGATGTTCTTCGCTGTTGCCATCGGCCTTGCCGTTGTCATGGTGGTCGCGTCTATGGTTGTGGTACCGAGCCATCCCGACCCGGAAAAATTGTCCGCTTACGAATGTGGGTTCGAGGCGTTTGACGATGCCCGCGGGCGCTTCGATGTGCGGTTTTATCTGGTCGCAATTTTGTTCATTATCTTTGATCTGGAAGTGGCATTCCTGTTTCCCTGGGCGGTCTCCCTCGGTCAAATCGGCCTGCTGGGTTTTTGGTCCATGATGGTCTTTTTGGGCATCCTGACCATCGGCTTTGTCTATGAATGGAAAAAAGGCGCGTTGGAATGGGAATAGAAGATACCAGTGTCAATGCCCAGAAAACTGCGCCGCTAACTGCGCTGCAGGACCCTAAGGGTACGGCGCAGAATACTGGATTGGTGGTTCAGGGACAAAACGCATCCTTCGTGGAATTCTCCGAAGAACTCGCCGATAAAGGTTTTGTCACGGCGCAACTGGACAAAGTGGTCAATTGGGCCCGAACCGGGTCTTTGTGGCCCATGACGTTCGGTCTGGCCTGCTGCGCGGTGGAGATGATCCACGCCTATATGCCACGCTATGATCTGGATCGTATGGGCGTTGTACCGCGCGCTTCACCAAGGCAATCCGACGTCATTATCGTGGCCGGTACACTGACCAACAAAATGGCGCCTGCGCTGCGCAAAGTCTATGACCAGATGCCGGAGCCACGCTATGTGATCTCCATGGGCAGCTGCGCCAACGGCGGCGGTTATTATCATTATTCTTATTCCGTGGTGCGGGGCTGTGATCGAATCATCCCCGTCGACATCTATGTCCCCGGCTGCCCCCCCACGGCGGAGGCGCTGGTCTATGGAATTCTGCAATTGCAGAAAAAAATTCGTCGCACAGGCACATTCCGGCGATAGACCCCAAATTTAGCCAAGATAATACTCATCTATCACAGCAAACCTTAGGGACAGAGCGGACAAAAAATGGTGGACGAGGCGGCATTACGGGAATTGGGCCAACACATTGGCGCTGTACTGGCGGACCAGGTTATCGGGACGTCAGTCGCCCTTGGTGAACTGATCGTCACGGCCAGGGCAGAGCATGTGGTCAAAGTTGTGACCTTTTTGCGCGATGACCCCTTGTGCCTGTTCAAGGTGTTGGTGGATATCTGCGGCGTTGATTTCCCCGAGCGGGCAAAACGCTTTGATGTCGTCTATAATCTGTTGAGCATGGTTCATAACCAACGCGTCCGGGTCAAAGTGGAAACAGATGAAATGACCCCGGTGCCCTCCGTCACCGGCGTGCATAATTCGGCCAATTGGTTCGAACGGGAGGTCTGGGATATGTACGGCGTGATGTTCGACGATCATCCCGACTTGCGCCGTATTTTGACCGACTATGGCTTTGAAGGGCATCCCCTGCGCAAGGATTTTCCCCTGACCGGCTATGTCGAAGTGCGCTATGACGAAGAACGCAAGCGGGTGATCTACGATCCCGTTAAATTGCCTCAGGAATTCCGCAAATTTGATTTCCTCTCCCCCTGGGAAGGCGCGGCCGCTGTGCCGCAGACGCGACCAGGCGATGAAAAAGCTGATGGGCAGGAGCCGGGCTGATGGCCGAAGTCGATATCAAAAACATGACCCTGAATTTCGGGCCCCAGCATCCCGCAGCCCATGGCGTGCTGCGCCTGGTGATGGAGCTGGA
>JAPKBD010000425.1 GCA_028824965.1 Alphaproteobacteria bacterium | reverse complement strand
GCATTGGACCCATTCCGGTGAGATCATGATCATGGTCATCATGGGCGGCATCGGCACTTTAATCGGGCCGGTGCTGGGCGCCAGTGCGTTCCTTTTGCTGGAAGAATATCTGCCCGAGTGGATGGATATGGTCATGAAAGATGCGGGCGAGCATTGGGCCATTATCATGGGCCCGGTCCTGATCGCCATTGTGCTGTTTGGCCGGGGTGGCATCCATGCCCTGTTTACATCTAAGGCAAAAGCGAAAGGTGGGAACCATGATTGAGCCCGCCCTGCGTATCGAAGGATTGTGTAAAAGCTTTGGCAGTCTGGTTGCCACGGATGATCTGCATCTGGACATCTTACCGGGGGAAATTCATGCCATCATCGGCCCCAATGGCGCAGGCAAGACCACGTTAATCGCCCAGCTGTCCGGGGAATTGCGCCCCGACCGGGGACGGGTAACCTTTGCGGGGCGTGATATCACATCCATGTCTATACCCGCACGGTCCGCCCTGGGGCTGGCGCGATCATTCCAGATCACCTCCATCTTTCAGGATTTTACCGCCCTGGACAATGTTGCCCTGGCAATCCAGGCCCACGCGGGCCATTCGTTCCGGTTCTGGCGACCCGCGCAAAAGGACCCTGCCTTGCGCGATCCCGCCCAGGCGGCGTTGGAGCATATTGGCCTCGGCGATCGCGGCGATGTCCCAGCGGCGAATTTAAGCCATGGGGAACAGCGACAGCTTGAAATTGCCATGGCGTTGGCGACAGAGCCATCGTTGTTATTGTTGGATGAACCCATGGCGGGGATGGGACGGGACGAATCCACCCGCATGGTGGAACTGTTGCAGGGCCTGAGGGGCAACCATACGATTGTTCTGATTGAGCATGACATGGACGCGGTCTTTGCCCTGGCGGATCGTATCACCGTTCTGGTCTATGGCCGGGCCATTGCCACAGGGGCACCGGCACAGATCCGCGCCGATGCGGCTGTGCGCGCCGCCTATTTGGGAACGGAAGCGGCGGATGCTTGAACTATCGGGCATAAATGCATTCTATGGGCAAAGCCAGGCCCTGTTTGGCATGAGCCTGTCTGTAGAAGCCGGCCAGGTTGTTAGCCTGATGGGCCGCAACGGCATGGGCAAGACCACGACCATTCGCACGATCATGGGCTTGATGGAACCACGGGGCGGCGAGCTAAGCTTTCAGGGCCAAAGCCTATCGGGCCTGCCCCCCTATCGTATAGCCAAGCTTGGCCTTGGGTTGGTACCTGAGGGTCGGCAGATCTTTCCGAACTTGACCGTGTACGAAAACCTGGTTGCAACCGCACGCAAGGCCACGCATGGGGGTGAATGGACCCTGGCACGGGTCTATGAGCTGTTCCCCCGCCTCTTGGAGCGCCAGAACTCCATGGGCAATCAGCTTTCAGGCGGTGAGCAACAGATGCTGGCCATTGGCCGGGCCCTGATGACCAACCCAAAACTTTTGTTACTCGATGAGGCGACGGAAGGCCTTGCCCCCTTGATCCGGACAGAGATTTGGTCTTGTCTGGCTGGCCTGAAAGATGCGGGTCAGTCGATCCTGGTGATCGATAAAAATGTCGATGCCTTGACGCAGATCTGCGACCGCCACTTTATTGTCGAAAAAGGCCATCTGGTCTGGAGCGGCAACTCAACGGAACTGCGCGCCAACCCAGGAGTGCAGCATCAATACCTTGGAATATAGATTTAGGAAGCCAACGATTTATGACCGACCAACAACAAACTGAGCAATTGAACGAAACTGAACTAGCCGCCCTGCGCGCCTGGGACACCCCCACCATCTGCAACGCGTTGGAGCTGACATCGCCCGAACGCCGGGCCATTGGCTTCACGGTTGAGCCGCTGGTCTGTGCGTTCCCTGATCTGGCCCCCATAGTCGGATATGCCCGCACAGCCACTATTCGTTCCTTTCAGCCAGCTACGCGACCTGCCCCAGACATGCGTGAGCAACGCCTGAACTACTATCGTTATGTGGCCAACGGCAACAGCCCCACCATCGCCATTATCCAGGATCTGGACGGCATCCATCGCGCCTATGGTGCCTTTTGGGGCGAGGTGCAGTCCACCATTCACCAGTCACTAGGTTGCCTTGGTGTGGTGACCGATGGCTCTGTGCGGGACATTGACGCCTGTGCGCCGGGTTTCCAATTCATTGCGGATCGGGTCGGCCCCTCCCACGCCCATGTGCATTTGGAAGATTTCGATCTGGACGTCAATGTATCGGGCATGCTGGTCAGCTCCAACGATCTGATCCACGCCGACCGCCATGGCGCTGTCGTCATCCCTCACGATGTCGCCCGTGATATCCCCGAGGCATGCAAGCTGTTGGAACGCCGGGAAGCCGTGATCCTGGATGCCTGCCGCGAGCCAGGCTTCGACGTCGAAGCCTTGGGCCGCGCCATGGCCGATTCCAACGAGATACACTAAGGTGAACCTATCCACAGCTAATTGACGCATGTCGCGCGACATGATACAAATCATGTCGCATGATTAAGTCATTTCGCCTTCGTGGCCTGAAGCGGCTTTTTGAACGTGATGATGGTAGCCGATTACCGCCTGATATGGTGGATCGAATAACGGGCATATTGGCCGCTCTTAGTGCGGCAGGTCTGCCGGAAGACATGGATCGGCCATCGTTACGGCTGCATCGACTTTCCGGTGATCGAAGTGCGCAATGGGCCGTTACCGTAAGGTCCAATTGGCGCATCACTTTTGAATTCTCGGATGGACACGCTCATGTCGTGGACTTCACCGACTACCATTAAGGGGCACAGACAGTGGACAAAATATTGGGCATGAAAAACCCACCGCATCCCGGGCGTTTATTGA